>SUWZ01000036.1 GCA_015061185.1 Bacteroidales bacterium
TAGAGATTTCCCCGACTTGAAATGAATCGGGTAAGGGGAGATATGCGATTATGTGATTTTTAAATGAAAGAGCCGTGATATGAGGCGCAACAATAAAGAACCTGCCTATATTCAATTCCAAAGAAATATACAAAATTCAATTATTCATGTTCAGTTATTTTAGGAGTCCAATTACCAAATGCTTTTTTAACAATATACAATTGTTCTTCCTCATGCAGCACATACCTCTCGGGGAATCTATCAAACTCATACAACTGATTTTGCTCTATCACATCAATCAACAATTGAGGATAATTAGGATTGGTTGCATACCCTGCCGTCTTTAATCCAATAGCCCAAGCATGGTAATCAACCCCATAATTGAACAAAAACGAGTACCGAGGTCTGTTTACCAAAAAGAGCGAGTGATCGCGATATGACTCTTCTGCGTTTTCATAAACCCTAAAGCAATCGTCCTTTTTATCATCATCTTTCAAAAAAGTTTTCCCGACATAATCGCTGGTACACTTTATCCCAAAATGGTTATTCGCAACTGTAGCCAAATCACTTTTTCCGCTCCCCGACTCCAAAATTCCCTGAGCTAAAGTTATACTGGCCGGAATACGATAGTGATACATTTCCCTGATTGCGATTTTATAAAAAGTATTGATGTAGTTGGAAGTCGCCTCCGACACATAGATTTTATTTTGAGCAGAGACTCCAACAAAAACAAAAAGAAACGCAATCAAGGAAATGCACTTATTCATAGGCTATCAACAAGACAAAGCTTTTAACACATCCATTAAAACAGCATCCACCGGCTTATCATCTTTAATTGCCTTAGTGAAAGGAACATAGACAATATCATCATGCACAATTCCCACCATAATATTTCGTTGTTCATCAAGCAAAGCATCTATGGCGGCTGCCCCTAAACGGCTTGCCAAAATTCGGTCATAAGCAGAAGGTCTTCCACCTCTTTGAAGATGTCCTAAAATAGTAATTCGAGCATCATACTCAGGGTGTTCTTTCTTTAGTCGTTCAGAAATTCCCAATGCTCCACCGGTAGAATCACTCTCTGCAACAATCACGATACTACTGTTCTTAGACTTTCTAAATCCACGTTGAATCAATGTTTCTAATTGGTCCTCTCCAGTTACAATTTCCGGAATAATTGCAGCCTCAGCACCGGAAGCCAAAGCTGAATTCAATGCCAAAAATCCGGCATCACGCCCCATAACTTCGATAAAGAAAAGACGTTCATGTGAGTTGGCTGTATCCCTAATCTTATCAACCGATTCAACAATCGTATTTAAAGCCGTATCATAACCAATTGTGTAATCTGTTCCACAAAGGTCATTATCAATAGTACAAGGAACTCCAACTACTGGAATATTAAATTCATTAGCAAAAACTTTTGCACCGGTAAAAGTTCCATCACCACCCAATACCACCAAGGCATCAATCCCCTCTTTCACCATATTTTCGTAAGCAATTTTTCGACCTTCTTCTGTCATAAACTCTTGACAACGAGCAGTGCGCAAGATTGTTCCTCCTTGTTGAATAATATTACTAACGCTTTGTGTTTGAAACTCCTTTATCTCGCCGGATATCAAACCTTTGTAACCTCTGTAAATACCTTTAACATTCAAACCATGATAAATAGCCGAACGAGTTACGGCACGAATAGCTGCATTCATACCAGGAGCATCTCCTCCTGACGTTAGAATTCCAATTGTTTTTATCTGATACATCTTACTAAAAGTTTATATTTTGTTCTATTTTTCTTTTTAATGCCTCCATCAACCATTTTGGGGTAGAAGTTGCTCCACAGATTCCAACCGAATTTACCTTCCCAAATATTGTATAATCTAACTCTTCCAAGTCTGAAATCATAACAATATTAGGATTAACTTTTCGGCACTCATCAAACAACACTTTTCCATTGGAACTCTTTTTTCCACTCACAAATAAGATGAGTTCATGCTTTGCAGCAAAAGCTATTATTTTAGGAATACGATTAGCCACCTGCCTGCAAATTGTGTCATTATACTCAAACGTTGAACTTGGATTTATACGGGATTTTATCTCTTCCACAATCTGATTGAATCCTTCTATGGATTTTGTTGTTTGAGAAAAAAGCTTTATATCTTTTGAAAAGTCGATTTTCAACAGATCATCCACACTCTCCACAACAATTGCTCTTCCTTCTGTTTGTCCCACCAAACCATTAACCTCGGCATGACCCAATTTTCCGTAGATAACAATCTGTGTCTTTTCTTTATCTGAAAGTTGATAGGCCTTCTTTATATTTTTTTGTAGATTCAGCACCACCGGACAAGTGGCATCAATTACATTCAATTCATTTTTTAATGCATGTTCGTAGGTAGAAGGAGGTTCCCCATGCGCACGAAACAAAACCTTTTTATTCCGCAGTTTCAAAAACTCTTCCCGATTGATGGTGATTAATCCTTTTTGAGAGAGACGTTCCACCTCCATACTATTATGAACAATATCTCCCAAACAATAGAGTTCCCTTTGGATAGCCAACTCTGCCTCTGCCTTGTTTATAGCAGTGACTACACCAAAACAAAATCCTGAATTTTCATCAATCTCGATTTTCATTCCACCACCTCCTTAAAACGTTTCAACAACCAATCTCGTTGCTCTTCCAACGTAAGATTACCATTATCCAATTCAATAGCATCTTCTGCCTTTCTTAACGGACTCTCCTTACGAGTTTGGTCCAAGAAATCTCGTTGTTTCACATTTTCCAAAATCTCATCAAAACTTACCTTCTCCCCTTTTGCTATCAACTCGTCATATCGCCTTTGAGCACGAATTTCAGCAGAAGCCACCAAAAATATCTTCAATTCAGCATCAGGGAAAACCACCGTTCCAATATCTCTACCATCCATAACAACTCCACGATCTTTTGCGTAAGCTTGTTGTTGTTTCACCATTGCAGCCCTGACAAAACCGATAGAGCTCACAATACTCACCTCTTCAGATACTTGAAGCGTGCGAATTTCATCTTCCACATTCTCTTTATTCAAGAACGTTTCATTGCGATTTTTATCCGGATTATATGAAAATTCTATCAAAATAGAGTCGATAACCTTCTTTAATTCCTCTTGATTAACCACTCCATTTACAATCCAACCTTTACGTTGACAATACAAAGTAACCGCTCTATACATGGCTCCACTATCCACGTATGCATAACCTACACTTTTTGCCAACTCCTTTGCCATCGTACTTTTACCGCACGATGAAAAACCATCAATTGCAACAATAATTTTTTTCATCTCTTCTTTTTGATTTATGGTAACTTCCACCCTCTACGATGTTTATTTTATCATCTCAGCTCAATTTTTTGAAATCACCTTAAGCAATTATTTTTATTTCTTAAATGAGTTCAATGCTGTTGCCAATGACAATGTAAAAGTACTACCTTTAGCACCATAAATTGCGTAGGCTGCATCTAAACTAAACTTATACACCTTAAAACCTGCACCAAAGGTAAAACCTCTTGGAGCTCGCGAATTGCTCAACGTATATTCCCTATTTCGACGATGATTATAACCTACAGAAAGATAAAAGTGCTTTGAGAATAAAAGATCCACCCCGAAAACGAGATGTCTAAAAAACATATCTCCGCCCTTAATCTCGTTATTATTTTTCTCTTCCTCTTCGACATCATTCAATAACGGAGAAGAAATTGGAGGACGATAATAATCCAAATTCCAATCATTAAGACGGTCAAAGGTCAAAGAGAATCGGAAAGGGGCATGTTTTAAACGTTTTGAGATACCCACTTGTAAATTCCATGGCAAAGCCTCCCTATCTTGCCCGTCATAATAGCCAAAGAAACGGAAGCCAAAATTGCGGAAAGTCAAAGCCACAGACATATCAATATTTTCGTTGTAATAAGTAGCACCAACATCCACACCCAAAGCAAGCGAATTATATTCTTCTATAAAGGAGTAGGCAGGTTTTATAGCAACCCCCACACGAAATCCGGCACCCAAATAACGAGAATAAGCCAAATTCAGAGCAAAATCGCCGGCAGAGAAGGTCCCGGTTGGAGTACCAAACTCATCATACCCATCAAATTTCCCATAACTCATAAAGAGGAAATTGGCTCCAAAAACGTTCAGGCTATCAAGAGCGTACGCAAAAGAGATGGAGCCGCTATTGGCACTCTCAAAGTAGTTTAGATAGTTGATAGACAATCCCGTATGGACTTTTGTTGATAACAAAGATGGGTTCGCATAAAAGCGGTTAACATCATCATCCACAATAGAAATATTCTCACCACCAACACCTGCCACCCGAGCTGAATAAGGAATATTTAAGAAATGAAATGAACCATCCTCTTTTTTAGCAAAAGAGTGGAAGCAACTCAAACCTACACACAAAAACAACCACAAAGTACGTTTAATCTCAATCTTAAATTTCATTTTTTTACAATTTGTCCTAAATTAGCAATCAAATATAGTTCAAATTCTCTAATTAACCACACATTTTAGAAAAATTTAAATTCAGAAATAAGGATTTTATAATTACCTTTGCGTTTTGAATAAGCGATTTCTATAAATTACGATTCGCAGTCAATCCTATCGACAATCTAAATTGGGATATTCGGAAGAGTCGTTAAGAGGATTCGCTATAAAGCAGTAAAATTCATGGTAAAGCCAACAACGGAGAAAAAAGAGCAAATTGAAAGTGGAAAGATTGAGGTTTTTGGAGCCAAATCTCACAATTTAAAAAACATATATGTAACAATTCCGCGCAATCAATTAACCGTAATCACAGGGTTGAGCGGCAGTGGAAAATCATCTTTAGCGTTTGATACCATCTATGCAGAAGGACAAAGACGCTATATAGAAACATTTTCTGCTTATGCTCGCAGTTTTTTAGGAGAAATGAGACGTCCGGATGTTGAAAAAATAACCGGTTTGAGTCCTGTCATCTCCATCGAACAAAAAACAACCAACAAAAATCCTCGCTCAACCGTTGGAACCACCACTGAGATATATGATTACCTCCGACTTCTATTTGCGAGGGCAGGAGAAGCCTTTTCCTACGTAACAGGAGAGAAAATGATTAAATACACAGAGGAGCAGATTTTAGAATTAATTAAACAAGAATATGATGGCTGTTCCGTACTCATTTTGGCTCCGGTTGTAAATTCAAGAAAAGGGCATTACAAAGAGTTATTTGAACAGATTCGCAGAAAAGGCTACTTAAATGTGCGGGTAGATGGTGCGATTTGCGAGATTGTTCACGGCATGAAATTAGACCGCTATAAAAACCATACAATAGAGGTGGTAATTGACAAATTAGCCATCGTCGAAAAGAATGAAAAACGGATTAAAGACTCTGTTCGTACTGCATTAAAACAGGGGAATGGGACTCTTTGTATCGTAAAAAAAGATGAGACTCAGATCAGGCATTTCAGTAAATTACTAATGTGTCCGACCTCCGGCATATCCTATCCGGAGCCTGCTCCTCATAATTTTTCTTTCAACTCTCCTCATGGTGCTTGTCCTAAATGTAAAGGATTGGGAGTTGTGAACGAAATTGATATGGATAAAATTATTCCGAACCGAGAACTGAGTATCTACGAAGGGGGAATAATTCCTTTGGGAAAGTATAAAAAATCATTGATATTTTGGCAAATCGAAAGTATCGGCGAAAAGTATGGTTTTACTATCAAAACGCCTATTTCCAAAATTCCAGAAGAGGCATTAGATGTTATTTTGAACGGATGTGAAGAGCGAATCGGCATCAAGAGTAACAGTTTAGGTTTATCAGACACCACCTATAGATATGATGGGGTCATTCGTTACATAGAGATGCAACAGGAGGGAGACGCTTCTGCTTCTGCTCAGAAGTGGGCAGAACAATTCAGTAAAACAATTGTTTGTCCGGAGTGTGAAGGAACCCGTCTGAACAATATATCGAGACATTTCCGAATTGGAGATAAAAATATTTCTGAATTGGCCAATATGGACATTATCGAGTTGAAAGAATGGATTGAGACTATTCCTGCAAAATTATCTGAAAAACAACAGGTTATTGCAGAACTTATTTTGAAAGAAATTTCTACTCGATTGCAATTTTTGTTGGATGTTGGTTTAAATTATCTATCCCTAAACAGGGCTACTGCTTCTCTATCCGGCGGTGAGAGTCAACGTATCCGTCTTGCCACTCAAATTGGGTCTCAGTTGGTGAATGTACTCTATATTTTAGACGAGCCAAGTATTGGACTACATCAAAGAGACAACGTTAGATTAATAAATTCGCTCAAACAACTTAGAGATATAGGAAATTCTGTTATCGTGGTTGAACATGATAAAGACATGATGTTGGAGTCTGACTACATTATAGACATGGGACCGTTGGCAGGACGAAAGGGAGGTGAAGTGGTATTTTCGGGTACTCCGCAAGAGATGCTCAAAACCCATACGGTAACGGCCGAATATCTGAACGGCGTCAGAGAGATTGCCGTTCCAACCACACTACGCACAGGGAATGGGAACAAATTAATTTTAAAAGGTGCCAAGGGACATAACTTAAAGAATGTGACTTTAGAAGTACCATTAGGGAAATTCATCTGCGTATCGGGAGTCTCCGGAAGCGGAAAATCTTCATTGATTAACAACACTTTGCAACCTATATTAAGTCAGCACTTCTACAAATCTCTTCAAGATCCTTTACCCTACGAATCTATAGAGGGAATAGAACATATAGACAAAATCATCAACGTCGATCAAAGTCCGATAGGACGAACACCAAGGTCCAATCCTGCAACATACACCGGAATTTTTAGCGATATACGGGAGCTATTCATCACGTTGCCGGAATCCAAAATGCGCGGATACAAACCCGGAAGATTCTCCTTCAACGTGAAAGGAGGTCGGTGCGAGACATGCGGAGGAAATGGATTTAGAACCATAGAGATGAATTTCCTTCCGGACGTATTAGTTCCGTGCGAAGATTGCCAAGGGAAACGCTACAACCGAGAAACTTTGGAAGTGCGATTCAAAGGGAAATCGATTGCAGATGTGTTGGACATGACCATCAATATGGCAGTAGAATTTTTTGAGAACATACCAACCATCTACAGAAAAGTTAAAACGTTGCAAGAGATAGGTTTAGGATATATCAAATTGGGGCAACCCTCCACCACTCTATCCGGAGGAGAGAGCCAACGCATCAAATTGGCAACAGAGTTGATGAAAAAAGAGACCGGGAAAACCCTATACATTTTAGACGAACCAACAACGGGATTGCACTTTGAAGATATTAGAATACTTTTGAATGTTCTTAATTTATTAACTGATAAAGGAAATACCGTTATTGTTATAGAACACAATTTAGATGTTCTAAAAACCGCAGATTATCTCATTGACATGGGTCCTGAGGGAGGAAAGAACGGCGGAATGATTGTTGCAGAAGGGACACCTACAGAAGTAGCACAAAACCCTAACAGTCACACCGGAGAATTTTTAAAAAATGAAATAGGATTATAAACGAAAGGCTCAAAAAGGAGTTGTTTTATAGCAACTTCTATAAAGCAAGCGAGGTGATTTTGAAGAACATTTTGTTTAGATTGTTTTTTAATCATAAAGAAAAACTAGTAATTCAAAATATCAATTAAGAAGCTGCAGACTTCAGACTGTCACGAAACAGATATAACAAAACAAAGAGGGAGTACCGGACGGCACCCCCTCTTCGACGTTGTTCTCTATGAAAATTTTACTTCTTAATTAGTTTGCCCTGATGTTTAACCTTTTCTCCAACAATTTGAATAATATAAACACCCGGAGTAATATTTGATAAATTTAATTGTTTTTTATGACAATTGCAATAACTTTCATCAATTATTCGTCCAAAAAGATCAGAAATTGTATAATTGAATGAATTTTCACCTTGCACCTCCATCATCACAAAGTCTGTTGCAGGATTAGGATATATGCTAACCTCAGAATCTACATAAATAACATCAACCTCTATTCCAGTAGGATCATATCCCTCTTCATATTCTACAGTCAACATTATGGTTGTATCTTTAGCAGCTACAAATTCAGCCGGAACCTTCTCATCAATTGTATTCGATCTTTCAATGATTGTTCTCTTCATTTCGGCGTTAGCCTTAAATGTCAAGTCAGAACTTTGACCATTATACTGATGCACCTCCACACAGATAACGTTCTTTCCGGTCACCAACTTATCACTATTCAAAGCATAGAGAACCTTTTGGTCGTCAATATAATCAGAAGCCGTATCAACACCTTGTTCGATATTGTATCTCAAACATTCAACACCATTCACATACATTACCATTGCATCATCATACAAGAACTCGCAATTGATAAAATCAACCTGACTAACATCTTCGATATCAAACTCATAACGGAAATAAGCTGTAATGTATTTATTTTGGCTATCGTCACCATAATCCAACGGTGTATCATAAGTTACATTAGACTTATATCCAAATTTGCCCTTACCTGTTTTCCAATCAGAAGCATCAAAATCAATTGTATTCCAATCCTCAGCCGGTGCAATAGAGTCATAGAAATAGCTCCAAACCGTCTTAGAATCTGCAAGAGTAATAGTGTCTGTTTCTTCAGAAATAATGGTAGATTCGCCCCAATGAGAGAATTTATAATTCATTGTATAAGGCTCAATTGAGACATATTTATTCTTGTAAGTAACAAACTCCAATAACTTTCCTTCCGCTTGAACCGAATCTCCGTTCACCATGTAAATTAAGTCATCAGCATTAGCTTCCACTCTGACAATAACTTGATTTTTCAAGATTTCATTTGCACAATCCACAGAACCGTTCTTACTTCCCGGAGTAGCCTCGCTTGTCAAATCATCTATACAGAATGCAAAAGCAGTCCAGTTTTTATTACCATCAGTAGTTCTACCATAAGAACCACCCTGCACATGTGATTTACAAACGACAGAATCCAAAGGATAAGTTTTTTTGTTATACACAGCAGATAGATAAAGCGTATCCCCCTCAGCAATTTCAAAAGGCAAATGAAAAGGAGTCTTTCCACCATCAGCCCAATACAGCGCATGCGACTTCTCGCTCATAGAGCCGGACAAATTATACAACAACAAATCAGAACGAGTATTAGAGATATAAATATTAGCTAAAGATGTAGCACCTTGCACATTATTGAAAATCTCAACCCAATTTGAAGTTTTGCTTACATTCGCAATACTGATTTCATTCAATAGCAATGCAGGCAAGATAATCTTCTTCACTTTCAACTTAACAACAGTCTCTTTGATTTGCACATAATCAGCATTCTCTGTATAGACAAGATTACCATTAATATCCCAACAATCAAACATATAACCATCAGGAATGATTGGAGATAAATAGATTCTATCGCCCGTCATGCAATCAATCGTATCTGTCAAAGAATTGATAGCAGTTTCATTTACCACAAAGCCACAACCCTCTGTATTTGCAGAAAGATAAACTTTAGAAGGCGTAGGTTCTTCATTGAAAATCAAATGAAGAGTGAAAGTCAAATCATTTTTTGGAGTAAAGGTCAACTCTTCTGTTTTAATAACATTCGTCATGAAACTAGTTTCTGCATTCATAGAGAAAGTCATATCCGAACTAGTTCCACCGCTCTGATGAATTTCAATTGCAATAACATTATCCTTCTCTTTCAACAAAGATTTTGAAATATAAATATTCTCAGTTCTCTCATCAATATAAGTATTAGCAAGCGTATTATAGGAGATAGAATCAGAAGTAATATTGTATCTATTAATCTCTTTTCCATTAACATAAATAACTGCTGCATCATCATAAGTCAGAGTAACCAACAAAGAATCCATTTTTTCAAAATTATCAATATCAAATTGATTTCTGAAGTAAGCAGTTATATATTTCATAGAATCCACCTCACCATAATCCAATTCGGTATCATACGAACGACTATCGTCAGAGTAACCAAAACGGCCATATCCTGTACTCCACTCAGCATCATCATACTCCGGAGCAAACCAATCACCGGTAGGGATGGTATCAGAATAGAAGTAAGACCAAGTAGAAGAAGAAGTCAATATATCCTCAGTGGTTTGATATTCGCGAGAAACCTCCCAATAATCAAATTGACAAATAGGCGGATAAACAGGTTTCATCGTCATATTTTTATTTTTTAAAGCAGTATAACTATCAGAGGTTTGTTCAGTTCCGTTAATCATCCACGATGCACCGGCATATTCGCAATCGAAGTTAACCAAAACCGAATTTTCTCTCATAAGTTCATCGCAATCGATAGAACCATTTTGAGCACCCGGAGTAGCCGAATTTCCAAAACCATTTGCACAAACATCAAAGACTTGGAAATCATCTGCGCCATCTGTCACTCTACCAAAAGACTTGTTCTCGCCAACAGATCCCTTCATCGCAACTTGATCAATAATGATAACAGAATCACCATCAACAACTTTGCTCAATGTAATAGTTTCACCCGCCAAATCAGACAATTTGAAACCAACATGAATAGGACTTGTACCCTTTACATCATCAGCCCACAACAGCATATAACCACCGGGAGCAATAATGCTGGAAGAATATCCGGAAGGAATTTTATGCATCAATAAGTTATCCGGATTATCGGACAAATAAAGTCCGGCCACATCTACAGCTGTTTCGCCTGCATTGAACAACTCAATCCAATCCGGTTTACTACCTGAAGCATCCTCCCAGAAGGTGTTTTTAGAACAAATTTCATTGATAACAATAGAAGGAATAGCCACATCAGCTTTCTCTACATAAAGTACCACTTCTGTCTCATCATCAACAGATAATGTTACGGTTGGAGCTGTAACATCTTTCGAATTCACTACCCATTTTTTCACAGAATAGCCTTCAGGAAGTTTTGCAGCCAACACAACATCCATCCCCTTCAAGCACTTTAAAGAATAGCTATTCTGAGCGATTTCTGCATTGTTGATATAGAAACCGGCCACCTCATTATCACAAGACAAATTTAACTCCACAAGTTCATTTGTCAATGCATATCTTTCTGCCAATTGCTCATAGATTATATTGGTTCTTTTTACAGCAAATTTAAACATCTCCTCCCCTTTTTTCTTTAAATCCGGCTCATAATACTCATGACCGAACTCACGACAAAACTCTTTACCCACTTCATTGACGATGGAATCCCAAACAAACGTAATCTCTTCTTCTTGGAAAATAGTACCCAAATGCATCATATATTTAGTCAAGAGCATTTGTTTGAAATCCTCGTTTTTCATGAGGCTTCTAAACAAAAGTGTTATCCACTCTTGCGAGTTCGCCCAATTCTTATTCCCTTCACCCAAACACCAATCTATCATATCAGAATTAACATCGCAATAATTTTCACCCCACGCATCATACAAACCTAAACCAAAATCCGTATCAAAAGATATCCAACGGAACTTCCCATCCGCACGATGTCTCCACATTTTGCAATTATTTCCCGGCCAGTCTGTATTAACAACAAATTGTTCAAAAATCATGTAGTTGATATACTCTTCAACATCCATATAGTCATTGAGTTTAAGAAGGAAATCCTCTTTCTCAAAGTTTTGAGTAGCAAATGCAATTAAACGAGAATAAGCCATGGTATCACCACAAGTTGCGGCATAACCGGCCTGAGTAATCTCAATAACATCAATTTCATCTTCATCGTAACCATAATTTGCTTCAACAAAAGTTTTATTGGTACGTTCTCTCAATCCCATCAAGCCCATATACTCACCATTAAAATAGAAGGAAACCGGTTGATAAGCTTGATAATCTATGTTACCCATTCTCTTTGCGATAGATTGCATAAATCCATCTCTGACCTTAATTCTTCCTTCACCTTCAGCTCCATTCCCACCGTTTCTTAGTTGCAAACTTGAATAAACATTACCCATTTTAGACGTTTCTGCATTAAAGAAAGGGTACCCGGCCTCGTTATTATCCACTTGAACAAAAAATTCATTACCCGTCTTCTTACCGGTAGTAATTTTCAACGATTTTAAATCCCATTGTCTTGAGCAACCACCCATAATAGCCACTTCAGCCTCTTGCGAAACTACTTGCTTTTTATTAACAAAATATTCAAAATTGACAGGTCGATCCCAATCTTGATTATAGTTTGCTCTTGATCCAACACATGATTTTTCTCCCGTAGCCCCATTCGTACCTACATGATAAATACCTAATTTATCTCCAAAGAAATTCTCATCATCCGAAGTTATAGAAACGATTGGAGCATCTTTACCTTCGCTACAATAAGAACTTTTAGGAAAGATAAAAGAACCGGTTATTATCGGACTAAATATTTTTCCCTCTTTAAAAGCTCTTGCTCTGATACAAACAGTCGTATCAAAGCTAATTGGTTTAGAATAAACCTTATCATTTTCATCCGGAATAGAACCATCGGTAGTATAATGGATAGTTGCATCTGAGGTTGCACAAGCAAGAGAGATACTACCTTTACTACCGGTAGAAAAAATTCCAGGTTTAGTTCCATCAAATGTAGGTGTTGCACATCTCTCTGCAATTGGATAAGCCACCCCATTTTCCTTTTCCGGAGTGGGAACCATGTAATTATCCTCACCATTACTACCTTTACCAAACGCAACATGAGGATACATCGGCGAATAGGTAAGCAAACTTACCAAGCCTCCCATGGCATCAACCAATATCAATTGACCACCATCCACATCCACCTTATAAGGAGCATGTCCGGGAATAGGAGCTTGCTCTGCTTCCGGCGGTTGTTTATCAAAATAAATAACTTTATATTTTCCAGCCTCTATCGTACAATCGTAGGGAACCAACCAACTCCATTTTTTCTCGCCATTCTTAATGCCCTTTTCATTATAACAGGAAACCTCATAACCTTTGATGTTAACATCATCAGTTCCACTATTATAAAACTCAACCCAACCTGAATAATTATAATTATCATTTAATTTAGTTGAAATATTACATGGCATAACCTCGTTAATAACGACTTCGGCTCTCGCCATAAAAGTTACAAAAAGCAATGTAACAGCTAATGAAAATTTACACTTGCCGCTCATACAATAAAGTTTAAATTCGACCTACATTAATAATCCCTATTATGATGCGATAAACTATTCTATCTGTTAATTTTTGATTTGATTTTTATCACTTACTTACTTTTACTGCAGATATGGTTTTCATCTTGCAAAATTAAACATATTTTCTCTTCTATAATTATCAAAACAATCAGATAACGAGGTCAGGTTATTCAAAACTATCCAGTCTAAAAAAACCTCGTAACTCTAAGAAGCCGTTTAAATTTATTTTGGGTTTCACTCTCTTATTTTCGGCATCTTTGAAATTCTTTTTAATCTATCACAAATCTACTCGAAATAAAATTTAAACAACTTCTAATTTATAAAAGAGTTTATAACAGAATATCAAGTCTCTTACATCGTTGCAAAATTCTCCTATTTTGCTTTCGCAAGTTAAAAATAGTTTTTTTTATTTCAAAATAATTTTTTAAAATATTTTAGCAATTTTTTCTTCGTTAATATATTAACTCTCTAACTATCAGTATCTTAAAATAAAATCCTGGCAAAAATTCAAATTTACACATAGATTATCATTCTAAATATCAAGAACTTAGCACTACAAAGCACTGCAACTAGAATAATTTTAGGGATATTTAGCAAAATAACATAGACAAATCACCAATACATTTTCAAAAAAAAAACAAGATTCCACATCAGAATAAATTATAGGACTAATAGCAATCTTTATCAGGTAGAAGCAAATTTAACTATCGCCTCAAGCAAATTTCTTCTCATTGGAAACTTTTATCTTTTTAACCACGTTCGTCCCTCATTTGTGGAGTAATACACTCCTTTAGATGTTGTTGCCATAAGATTTTTTCCATCAAAATAAAGTTGAATAAAATCGCCATACGAAGAACTCGCACATCGAGCGAACCAAGTTCGACCTTCATTTACGGAGTAATACACACCCTTTGACGTACAAGCTAAAAGTTCTTTACCATAAACCAACAAATCACAAAAACAGCCATAAGAAGAACTTGTACATCTAACATACCAAGTTCGACCTTGATTTAAAGAGTACTCAATTGTATTTTTTTCGGTATTAATACGAATCAGTTCGTTTCCAAAATTGATCATTTGAGCCATAATTATACTGTATTATAACCGGATGTCTCTTTCCGATAGGTTATTTTAAAGTAACGTAAGACAACACACCTTCAAGATGCACGTTCCTTTTACAGATGCAAAAAAAAATAACAACATAGGTCAATCTACGGAATATATTCAGATTTTACCTTTCAAATGTATAGAAAAAAAATGATTGTTCCTAATAAAACGATTGAAAGAGTCAGAAATTTCATAACACACCAATAGACAAGGTACAAAAAAATGGGCAAGGCGGAATTGCCTGCAACACCGCCCTACCCTAATTATTATAAACTTTGGTATCGAAATAAAATTCAAACAACATCTAAGAAGCAGCAATATCAATTACCTTCTTCTACCTTGAGGGAAATTAATTTGATCGACCCAAGCAATATCTTCCAAAATATTTTCCTTATCTAAGAATACAGGACTATCATGACCCGCTTTTTTAAGGATTCTCAAAGTAGCTCTATTATCATTACATCTCCTATTAATTTCTCTATACATTAAGATAGATTGCTTACACGGAATCACCTCATCATCCGTACCATGCACCAAAAGAGTTGGAGGGAACGCTTCCGTAACCATATATATAGGACTTGCATTTTTCAAAGTTTCCAACCACTCCTCATACCTTGGAGCGGACATTTTACCATCCACCAAAGCCAACGAGTCTCTAACCAACAATTCCGGAATATCAAAACCGATAACCTCGTTAGCCGCATCAGCTCCAACAGGGAAATCAACGAGGTCGCTCAAACCAAACCAAGAGACAACACCTTGAACCGAAGAAGAGACCTTTGAGTTACCCATTTTCAAATCTTCATATTCAGGGTTTTCATTGGTAGCACCTAACATCAGAGCCAAATGCGCACCGGTTGAAGTACCCCAAACTACAATTCGCTCAGTATCCAGATCATATAACATTCCATTTTCTCTGATGTAGCGAATAGCAGCTTTGGCATCATATAATTGAGCCGGCCACGTAGCCTTATCCGGACTACGATAATCAATACTTGCCACCGCATATCCATCCTCAACCATCTCACGAATAATCGGCTCCAAACTTATCGCTCTCTTGTCTCCTCCAAAGCTATTCCCGCCATGAATCAAGACAATCACTTTATAAGGTTTTGCTTCATCCGGATAATAAATATCCATGGTTTGAGCAGGATCTCCATCCAATGAATAAGGGACATCGACATCCACAGAATCGAACGAACTAACATCAATAGATTGCTTTTGAGGGACTTGTTCAAACTCGATTTCCTTATCTAAACTTCGTCCTTGCGTGTAGAGAAATATCCCCGCTCCTAAAATCAAGAGTACGAGGCTTAAGTGACTTTTTTTCATAGTTGTATAAATTTAGTTTA
Source organism: Bacteroidales bacterium (assembly GCA_015061185.1). Classification (GTDB taxonomy): domain Bacteria; phylum Bacteroidota; class Bacteroidia; order Bacteroidales; family Paludibacteraceae; genus UBA1181. The sequence goes on from SUWZ01000036.1 coordinate 15,579, forward strand.
GAATCTATACACACAACAAAGAAAGATTGTTGACTTTTTTATTGAGTTTATTTTTCCTTAATATTTTTACACAAAAGGAAGCATCTTCGAAACATGTTTATAAGTAACTCCTATAAATTATGATTTTTCTATTTACGACTCATAAATTATCATAGTCTAAAAATCTACTTCAAGAACATAATAGTTAACTTCTAACCATTACGATTGAAACTATCTACCCTATAAACAATTATTTCATATCGGTGTTATACCTACTACAACATTTACTCAAAACAAACGATTATGAAAAAATGGATTTTGATAGGAATAATTCTCCTCAGCACAATCGGGTCGCCATTAAAAGAGGCATCCAATCTACTAAGTAAAGAAACAAAAACAGAAAAAAGAGAGAAGAAAAAAAAGAAGATGGAGAAACCCAAACGACAAAAAAAAATGTTTGCCTATATAGCCATAAAACAATCATGACTATAAGGCAAACACCATTCAATTAATATGTTATAACAATTGACTTGCCAACTCTGAAAGTTTACTACGTTCACCCTTAATGAGATTAACGTGCGCAAAGAGCTCCTGACCTTTCATTTTATCAATCATATAAACCAACCCATTAGACTGCATATCCAAGTAAGGAGTATCGATCTGTTGAACATCTCCGGTAAATACGATTTTACAACCCTCGCCGGCACGAGTTATAATTGTTTTAACCTCATGAGGAGTTAAATTTTGCGCCTCATCAACAATAAGATAAGTATCGCTTAAACTTCGTCCACGTATAAAAGCCAAAGCCTCGATAACCAATTGTTCATTTTTCTGCATATCATCCAACAATCTCAACTCTCTGCTATTCGGACCAAACTGATGTTTAATCACATTCAAGTTATCGAACAACGGTTGCATATAAGGAGCCACCTTCTGTTTTTCGTCTCCGGGCAAGAATCCCAAATCTTTATTAGACATAGCTACAATAGGGCGAGCCAACAAGATTTGTTTATATTTTTCATGCTGATGCAATGCAGCAGCCAAGGCCAACAATGTTTTACCAGTACCGGCACGACCAGTTACAGCTACCAATTTCACCTCTTCATTTAATAACGCATCAATCGCAAAAGCCTGTTCCGCATTACGCCCTTCGATACCAAATGCCTTCTCCTTTTTCACCTTCATGACCATCTGAGTAGCTGCATTGTACCTTGCCATCACAGAGGAACGGTCACTCTTCAGGATAAAACAATCATTAGGGTCAATAGGAACATTGAGATTAAATTCCTTCAAAGGGATTCCTGCAGGAGAAGAATACAATTGGTCTATCAATGCAGGGTCAATATCACAAAACGTCTCTTGTTCCTTATCGAAGATATCAACATTTGTAACCTTATCTGTGATATAATCTTCCGCTTCCATCCCCAATGATTTCGCCTTCATACGAAGGTTTACATCTTTAGAAACAAGTATTGATTTTTGCTTTTTCTTCTTTTCTGCCAAAGAATGAACAACCGCCAAAATGCGATGATCCGGAGTTTTTTCAGAGAATGACTTAGCAATAATTTCCGGATATTCAGGATTTGTCACAACAAACAACTTTCCCAATCCTATACCCAAATCAACACCATCTTTAAATAGATCATCACTATTACTCAACGAATCTAATTCACGCACAAACTCACGGGCGTTATAATTGATTTGCTCATTCCCCTTTTTAAATTTATCCAACTCTTCCAAGACAACTATTGGCAAATAGATGTCATTTTCTTGGAAATTGTAGATACACTTATAATCATGAAGGATTACGTTTGTATCTAAAACAAAATTTTTCTTCGCACCCATAATCTACAAATTTTAGTGTTTTCAATTAGATTTAAAGAAGAAGTTCATAAACTTGCAGTCATCCTAAAAAAATAGGACAACAAATGGTATCATCATCCTATATTTAAAAGCCGTTTAAATTTTATTGCAAAAAAATTTAAACAACTTCTTATACAAGCAACCATTTCAAACTTTTCTTTTGTTGTTTGTAAAGTTAGGATATAGAATTTGAAAAAGAAAGTTTTTTTGTTATTTTTTTTAGAAGATTCATTAAATTTGTTGTGTTAAAGCATAAATAATAAAGAGATGACATACTCAGAAACAATTCAGTTTATCTACAACCGCCTACCACTATTTCAAGTAGTAGGGTCTTCCGCCTACAAAGTAGGATTAGAGAGCATGGAAAAATTTGATGCAAGATTAAATCATCCCCATCGTTCATTCAAAACAATACATGTAGGAGGAACCAACGGCAAGGGGTCTGTATCCCACACGCTTGCCTCCATTCTTCAATCAGCCGGTTATAAAGTAGGTTTATTCACCTCACCCCATTTAAAAGACTTTAGAGAACGAATTCGCGTGAACGGGGAAGTTGTTTCAGAAGAGTTTGTCATTCAATTTGTTGAACAACATAAAGAATTTTTCGACGAGGTCTATCCCTCTTTTTTCGAGGTATGCGTAGCCATGGCATTTGATTATTTTCGAGCAATGGAGGTTGATGTTGCGATTATTGAAGTAGGTTTAGGAGGACGGTTAGACAGCACCAACATCATACAACCTGTACTAAGTTTGGTAACCAATGTCAGCTACGACCATCAAGATATATTAGGAGATACAATTCCCAAGATAGCAACAGAAAAAGCCGGCATCATGAAACCCGGAGTTCCGTTTTTGATTGGAGATGAATCGGAAGAAGTTTGCTCAATCATGCAAAATGTATCCCAAAGTGTTCCTACGCCACTATTTAAGGCCATGTCGATACCGGTAGATTACCTGCGAAACGAGAAAGGAAAAGACCAAATAGAGCGTCAACTGTTTCGCATTGGCGATGACACCATACAGACACCATTATTGGGAGATTATCAGCGAGAAAATATGCGCACAGCATGGTGTGCAGTAAATTTACTCCGACTATTAGGATTTTCGATTTCAGGAGAAGCGATGCAACATGGCTTTGCCAACGTGATAGAGCAAACCCATCTATTAGGAAGATGGCAAACCTTATCTTTGTCGCCACGCACAATTTGCGACACAGGACACAACGTGGCAGGAATCACTCAAGTCACCAAACAAATATCCACGATGCAGTATAAGCAATTAAGAATTGTGTTCGGCATGGTTGGAGATAAAGATGTATCAGCAGTACTTTCACTTCTTCCTAAAGATGCAATCTACTATTTCACCAAAGCCCAAGGGAAACGTGCCATGTCTGAAATTAAACTATCTGAACTTGCTGCACAATACAATCTAAAGGGAAAGTGTTATAAAACTGTTATTCAGGCTTATAACGCAGCAAAACAAGATGCAGCGGAAGATGATTTGATATATATCGGAGGGAGTACTTACGTTGTTGCTGAAATTATTTAGAAAAAAAGTTGAGAAAAAATTTTGTAATAAATAAAAAAGTATTACCTTTGCATCGCTTTGGGGAAATAAATGGTCTTATAGCTCAGCTGGTTCAGAGCACCTGCCTTACAAGCAGGGGGTCATAGGTTCGAATCCTATTGGGACCACTACTAAAAAACTTAAAGCCGGTCTTATAGCTCAGCTGGTTCAGAGCACCTGCCTTACAAGCAGGGGGTCATAGGTTCGAATCCTATTGGGACCACAAAAGAGATTATCGAAAGGTAGTCTCTTTTTTTTTGTCATTAAATCGGATCTCCGTAAAATGGGATCACCGTAAATTTTGGATCACCGTAAATTTTGGATCACCGAAAATTTTCGGTGGAGATGTAAAAAAAATTAGGCAAAAATAGTTTTTAGTCTAAAGAGGAAGAAAGGTATGTCGGATTACCGTAAATTTTTCGCAATCGTACGGAATCTGTAAAAAAATCACACATTCCGCACAATTCTGACTATATTTTTAAGCCAATCCAACCGTATATTGGCTTAGGGAAAATGAAAATCCCACATTCGTCCCAACAGCAATATAAAGGAGCATTGCTTACAACACTACTTCCATTTAGCTATTACTTACATAATTATATAAGTACATAGTACCATAGTCAATAAACTTATCGCCCATGAAATCCTGCAGATGCTCATCGTAGTACACAGACCCCATTTGACAGATATAAATATCAGAAGCTGAACTTTATGTCGGCGGATTGTCTATCAGGTTGTCGTTGCCACCGGGTTGAAAGGGAGTATGAGTGTCACTGATCTCGATATAAAAATCACAGCACTCAAATCTGATGAAGCCTTCGTATTCGAGGTCGAAATTGAATTGGACAGTATATCCGTTATCGGTCTTTTTGTATGAAAAGCCAGTTATCAGAAAGCCGTTGCATAGCAATAGCTTACTTTCTGAAAAAGGATTGAAGGGCTTGATGCATGATTGGTAATTGCTACAATAGCTGCAAACAAGTTTTAGCTCTTCGTAAGATTCCGTCCAGTTTATGAAGAAAGTTGCAGTTCCATCTTCGCTGAAAATGATTTTCTTTATGTAACTTTCAAAAAGGTTTATCGCATCTGTCTCGTTATTCAAGTATTTCATCTTGTATAGTTTAAGTTCCTATGTTTGTAAAGTACAAAAAAAAGCATAAGTCAGAAGATTATTTAGAAGCTGTTTAAATTTTATTGAAAAAAAAATTAGAGCTTCACTCTCTTATTTTCGGCATCTTTGAGATTCTTTGAGGTGGGTTCTATAAATTCATTTCGTGGAATTTTTGAATTTATTTCGAGTAAATTGCTGTGCGAAAGAAGGAAGCAGTGCAAGCACTATGACCGACTGACAAGCAGCAATTTGCCAAAATAAATCAAAAAGTACCGAAAAGTTTTTCAATCTTCGATTTACACTTTTTAAATTTTAAACGGTGAATTTATAGAACTCACCTTAAACCTATTTTTATTATTCTTTTTTGATAATAGTCCACTATTAACGGCAAAATAATAAAAAAAAAAAATCTTAAGAAACAATTTAGAGGCACATCAACCCCGTCAGACTACTTTACATATTCAGCCGATTTTGCCAAAGCCTCATTAATATTAGAACAGATATTTTCTTCCCCAATAATATTTTGCAGACGCGCTTTAATCAGCGTAGCACGCACTCTATCGTTAACACCTGAAAGAATAATTTTGATGCCAGCCTTTTTTGAATTCAAACATAACGTTTCCAAGTTATGCAAACCAGTAGAATCAATAAAAGGTACTTTACGCATCCTGATTACACGCACCTTAGGAAGGTCAGTCAAATCCTGCATGATTTCATCAAATTTATTCGCCACACCAAAGAAGTATGGACCATCGATTTCATAAACACTAACTCCTTCAGGAATAATTAATTTATCCTCATGCAAAGCATAATCTGTACTATCATTCGGATCCAATTCATTATGGAAAACACGAATAACGGAAGATTCGGTTGTTCTTCTAATAAACAAGACAACAGCCAAAAGCAATCCGATTTCGATAGCGATAGTTAAATCGAAAATGACCGTTAGAACAAACGTAACAATCAGAACGGAAAAATCCGATTTCGGACCTTTTGATAGCGAAACAAAAGTTCTCCAACCGCTCATATTATAAGCCACAATAATCAAAACAGCCGCCAAACAAGGCATAGGAATATACCCCACAAATTTACCCAAGAATAGCAGTACCAACAAAAGAACAACGGCATGAATTATACCTGCAATTGGAGTTCTACCACCATTATTAATATTCGTCATTGTTCTCGCAATCGCTCCCGTAGCAGGAATACCACCAAAGAATGGAACAACAACATTCGCCACACCTTGAGCAATCAACTCTGTATTTGAATTATGTCTATCACCAATCACACCATCAGCCACCATAGCAGACAATAACGACTCAATAGCTCCGAGCATAGCAATTGTAAATGCAGCAGGAAACAACGATTGAATAACCGAGAAAAAGGTTTGACCTTCGCTCAACGCCATCTCCGGCATACGAGGAGCAGGAATACCGGAAGGCAATTCATACAAATCTCCAATAGTTTGTATAGAGGAAATCCCACAATAATTTTTTAGAACAATTACCAATATAGTAGAAATAACAATGGCCATTAAAGAGCCCGGGATTTTTTTTGAGATTTTAGGAGTAAGAATAATCACCAACAAGCTAAAAGCACCAACACCCAAAGCCCACCAATTAATATGAGTAAAATTCTCAAAATAACAGAGCCATTTATGGATGAAATCAGCCGGCACTTTTTCTATTCCCAAACCAAACAGATCATTCATTTGCGTAGAAAAAATCGTAAGAGCAATACCCCCGGTAAAACCGACCACAACCGGATAAGGAACAAACTTAATCACACTACCAAGGTGAAAGACTCCCATTAAAATCAGGAAAATTCCCGCCATGACAGTAGCAATCATTAACCCGGACAATCCATATTGCTGAATAATACCATAAATAATAACAATGAACGCACCGGTAGGACCACCTATCTGCACCTTAGTACCACCCAAAAATGAGATAAAGAACCCCGCAATAATTGCCGTTACTAACCCCTCTGCAGGTCCCACACCTGAAGCAATACCAAAAGCAATTGCCAACGGAATAGCCACAATTCCCACAATAATTCCGGCCATCAGGTCGGTAACAAACTGCCCCTTATCATAACTCTTCATGCAAGAGAACAATTTGGGAGCAAAAACATCTGAAAATGACGCTTTCATACCAATAAAGATATCCTATAATAAATTAAACATTAAATCTAACCATGGCCTTGTCTTCTTCCTTTCGTTTCCCAACAAAGGTCAAACTTTTTAGAAATTTCCTTAGAAGCTGTTTAAATTTTATTAAAAAAAATATTTTAGAGTTTCACTCTCTTATTTTCGGCATCTTTGAGATTCTTAATATCCGCAAAATAAAATTTAAACAACTTCTAAAGAGCGTGCAAATTTACGTATTAATTTTCAAACAAAACAATATCTATATAAAAAATATGCTGTACAACACTGTTTTATTTTTTTAGAATTTCCCTTTGAAAGAAAAGAACGGCGCATTCGAACATTTCGAACACGCCGTAATATAAAAATCATCTCCCAATTTATACTTTCTTAATTATAACCGGAGAATTTATAGAACTCCTTAATAAAGAATTACTTCATCAAGAACTCATGCATGGCTTTAGCTGCAGCACGACCATCCCCCATAGCCAAGATAACCGTAGCACCACCACGAACAATATCACCACCGGCAAAAATCATAGGGATCGAGGATTGCATATTATCATTTACGATGATAGTACCTTTGGCAGAAACATCCAATCCTGCTACTGAATTAGGGATAATCGGGTTAGGAGAAACGCCAATACTAACAATCACAACGTCCACCTCAATCTCTTCGATTGCACCCGGAATTTCTACAGGAGAGCGTCTTCCGGAAGCATCAGGCTCACCCAATTCCATTTTTTGCAAACGCATTGCCTTAACACGCCCCTTATCATCACCAACATATTCGATAGGGTTATGTAAAGTCATAAACTCTACCCCCTCCTCTTTTGCATGTTTCACCTCTTCCAGACGAGCCGGCATCTCCTCTTCAGAACGACGATAAACAATCATAGCTCTCTCTGCGCCCATACGAAGAGCCGTGCGAACAGAGTCCATAGCAGTATTACCACCGCCAACCACCGCCACTTTACGACCTTTCAATACAGGAGTATCAGCCTCATCGTCCCCCGCCATCATCAAATTGACACGAGTAAGGTACTCATTAGAAGACATAACACCGATAAGGTTTTCACCCGGAATATTCATAAAACGAGGCAAACCGGCACCACTTGCCACAAAGACCCCTTTGAAGCCATCTTCTTTTAAATCATCAATAGAGATAGTTTTTCCGACAATACAATCTTTCACGAACTCTACCCCCATTTTACTCAAGCTAACAATTTCAGCATCAACGATAGAATTAGGCAAACGAAATTCTGGGATACCATACTTCAACACCCCACCAATTTCATGCAAAGCTTCGAAAACAGTTACAGAATAGCCCAATTTAGCCATATCTCCGGCAAACGATAGACCGGCAGGACCGGAACCTACGACAGCCACCTTCACGCCGTTTTTAGATTGAATTTCCGGCACAGAAACCATACCGCTTTCTCTCTCATAATCGGCAGCAAAACGTTCCAAATGACCAATTGCCACCGGTTCTTTTTTAAGTTTCAACTTATAGAAACACTGAGACTCGCACTGTTTTTCTTGCGGACAAACGCGACCACAAACAGCAGGCAACGCACTAGTTTCTTTCAAGACTTTAGCCGCTTGCAAGAATTCACCCCTTTCAATATTCTTAATAAAACCCGGAATATTGATAGAAACCGGGCATCCGGTCATACAAGTAGGAGTAGGACAATCCAAGCAACGTTTAGCCTCTTCCATGGCTTGCTCTTTTGAAAGTCCCTGATTAACCTCTTCACTAACTGTAGCACGATAATGAGCATTCAACTCATTCATACGAATACGAGGGATCTCTGTTCTCTCTTTATTTTTTATTGTTTGACGCAACTCTTCGCGCCATGCAACATTTCTATCTTCAGCCATATTCAATTATTTACCAATTTTATACATATCAGCCTTTTCAATATCTTTGTATGCCCCCATACGCATCAACATCTCATCAAAATCGACTTGATGAGCATCAAATTCAGGTCCGTCCACACAAACAAACTTAGTTTTTCCATCAACAGTAATACGACAAGCACCACACATTCCTGTACCATCTACCATAATAGTATTCAAAGAGGCAATAGTAGGCAAATCATATTTTTTAGTCAGCAAAGAGACAAACTTCATCATGATAGCAGGACCAATAGTAACACAAAGATCCACTTTTTCTCTTTGAATCACCTCTTCCACTCCATTAGTCACCAAACCTTGCTTACCGTAAGATCCATCATCTGTCATGATAATCACCTCATCCGAAAATGCTCTCATCTGTTCTTCCATGATAATAAGATCTTTGGTTCTAGCCGCCAAGACAGTAATCACACGATTTCCCGCCTTTTTCAGAGCTTCAACGATAGGCATTAAAGGGGCAACGCCAACACCACCGCCGGCACAAACAACTGTTCCAAAATTATCAATATGGGTAGCTTTCCCTAACGGACCCACCAAATCGGTGATTTCATCTCCCACGTTTAGGTTACACAATTTAGTGGAAGAAACACCAATTTTCTGAACAACCAAAGTGATTGTTCCCTTTTCTACATCTGCACCGGCAATAGTTAACGGCATACGCTCGCCTTTTTCACCTACACGCACAATCACGAAGTGACCGGCCTTTCTTGCCTTCGCAATCAAAGGGGCTTCCACCTCCAACTTGACTACATTTTCCGAGAAAAATTCCTTACTAACAATTTTGTTCATCCTTATAAAATTTACGATAAATCAAACATTAAAAGAGAAATCAACAAAGTTCGTTCCTATCATAACACTCTCATTATCACTATTAGTTCAATTCCAGAAGATGATTAAAAGCATCTACACTATTTAAACACCCCTCTACCCTTTCAGAGAAAACAGACCCTACAAAGTTACAAAACACACAAACTTCTCCAAAATTGTTTGCAAAAATAGATAAAAAAAATCAAGGTTAGAGATTTATTAAAGAAAATTTATCATTTAAGGTGGGGACTAAGAAGCTGTTTAAATTTTATTAAAAATTATTTTAGAGTTTCACTCTCTTATTTTCGGCATCTTTGAGATTCTTTTAGGTGGGTTCTATAAATTCATTTCGAGGAATTTATAGAACTCATTAAGAGCTTTCGTTCTCCACTATTAAGAATACTTACGCTCAATTTCTACAAAAATTTCACGAAGCAACATAAAAAAGTTTACGAAATAATGACATATATTAAAAAAAACATTGTAACTTTGCACCCGTTTTCTTGAGACTAATAACAAAAATGAATTTTATTTACTGGTATAATGTGTTGGATTGACATTTTTTTAGATTTTAGATTATGTGGATAGTAAATTTGGTTGCAAGGTAAATTTAGTTCTGTTGGTCGAAAGAGGTGATTTTATTCGAATTGAAATATATTAATTATGAGGATTTTAGGTAAAGGGGGAGCCCTATTAATCAATGTAGCAAGCTTTAACAACATGAAAGCGAAGGAGTTCTTAATGTCTAACATTAAGCATTTTTTGCTTTTAATCTTGCTTGTATGCAGCGGAAATGTTTTTGGACAAGCTTCAGTGGAAATAGAAGGTTTCAACCGTTGGTCAGGGTGCGATAACCCTATTGAAAATAAGTGTATAGTTGCAACTATTAAGGATAACAACACATTTGATATTGAATATAAAGATTCTTATCATGGTGAAATAACTCTTAGATTTTCAGGATATGATTTCAGTTCTTATATTAATAATCAAACTGTTTCAGGAGTATATATCAGAAAGGGGAATAATAATGAGAGTATCATAATTCAACAAAACGTAACCTCTCATAAAAGATTCAGATTTACCTTTATTGGGTCAAATTTTACGGTTGAGGAGATAGAAACATGCGACCCAAGTGATATTACAGCACCCAAATTTACCGAATGTACTCAGGAAATAGAATTAGAAGTAGAACCAGAGATAAATTGTGAAGAAATCTTAGGAAGTTCCCTCTTAAATCAAATAGAAACCCCTATAGCCGAAGACAACTGTTCAAACAGCATAACTTTCTCTAAGGTAGTAAAATTCGGAGAAGATGTATTAAATCCGGAAGAATTGTATAAATCAGGGGAATATACAATAAAATGGGACGCTACGGATGAAAGTTTAAATAACACCGATACGGTCAACAACGGTTCATGTTATCAAACATTGCATTTGGTAGTTAAAGAAAAAGAAGCACCTACACCAGAGTGTAAACAAGAACCACAATCTATTCAAATAGAAACAAATGGGACGGAATGTAATGTTACTCCAGAATCTGTCTTTTTAAAACTAACAAGACCCGAAGTAAAAGACAACTGCACGGCTTCTGAAGACATTGAAGTGAACGGAGTAATTTGGAATAGCACTAGTGAAATTGAAGAAACAAAGAATTTCGAGATTGGGAAATGTACAACAAGCGTTAGGTGGACATTTACTGATGCTTCACATAATACCAGTTTCTGTGTTGAAACTATTGATTTAACAGTAATAGACAAATCAATAAACCCAGACATAGAATCGTTATCAGACAAAGAAATTGCAATGAATTCTAACAACGAAAGATGCGGCGTTAAAATTAGTGATTTAATAACTAATAGTAATATATTTCCTAGTATAACAGACAAATGTGATGCAAACGAAAAATTGGAGAGTATTCTAATTTCTCTTTATAAAGATGAAAAATCAATAGATTTAACACAAGACATCCTATTGGAGAGTGGAGAATACAAGATTTCATGGCAATTTGTAGATAAAAACGAAAATAAATCTAAAGAATACTTCCAAGTTATCAATTTAAAAATCAATGATGTTACACCACCAACATTCAGTTGTACTGATTCTGAATATAGTTTAGAATTAGACCTTCCAGGATGCTCAATATCAGCAAAAGAAATACTTGACTCCATTTCTATTATAGGGTTCAAAGAGGATATTTTAAAAGGTTATAATCTTAGTGACAATTGTTCTTCTACAATTGAAGTAACCGAAAAATTATGGGACATCGATAACGACAAAGAGTATAGCGGAGATTTCACTAAAAACAGTACAAAAGCTGCAATTAAATGGTATTTTACTGATGAAGCCGGAAATATTGATTCATGCGTTCAGAAGTTAAAATTAACATTAAATGATGTTATAGGGCCGGTATGGAACAGAGAATTAAGTCCTATCAATGCAACAATCGGTATTTTTGACAAGGAAAGTTGCAAAAGAAAAATAGGTGACATTATTGCCCAAAACGATACGATAACCCTATTAGACGAATGTGACAATAATAGATTAAAAGGACTTATCGAGAGCGTTAATATTGGCGATGATAAAAACATCGATACTACAACTTACAAATTAGGACCGGGTACATATAGCGGTAGTATTGTTTGGTATTTCAAAGATGAGGCAGGAAATAAATCGCAAGACGTATATGAACAAAAAATTAATCTTGTAATCAATGATAGTGTTGCGCCTGTGATAAAATGCGGACAAAAACAAACTATAGAACTTATACAAAGTAAACACTCCAACACCATTAGTGGAGAAATATTGGAGATTAACGATTTTATAGGAGAATTTGCAACAACGGCAACCGATCTTTGCAACCCAGGAACAGAACTTATTCCTACTCCATATTACACCTACACAAAAGATGAAAAAGTTTTATTAAAAGATAAAAAAGGTATTACACGAGGAGACTTCAATATAACATGGGTAGCAACAGATGCGTCAGGAAATGAAAGCACTTGTGAACAAGAAATTACAATAAAGTATATTGATAATGTTGCTCCGGAAATTGATTGCAAAAATATTTCCGAAATCGTTAGAATTGATGCGTGTGAAGCAGATCAAACAAGTAACCTATTCGACTACATAACAAAACCAACAGCTACAGATGTATTTGAAGATAAAAATATCGATGGCATTGCCTATTTAGACGATAAAGAGATTACAAATGAAACAATCTTTGCAGCAGGAAAAGAGTATCAAATAACTTGGAAATTCACCGATGCATCCGGAAACTTTGCCTCTTGCCAACAAACATGGGACATCAAAAAAAATTATGGATTAGCTCCTCAAATTGATTGCAAAGACTTTTCGGAACCATTAAGAGTGACCATTGCCATTCCAAACGAATGCAATATTGTTCAAGCTCCGATAGACACTCTAATAAAAATATTAAACACTATGGCTCCTCAAAAAGCGACACGTTGTGGAGAATACGTTACGGCTACAGCTTCGTATATTGGGGAAAACACACTTATTAATCCGAATCACGAAAAAGAAACCACACATAAAATTCAATGGACATTCAAAGGGAAAAATCAGGAATTAGAAGACAATGAAGTATCGTGCGAACAAGAGGTAATTGTTACGATTATTCCTGACATAATGATTGAAACGCCTTGTTCCGGCATTGTAAAGAAAAACATAAAAGTCAATGTTTCGGAAGGAACAGAGGGAGTCTCAGGTGGTCAAATATTGGAACTATTACGCTCTCAGAATGGAGGTGCGACCCCGAGGGCTACCACCTCTTGCGGACAAGAAATAGAAGGAGTAGCCTACCTCAATGACCAATTATTAAACAACGATGTAAAACTCTTCAATTCCGGCGAGTACACTATCGAATGGAGATTTACCGAACCTAATTTTGAAGCCAAGACAGTTAGTTGTGGTCAATCGATAATGTTAGATATAACAACAGATCAATTCTACATTGCCACAAAGTATCCTATCACAATGTGTATGGCAGAAGAAAACGTATTGACTGCTGCCGGAAAATTTACACTAACAGGAGCTCGCATAGGCTTTGAATGGTATAAATCCACCGACCAAATAAATTGGGAAAAATTAGATGGAGACCAACAATCCATCACTGTGAATGTAAATTTATCCACAACCGTATATTACAAAGTTATCTACAAGGGCATGAGTGCCACATTGGAGTACACTGCAAAAGATTGTGCCGATGAGGATAGCATAAGTTGTGGAGAATTAGATACCAAGTTATTGTTCTATGAGACATTCGGATACTTTATGGCAGAAGATGTATATGTGGATGCCAATGGAAATATACATAATGGGAAAGTAAGGGTAAATCATCACTCGTATATAAGGTCTAAAACGGACAATAGCATTACCCACTATCATCCGGGAGATTTTGTCCGACAAACATCGAATAGAAATCAATATGCTCCTTATTTTTGCCAGCCAACAGAATACGACTGTAATACAACAAGAGAAAATAATTGGGAACTAAATGTTGATATAACAAAATACAATGACATTATAATCAAAAATTTTGTTGCGCCTGATCCTACCGGAAATGTCGTAACACCTTCAAGCTTTTTCAAATTAGATGGTGATCCAAACGAATTCGTAGGGCATGACGGACACCTTTTCCAATCTGAGAATCCAAGACTAACAGATGTCTCTGGTTGGGGAGGAGATACTCGTTTGCAAGATGGATATTATGCAATCGTTAAAAATCCTCACGATTGTGAGAAGGATAGAGAAGATTACATTTCTTGCAGTGATTTTACCGGCAACGAAAATGGAGCCATGTTAATGGTGAATTGTGGTACTTATAATGTAAACAACATAACCAAAAGTGCTGCAATCTATGCGCAAAAAGTATCTTTGAGTTGTGCTGCTCAAAACTTTAATTTCAGCATGGCTTATAGAGGGGCAAACATCCATGAAGATCAAAATCCTGGAAACATTGCCGTATTCTTGCTTCATGAATTTGCCGATGCGGACAAAATCAAAGAGGAGGCCTACAAAAGAGTGATTACCACAGACAAAGGCAGTATTCAAAATTTAATTGGAGATTCTATTGAAACCGGAGATATTCACATGGGAACAGAGCAAAATAATCCATGGAAACACATTGATAGAACCTTCAATTTAGATGAAGGTATTCAAGAATTTTGGGTTGTGATATACAACAATGGACCATCCGGAGGAGGTAACGACATCTTGATAGACGACATCATGTTCTCTGCTTGTACCCCAAAAGTAAACATGTCCGCAAAAATTGGAGATAAAGAGATTACCGGCAACCTCGAAATGTGTGACACAGAAGGAATAGGTACATTGGGAGGCATAGTATTGAAAGGTATTCCGGAAGCGGGAGAAATAACCGACTACTACTATATATTCCAATATTATGACAAAGCTACAAATACGTGGATAAATTTCAAGGAGTACACAGAATCCAATAGTAAAGGTATAGATTCTGTAATAATAGACGTGAATAATTCTGCTTTTTACGGAGAGGTACAATATCGCCTTATCATGGCAGATAATTTTGAAGATGCAATTGGTATAGCAAATGGAACAGAGATACAAGGATGTCTTTATGACATTGCAGAAAACAAGATGTTGATTACCTTAAATTTCGGAGGAAATGTAAGCGGTAATGATAAAGATTTCTGTGGAAAAGAGGGAGAAACAATAACTATTCGCGCCAATCGCGAGAAAGCAATAAAAGATTCCAAATGGCATAGCAGTTGGTTCTACGGGAAAGAGAAAAAAAGCATTATTGAAAATCAATTGGTAGTTGGATCGTCAGACAGCATTAAATTGATAGTCAACAATGGAGCATTCGACATCTACTATGGAAACACACTTATTGAAAGTGGCGTATCCTTCGCAGCTATAGATAGTATTTATGTAACAGCAATAGACCAAGGTGCCGGAACAGGAACTGATTTTGCAAAAAATTGTGAATACAATACAACGATTGCCCTCTCGCAAGTAAAAGGAAAACCGAATGCACAATGTGATGAAATAGGTATCGAAACTATTTATCTTACGACAGCAGATAAATGTGAAACAACCATCGAAAGTGTACTTAGCAAAGATTATTATGCAAGCGACATCTGCGATGATAAATTTAAAATCAAAGGAGAATTATATCAAGAGATTGATAACGAAGGAACAAAAACGTATGAAAAAGTTGATAAGAATATAACCTTACCAATAGGAGTTCACAACAGTTTCTATTGGGTATTTACCGGATTATCTGGAGATACCGCTATGTGCTTGCAACCAATTGAAGTAGTAGATAAAGCTGCACCAACCGTAGATTGCAGTAAATTTTACACAGATTTTAAAGAAAATATCACATTAACAA
>SUWZ01000002.1 GCA_015061185.1 Bacteroidales bacterium
GAAAAACTTCTTGAAAGCGAAATCCGTGTAGAAATTTATGTAGCGACTCATCGCTGTTCCAGGTATGCACATAGTAACAGATTTAAATTTTGTTTATTTATATGACAAAAATAACACATTAATTTCATTTTGCAAAGGGGGATATTATTTCCCTTGAAACAAAAAGTAGAAATTTAGATTTTTTTAATGAATGGCATAAAACGAGATGGGGTTCAAGGTGCTGACGCACGTTTGTTAGCGTAGGGGCGAATCGCATTCGCCCTGTTTTTATATTAGCGATATTTATCCTCGATAGTGCTGACGCACGTTTCAGGTTTCAAGATTCAGGTTTCAGGGGTTGGTCAGGTTTGTTGCCGTTGCGGGAATCGCATTCGCCCTGTTTTTGTATTTGCGATATTTATCCTCGGTAGTGCTGACGCACGTTTCAGGTTTCAAGTTTCAAGATTCAGGTTTCAGGGGTTGGTCAGGTTTGTTGCCGTATGGGGGAATCGCATTCGCCCTATTTTTGTATTTGCGATATTTATCCTCGGTAGTGCTGACGCACGTTTCAGGTTTCAAGTTTCAAGATTCAGGTTGCAGGGGTTGGTCAGGTTTGTTGCCGTAGGGGGGAATCGCATTCGCCCTGTTTTTGTATTTGCGATATTTATTCTCGGTAGTGCTGACGCACGTTTCAGGTTTCAAGTTTCAATATTCAGGTTTCAGGGGTTGGTCAGGTTTGTTAGCGTAGGGGCGAATCGCATTGCCCTATTTTTATATTAGCGATATTTATCCTCGATAGTGCTGACGCACGTTTCAGGATTCAAGTTTCAAGATTCAGGTTTCAAGCAAGCTATTACCCAACATTTTTCCCTGCCTGGAAGACAGTACTGAGGTAGCGATGGTAGCCTGGGACGCAGTCTCAGGACAACCGCGATGGCAGCCCGTGATAGGGTCTCTGGATTGTATTGCATGGTTTCATAATTCTCTGCCTATGATACAAAAAAGGCAGACACCGTATGGAGCCTGCCTTTTCTATGTTGTTGATCTTTTTATTTTTTTACATAAATAATCTTGACACCATTTACCATATAAATACCTGATTTAAGTCTGTCAAAAGCATTTTGGTATTTTACCTGTTTTTTTAATAATATACCATTTGCATTATATACGTCAACCAATGTGTCTGGATTTATAGGCGCATCAAATGCATCTTTGATATTAGTTGTTGTTGTCAATAATGTAGTTAATTTTGTTGCACCACAGTTAGAACTCTCTATATCTGTAAAGACTATATCATAATAACTGTTTTCTTGCATTGGTATACCACTAGTACTTACCATTGTATTCCCAACCCATTCTATTCCCAAATTATTTATATCTGAAATCGATTCATTAAATAAAGGTGTGTTTTTTTGATAAGTGGAAGGAACTGTTTGAGTGTATATCTGATATCCACTTCCTTCTAATTCCATTCCGACAACGTAGATTCCATTGTTTGGTATTATAGTATCACATGTGATAGTACATTCTGTACCTTTATCATCAATAGAGAATATTTGTTTCTTTCCTTCCCAATAGCTTTCGAACATGATTAGAGTGTTTTCTTTATAAGCTTTGTATATAACAGGAGTGATACTAATTTCAGATGAACCAAAGAAGGTCTTAAACTTACATTTGAATGAACGAAGTTTGGCATTATTGATTGTTTGTAACATCACACCTTGATTCATGAATATAGTACCTTCTTTGTCACCATCAAACTCTTCTTTGGGATACATTGTGGTTTGAATAACCTCTTTTGCCCATATATGAGCTCCATTTTCTTCTACTGAGGCAACTGCTCCTGCAACTTTTATCGAATTTTCTCCGGCTACAACAGATATTGAATCAATTAATTCAGTACAATTTTCATCGCTGAAGATAACTAAGTTTGTCTCTTTTTCTGAGTGCAAATCAAAAATTAAATCTTGATTCTTAATGTCTTCAATGTCTGATAATATTGTTTCGCTATCTATTGATGTAATAATCGGTTCTTCATGTTTTACATAAATGTAGCTTGAAGTGATAGCACATAGACTATCTTTAGGAGTCATAACAACTTTGTATTCTCCTTCTGATTCAGCATCGCAAGATGGAGTAGTTGCTGCTAATTTTTCACCATTTAAGAACCAACTTAGCGTGTAATCAGTCTCCTCTGCAATTGAAGAAACAAATGCTTCAATAGATAAAATGTCATTAGAACAAATTGTTGTAGTATCGCCCAACAGATGAACACTTGGACAAGGTGTTCCTAATTCACATGGTATTGTCATCGGATGAAGGTAGTTTATAATTTTTTCTTCTTTGCTAATACCGCATTGCCCCATGTCATTCAGTCCAAATGCAAAATATTCGTTTTTCTTGTTGACAACAAACGCAAAATTGTGTCCGCACTCAATGGCTACTGCATCGTTTACAATAGAACCATCTTCGTATGTGAGGAATATCGGTTTTTCTAGGCTTCTTCCGCTTGTGTCTGCTGCAGCAACACCACCATTGCCATCATTGTTTCCCCAATATAAGAGATAACCATCAAATGTTATGGCAACTCCGTAGCCTCTTCCTGCTCCAACTTGTTTAACGTTAGAAAGATAGTCGAGTCCACTTATTTTTTTATAGTCGCCTGCTAAAATTGGCTTCGCATAGGTAATACTCTTCCGTTCGCCGACACCGGGGCATCCTCCCCAACCGCCATCTCCCCAGCCGAAGGCTTTACCATCTTTTGTAACAGCAAATGAACAAACACAGCCGGCACTCATCCCAACAACGTTTTTTAATGGTTCCATTGTTTTTTCCAATAAAACGGGTTTCATTACATTTACGGAATCAACTTTATCTCTATTTGAACTACCATGTCCATCCCATGAGCCGGAGCCGTACATTGTCCCCTCTGAGGTCAATATAAATAAGGAGTTTTCTCTTGAACTGATGTCAATAATATTCTCTATTACTTCACCTTGCTCGTTTTTAATTGTATCTATCCCATTTTCATCTGTATAGATTAATGAGATACTATCATTTAAAAGAACCATGAATTTGTCGTATGAACCTTTAATTTTTTTTACATTTCCCAAGAATTCGCCACCTAAAGTTCCATCTTCATTATATCCATTGTTTTGATTCGACTTAAATGGGGTGGGTTGCGTGTTTAAGGTGTTATTCATAACTCCCCAATAATATACAATTCCTTTATTTGAAACTGCCATGATAGGATTGTAGTAACCGTCTATGGACTCAACTTGTTTAAATATAATTCCATTTCTATTAACTAATTGAGGAGAAAAACAAATTGGATTCATGTATTCCGATGCAGTTGTGTCCAATCCGAGTATATTGCTGATTGTGTCGATTTTATTGCTTCCCCATGCATATACTTCATGGTTTTTACATATTGCAACTCCATTTTTTTGACCCTCCAGTGAATGGTATTGTTGTTGCTTGGGACATTGTCGCTAGACTAATAGAACCTACTAAAAATAAATTTTTTAATTTCATGATTTTTTTATGTTTTGTTTACTTAAAATTTCTTTCTCTTTATCCTCGTTGTTCTTTGACGAACTGTTGAATTTGTTTCCAACACTCATCGATGGAGGTGCAATCTTTTACTCGGGTTTCTACCGGACACATGCCGGTGTTGCTACGATTATTGATTGTTTCTACCACTGTATCGTAGTGTACTGTAATGTTATGTTGTTTCAGCAGATCCAAAGCACTCTGACTGATTACATGTGTTCGTAGAGCCTTAATGCCTCCTTTTACCATCATAGATGCTGCACCTTTCCCAACAATCTTATCTGCAATATATCCACCTTTTAAAATTTCATCGTTCTTTGCCACCAAATCGTGTAAGTCAAATACTCCTCGTTGGGTAAAGGTCTTGGTTACCTCTTTGTTACGAATTACGCATGATAGGTTGTTTTCGTCCAATTGTTTTATTAATACGGCTAATTGTGCCGCGCAACCCAACTCGGCTCCATCTCGTTTCAGGTTTTCCACAAAACTGTTGATACGATTCATTTCGGCAGGAATGTCAATCTTTTGCGGACAATGAGGAACACAATGGTTACACCCGATGCAATGGTCGGCCTGACGAAGTTTGGGTACACTGCGATCATAACCCACCAAAAAGGCGCGACGAGCCTCGCGATACTCTTTGTCTCGTCTGTCTTCCACCACATTACCCTCGTTCAAACATTTGTTGTAGTGGGTGAAAATGGTAGGAATGTCGATTCCGTATGGGCAAGGCATGCAATATTGACAGGTGTTGCAAGGCACCATCGGGTAGTTGGCGTAAATGCCGGCAATCTCTTCCAAAAGTTCATACTCCTCGTCAGACAATGGTTGCAGCGGCGAGTAGGTCTTCACATTTTCTTGCATGTGTTCGAGGTAGGTCATACCGCTCATAACCGATAAAATTCCCGGTTTAGAACCTGCAAAACGAAATGCCCATGAGGCAATGCTTGCTTCCGGATCTCGGGCTTTGAGTAGTTCTGTGGCGTGGTCGTTCAGATCTGCCAATCTGCCTCCCAAAAGTGGCTCCATAACAAAACCCGGAATGCCTCTCTTCTCTATTTCGGTGTAGAGATATTCTGCATTGGTATTGGCAGGATTAATCTTTTTGGCATGTTTCCAATCGACATAGTTCAACTGAATTAAAACAAAATCCCACTTTATCTCGTCGTGGCGAGACAAAAGGTAGTCGAAAATGCGAATGTCGCCATGGTAGGAGAAACCTAAATTGCGTATTCTTCCGGCTTTTCTCTCTTCTATCAAGAAGTCTAACATTCCGTTTTTTATGTATCGATCTTCGAAATAGGCCATAGCATCTTCGCCACCACCTACAGAGTGGAGCAGGTAGTAGTCTATATAATCTACTTGCAACTCTTTGAAGGAGTTATGGTACATCTCCAACGAAGCTTCGCGCGTGAAGTTTCCAAAGTTAGACATTTTTGTGGAGACCAAAAATTTGCTTCTGTCATGTCTGCTCAATGCAATTCCGATTGCCTTTTCGGAACGACCTTGGCAATAGGCTGGAGAGGTGTCGAACAGGTTTACGCCGTTGGCAATGGCATAGTCCACCATCTCATTGATCTTCTCTTGGTCCAAATCGTTGTTGGCATCTTCTCTTCCGCTATCCCCTTTGACAGTCGGGAAACGCATACAACCAAAACAAAGCAACGAAACATCGGTTCCGTGCACATCTTTTCGGTAGGTCATTTTGCCATTCCCTTTTTCTTGGGATGTGGTTGCGTTTTTCGACTTAGATTGGTCTGCACTGCAACCGGAAAGTAGGGCAGAGGCAGCCACAACACCGCCTCCTAATTGTTTTAGGAAATTTCTTCTTCCTATGGTTTTATTATTGATAGTCATATAATTTCTCTTTTATGTGTAGGTTCTATAAATCCGTTTTGCGGAAATTTTGAATTGGTTATGCCTCTATATGGGTGTCGTATCCTTCAACGTAAATTGCGCTGAACGGACGAGCAGGACATAGATTTTCGCAGGCTCCGCAACCGATACAACGTTCTGTGTTGACAGCAGGAATCTTTCTGCCACCCAACTCTTCTGAAGGAACCATGGTGATAGCCCCAACCGGACAACGTCTGGCACAATTTCCACACTCCACGCCATCTGTATTGACAACGCAATTCTCTTTGATGAAGATGGCTTTACCAATCTTGATGGATGATTTCTCGACAGTGGTGATAGGATGAATAGCTCCGGTAGGACAAACCTCTGAGCATTTTACACACTCCGGACGACAGTATCCGGATTCAAAGGAGAGTTCCGGTTGCAACATAGACTCCAAACGAGTGGAAGGTCTAAGCACGTTGTTAGTACAAGCCGAAACACAAAGTTGGCAAGCGGTGCAATGCGTAGCAAAATTCTTCGCACTTAGAGCTCCTGCCGGTTTAATCGGAGTTTTTCTCTCCGGAATTTTTTTGTCTTGAATAACGGTTAGTCCGCCATCCACCTTTTTCGCCTGAGCATTAACAGTCAGTGTGGCAGCCATAACGGCACCTGTAGCCAAGAATTTACGACGAGCATCATCCACCGCCTCTTCGCTCTTTTCCACCTTTGTAGGGTGAATGTATTGGATTGCACCTTTCTTACATTTGTCGATGCAATTCATGCAAGTGACGCATCTGCTATAGTCGATTTCTTTGGTTTTTGCATTGATACAAGAGGCTTTGCAATTCTTTTCGCAAACTCCGCAAGCGATACATTTTTCGCTGTTGATGACCGGTTTGAACCAAGAGAATTTAGCCAAGAAACCAAGTAGAGTACCCACCGGACAGATGGTATTGCACCAAGTGCGACCATTTCGGAAAGACAAGAAAGCAATCACACCCAAGGTGATAAGAGCCACAATTACGGTAGGGATCGCTTTGGCCAAAGTTTCCACTTCGTAGAACGCATAACTATCCACTCTCTCGGCAAGAGAAGCCAAAAGGTTGTTGGCACCCACATAGATAGGTTGAATCAACGAATTGACAATTCTTCCGTAGGCACTATAAGGTTCGATGTAGAGGGCAATTACGTTGAATCCGAAGAGGGTCAGAAGCACAAAAATAGCCAATACAACGTAGCGTAAAATTCTCTTTTCAGAAGAAAAGCTAAATCTGTTTTTCTTTACTTTTCCTCCTATCCAAGAGAAGAGATCTTGCATGATTCCCAACGGACAGATAACGGAGCAATAGGCGCGACCCAAAAGGAGAGTCAGTGCGACAAGAACAAATAAAACGCCGAAATTTAGAGCCAACAGAGCAGGCCAAAACTGAATTTTCGCCAACCAACCCAAGTAGGAGTGTAGCGTGCCTGTGACGTCTAAAAATAGGAGAGTGATGGCGATGGAGATTACCAGTGCCAATCCAATTCTAATTTTACGAAACATACTTTATACATTAATTGTTATTAAATTTTTTTCAAAATTTTGTGCAAAGATAGTGAAATAATCTGAATTCAGATAAGATTCGGGATTTATGTTGCTGACGCAGGATTCAAGATTCAGGTTTCAAGTTTCAGGATTCAGGGGTTAGTGTAGGTTTGTTAGCGTAGGGGCGAATCGCATTCGCCCTGTTTTTGTATTTGCGATATTTATCCTCGATAGTGCTGACGCACATTTCAGGTTTCACGTTTCAGGGGTTGGTGCAGGTTTGTTGTTGGGGCGAATCGCATTCGCCCTGTTTTTGAATATGCGATATTTATCCTCGATAGTGCTGACGCAGGTTTCAAGATTCACGTTTCAGGGGTTGGTGTAGGTTTGTTGTTGGGGCGAATCGCATTCGCCCTGTTTTTGAATATGCGATATTTATCCTCGATAGTGCTGACGCACATTTCAGGTTTCACGTTTCAGGGATTGGTGCAGGTTTGTTGTCGTTGGGGCGAATCGCATTCACCCTGTTTTTGTATTCGCAATATTTATCCTCGATAGTGCTGACGCACATTTCAGGTATCAGGTATCAAGTTTTAGGGTGTTGGTGCAGGTTTGTTGTCGTTGGCGAATCGCATTCGCCCTGTTTTTGTATTCGCGATAATGTTAAATTGATAGATAAATTTAAATTATTTTTGAAAAATTGGCTATAATATCAAAAAATCTATCTAATTTTGTGCGTTTTTTCGTGATTCAAAAAAATGAGAAAGAGAAGACTAAGGCTATAAAGTTGAGATTTAGAGTTAAAGGTTTATAGATAGGGAAGAAAGAGGTTGAGAGTCACGCATATTAATTAGTTAAAGTATTATTTATTACGAAAATAAAAGATTATGAGTAATCTATTTTTTAAGAGTGGGAGCGTAAAAAAATCAGTAAAAAGTGGTTTGAATTTAGTCTCTAAACAAGTTTTCAAAGCATTCCTTTTGATGAGTATGATGCTGTTGAGTTGGAATGGTTGGGGGCAGGGGTATACTGTGATTTATCCGGATGGTAAAACTATGGCTGAGCCGGGGGATGTGGTAACTGTGGTGTTTGATGAGGATATTAGTGAATTTTATTATTCTAATTCCCCAAGAGAGTCTTGTGTAAAGTCGGGATATGGTTTGGGTATCGGTAATATGGTGTCAGATGGTTGTAAAGAGAACGCCGTAATAGATTGTGCCGAGGACTATACTAGGGAAGGTTATTCAGTTCTTTCTAATACTTCGGTGTCGTTTAATATCCCGTCTAATTTTAAAGGGTCTTTATACGAATTGCATTACGGATTAAAAGAACACTCTTTTTTTAGTTTTTTTATTTGTTATAGAGAAAAAAAATTCACTTATAAAGGTTATGTTCCCATTCACGTAAAAACTGATAGTGAAACATTGGTTTTGAGGACAACAAGTGCTTGCTTTTGTCCTGGAGAGCGATGTTCATTTACAGTAGAAAATAATATATATGGGAATTTATTGTGGTTTTATTCTGATTATAATGGAGATAATAAAAGCGAAATATCGGCATCGAATGTTACATATTCAGATGGTGTGTACTACGTTGAATTACCCGATAATATTAAAACAAATGTTGTGATATCTTGCAAGGGTGATGTGCCAGATAGCGAGAATCCTCAAGAGGCTTCTGTTAATATTCCGTTGTGTCAACCGAGTATATATTCTGACCCTAGTTGTATCAAGTCTGGAAATACTTTATTTGTTGATGTCGTAAATGCTTGTCCTACGATAGAATATCGCATAGGAGGAAAATCACTAAAAGGAAAATCGTACTATAGAAATGTTAATCTTGGTGTAGTTGAATGGGGATGGACTGAAAAAAGAAAAACGTATGAATTGAAGGATGAAAATAATAATTATATAGATGGTTTTACTATTATTCAATGTGATATAGATTTACTTTGCACTAATACAGTATTAGAGGATGAAGAACTAACAGATTGTTCGGTTCCTTTGACAGAGATTGGGAAAAAAATGCAAATTGATTTTCTGAATGATGAGAAGAAAAATGATGGAGATTTAGAAATAACTTACACTTATAGATTGAACGATGAAGAAGAATTTAAATCTTCTGTATACCAAACTATGGAAGTCGGTAATGAATATACAATTCGTGCAACTGTGGTTGTAGATAATGCGAATATTGGATATTGTGAATCTAATAAGTTTAGGGTGTTTGAAACAGTAAAACCTGAGATTTTAGTAAATGTTGAAGATTCAGTAGATTTGGGCTGTAATCCATCTAAAATAGAGACACCTAAATTTGAAGCTACGGATAATTGTGATGCTGATATATTAAATAAACTTAAAGTTGAAGAAGGTGCAATTAAAGAGGATGGATGTCTGCGCAGCAAGACCTGGACAGCGACAGCGACCGATACCTGTGGCAACGAGGCAGACGCAGTGAGTGTTACTTATACTTGGATTGAGGATAAGGAGGCACCGACTATATCAGGAAAGTTGTCGGATTTGACCGTGGAGGGTTGTGATGCGACAGTCGCACCGAAAGCTTATACAACGATAGCAGGACTTGCTGACGCAGGTTTGACCATCAGCGACAACTGCAGTGCGGATTTTACCATTAGCTCAAAAGATGTGGAAACCAGTAGCAATTGCTCCATAGTTGTTACTCGTACTTATACGATAGCGGACGCATGTGGAAATCCGGCTACAGCGGAGCAGGAGATCACCATCGAGCGCGAGGACTTCACAATGCCTGATAACGAAAGTTCCGTAGTAGCTTGCGAGTCGAAGGCTACACAGCCATCTGCACCAAAAGTGACCGATAACTGCGGCAACGATTTGACACCAAGCGAGGCAGTAGTAGGAGGCACATATGATGGTTGTGAAGGTACAAGGACCTACACCTACACCTACACAGATTGCGAAGGTAATACACACGATTGGGTCTATACTTACACCATCGAGCGCGAGGACTTCACAATGCCTGATAACGAAAGTTCCGTAGTAGCTTGCGAGTCGAAGGCTACACAGCCATCTGCACCAAAAGTGACCGATAACTGCGGCAACGATTTGACACCAAGCGAGGCAGTAGTAGGAGGCACATATGATGGTTGTGAAGGTACAAGGACCTACACCTACACCTACACAGATTGCGAAGGTAATACACACGATTGGGTCTATACTTACACCATCGAGCGCGAGGACTTCACAATGCCTGATAACGAAGGCAAAACGATTGCATGTTCAAGCGAGTTGGCAGATCCAAGTTTACCAGAGGTAAAAGACAATTGCGGAAATATATTGACTCCAATTGCAGTAAAAATCAGCGATACACCGTCATGCGAAGGCGATGTAACTTATACCTATACTTACACGGATTGCGAAGGTAATTCACACGATTGGAAGTTTGTTTACACGATAGCCAAGCCGACAATGACTTTCTCTGGTACGATAGCAGATGTGGAGGGTGTTGATGCTTGTTACACAGATGAACACAAGAATCTGTTATTGACAGCTGAAACTGTTAAGTCGATGTATACATCTTCATGCGGAAAGGATATTACCGTAGATATTTCTGACACCAAGGAAAGTGATAGCGATTGTGGATGGAAGATTACTCGTACATATTCTATATCAGATGGCGGTTGTAACACTGATACCAAGACACAGACCATCAGTGGTAGCGACCAGACTGCCCCAGTAATCACCACATTAGCACAAAATGCTGATTTTGGAAATAATCCGGATATTATAACTCCGATATTTGAAGTGTCAGATAATTGTGATAATAGTGTAGAAGTGAAAGTTACTACCAAGGGAGTAGAGGGAGAGTCTTGTAACAAGTCTCAAACATGGACCGCGACAGCGACTGATGTATGTGGCAACGAGGCTGACCCAGTGGTCATCACCTATACGTGGGTAGAGGATACCGAAGCTCCAATAATTACAAATCTTACAAAGGAAGTAGCAGCAAATGTATCTGCATGTGAATTTTCTATTCCTAATTTAGAGGAGATAGTTCGTGCTAAAGCTTCTGATAATTGTTCTGAAGATTTGATAATAACGCAAACTCCTGAAGTGGGAAATGTGATCATAACTTCAACAAATGCTACTATTGAGGTGAAAGATAATTGTGGAAATACATCTGTCGTAGAGATGTTGGTAACAGTTCCTTCTCCTCTTCAACTTTCTATCCTTTCATCAGAAAGTTATTGCAAGGGTGACGCAGACGGTGTAATTGAGGCTCAAGTTGAAGGTGGTGTTGCTCCGTATGGTTTAACGGTCAATGGAGAGATTGTAGATGTTACTATTGGTGAAGTAGGAGAGTTCGTTGTTACCGGATTGAGTGATAATAGCTATGAACTTGTAGTGAAAGATGCGAATGGTTGTATATCTTCAGCTGTAACAGTAGTGAAAGAACTTGAAAATGTAATCGAAATAACTGCAAAATCTGATTCTAAGATTTATGACGGAGAACCTCTTGTATTTGGTGCTGATGATTATGTTATTAAGGGAGATTTGTTAGAGGGTGATGAAATTGTTGTTACAGTGGAACCTGCTTCAATTAAGAATGTTGGTTCTATTGAGACTTCAATTGCTGACGTGAAGATTTTGAGAGGAGATTTGGATGTTACTTGTTATTATGGTGTTGAAATGGTTCATGGTTCTTTGACAATCCTTGCTCCTTCAAAAGTTCAAGTTACCATCACCGAGCATGGAGCTGTTAAGACATACAATAACGAGGAGTATGTTGTAACAGGTTATGACTTTGCAACAAGCAATGATTTATATACGTTGTCAGACTTTAAGTTCCACGGTGATTCAGTGGTTTCAGGAATGAATGTCGGAAATTACGTGATGGGCTTGAAGGCAGAGGACTTCGAGAACCTCAACAAGAACTTTGAAGTAGAGTTTAAGATTGTAAACGATAGTTTGGTAATTAATCCTCTTGATGTTTTGGTAGAGATTTCCGGAAATAGTTTGGAAGTACCATACGACAAGAATGAGCATGAAGTTAGCGGTTACCAATGGATCGCCAACAGTGATTTGTACAAGCAAGAAGACTTTGAGTTTGTCGGAGATTCAGCGTTGGCAGAAACCAATGTAGGAGTTTACGAGATGGGCTTGGAATCAGGCGAATTTACCAACTTGGACAACAACTTTAAAGTGTTGTTCAGTGTAGTAAAAGATGGAAGTTTGACAATTCTTGCTCCTTCAAAAGTTCAAGTCACCATTACCGAGCATGGCTCAGTTGAGACTTACAACAACGAGGAGTATGTTGTAACAGGTTATGACTTTGCTACAAGCAATGATTTATATACGTTGTCAGACTTTAAGTTCCTTGGCGATTCAGTGGTTTCAGGAACGAATGTCGGAAGTTACCCGATGGATTTGAAACCTGAAGACTTCGAGAATATCAACGAGAACTTTGAAGTTGAGTTTAAGATTGTAAACGGTAGTTTGGTAATTAATCCTCTTGATGTATTGGTAGAGATTACCGGAAATAGTTCTACAGAAGTTTATAATGGCAATCAACATACGTTGTCTGGTTATACTTGGAGAGCAAATAGTAATCTCTATACTGAAGAAGACTTTACGTTTGGCGGAGATTCAGTTGCTACAGGAACAATTGTCGGAAAATATGCAATGGGCTTGTTGGCAGGAGAATTCATCAATATCAATAAGAACTTTAACGTAAACTTCAGTCTTGTTGAAGATGGTGAATTGATAATCTCTCAATTGGATGTAATCGTAACTATTGCCGGAGCAACCAAAGAGACCCATTATACAGGTTCTTCTCAAAGTATCTCCGGTTATACATGGAGTTCTAATACATCGACTTATACAGAGTCAGACTTTACCTTCTCCGGTAATTCGTTGGCATACGGTATCAATGTGGGAACCTATCCGATGAACTTGTCGGCAGATCAATTTACTAACATCAACAAAAACTTCGGAAAGGTAACCTTCGTAATTGAAGACGGAGGCATAACAATTACCCCAATGGTAGATGAAGTGGTAGTGCGTATTGCAGGACATCATGAAGAGGTTCTTTATGATGGTAAGGAACATACATTAACAGGGTATAGCTTATTTACTAATCATAATCTGCTTACTCAAGATGATATTGAATTCTCAGGAGAAGAGATGGCTAAGGCTGTTAATGCAGGAACCTATCATTTAGGTCTTTCTGTGGATCAGTTTAAGAATACGAATAAGAACTTTGCGAATGTGAAATTTGAAGTGTCAGATGGAACGTTGATTATCAATAAGCGTCATGTCTTATTGGAGAGCGAAAGCAAAACCCAGGTTTACAACGGCGAACTCTTTACTCATAAAGTGGTTAATGAGTTGAGGGATGGATTTGCTGAAGGCGAGGGGGCAACCTATGAGTTCTATGCAGAGTTGCTTTATGCAGGAGAAGAGACAAATGAGTTCTCCTATACTTTGAATGAAGGAACGTTGGCAGAGAATTATATCATCGAAGAGAAATATGGAACATTGACATTGACTCCGGTTCGTAAGGTGATAGATATTATTGCTAATTCGGCTGAAAAGTATCACGATAGAAAACCATTGTCGGATCCGGGTTACACCTATACCGAAGGAGTGTTGATAGAAGGTGATACATTGATAGTGGAGATTGAAGGTGTAATTACAGAAGTGGGTGTTACCAAAAATGAGATTGTTTCGTACCGAGTTATGAGAGGCGATATCGATGTAACTGATAACTATACATTCGGAACAATTAAGAATGGTAGCCTTCGAGTATTGCATGCAAATCATCCTACTGTGGTATTTGTTAGAGATGGTAAGATTATTGTTCACGAGGCATTTGAATTTGTTTATGTCTATGATGTATTGAGCAGACGTGTTTATCTTGATGGGGAAGCCGGTGTCTTTATTGAAGAGTATGGAGAGTTAGATGTACCATGTACAGGTGCATACGTGGTGGTGATTGGTGAAGAAAGTTATAAAGTTGTAGTTCATAAAAAATAAGCTTCCTATTGATGAAAGAAAATCAATTGTTTCTTGATAAGGTATTCCGTAAGTTTCGAAAGACAATCGAAACTTACGGTTTGCTTTCTGATGGCGACCGGATTTTAGTTGGTCTGTCTGGAGGAAAAGATTCTCTTGCTTTGTTGGAAATGTTGGGTCGAAAAAAACAGAGCCCTAACCCGCCTTTCTCCTTGGTTGCTCTACATGTGTCGATGGAGAATATCCCTTATAAAGCCGATGTTGATTACCTAAAACAGTTTGCAGAGAAGTGTGGGGCTGAGTTTGTTCATGTTACTACATCTTTTGACCCTTCTACAGATAAAAGAAAATCACCCTGTTTTTTGTGTTCTTGGAACAGACGTAAGATGTTGTTCTCTGTAGCAAAAGAGATGAATTGCAATAAAATTGCTTTGGGACATCACTTGGATGATGTTTTGCAAACACTCATGATGAATTTAACTTTTCAAGGGTCGTTTGGTACAATGCCTCCTTTGCTAAAAATGAATAAGTTTGATATGACCATCATTCGTCCTATGTCGCAAATTGAAGAGAAGGATATTCAGATGATGGCCACATTGCAAAACTATCAAAAGCAAGAGAAGAACTGTCCGTACGAAGAGGATTCTCATCGTTCTGATATGAAGGAATTGTTATGTAGAATGAAGGAGATGAATCCTAATGCCGCCAATAGTATGTGGAATGCAATGAGTAATATCCAAGATGAGTACCTCCCTAAGAAAATTTTGGAGGAATAGTTTTTTTTATGAATACAGAGTATCCAAAACGGAATTTATGATTTTAAAATATTAAATTGTAATTATATAAGGTGGGTTCTATAAATTCATTTCGAGTAAAGTACCGAAAAGTTTATCAACCTAAATTTTACTTTTTAAATTTTAAATGGTGAATTTATAAAACTCATCTGAAGATTATTTATCTTTGTATTGTTGTTAAATTATTTTAATTGATTGAACTATTAAATTTTATACAAATGAAAAAAATGAGATTATTTTATGCAGTTGCAATGGCTCTTTTTACTCTTACATTCTCATCTTGTGATGAAGATGCTTTGCAATCATTGACAGGAGGTGGTGATGATACAGTTGCAGCATTAAAGGAGGCATTGACAATTGGTGCTCAAGTAGCGTCAAATAAATTGGGTGCAGAAAATGGGTATTTAAATGATGAGAAAGTTCGCATTGCAATGCCGGAAGAGTTACAAACAATGTTAGAGTTGGCAAATACTGATGCAGGGAAAACATTTTTGTCAGCTGTTGGTGCTGATGCTTTTATCGGTAAAACTTTGGATACGTTGATTAATAGAGCGGCAGAACAAGCTGCTCCTGAAGCAGCAGGCATTTTTGCAGATGCTATAACAAGTATGACAGTCCAAGATGGAGAAGCTATTCTTTTTGGAGCTGATAATGCTGCAACTCAATATTTGCATGATAAAACTTATAGTGGTTTGCAAACCTCTTTTGGGAAAGTCGTAACCGGAACTTTTGATCAAGTCTCTGTTAGCGGTCATACTTTGAATGAAGCATGGAGTGGTTTTACAACTTACTATAACAAAGTGGCTGATTTTAAAAGTACTACCGGAGGAACATTAGCTATGGCTGCATTGAAAATTGGATTGAATAAAGCAGGAAAATCTGATTTGTATGATAAAATTAATGGTATTCAGCATGTTAATACAAATTTAGGTGAGTATGTAACTGGTCGTGCTTTGGATGGATTGTTTACCAAAGTTGCTGACAAAGAGTTGGAAATTCGTACTGATGTGGCAGCTCGTACCTCTTCTCTGTTGCAAAAAGTATTTGGTCGTCTTGATTAGATGATTGATTGATTTAATAAGCGATTCCATTGATTTTTTCTGCAAATTAGTGGAATCGTTTTTTTTGCAAAACCTGATTGTATATTATGTATTTGCGAATTTAGATTCCTCTCTGTTTGGAAAAATGTACATTTTTTTTGAAATGATGCAAAAAAAAAGTGTTGAAATATTTGTAGAATAAAAAAAATATCGTACATTTGCAACGCAATTCGGGAGAGAGTTGTTAAAAGAAATTTTGGTGCGTTAGTTCAGCTGGTTAGAATACGTGCCTGTCACGCACGGGGTCAGGGGTTCGAGTCCCCTACGCACCGCAAGGTTGAGTCGAAAGATTCAACCTTTTTTTATTGTATTTTTGAAAGTCTAAAATGTGGGAAGTAATTATGAAGTAGTGAAGGTGACTATCAAATTTATTTTCATACATTTAACTTCTCTTTTAGACGTTTAGAAGTATAAATTTGTGGTGGAATTAAAGTAGTATAATATTTTTTTAATCGTATTTATCGCTGACTTTTAGTGGTTTAGAATTGTCTCTATTTGAGTATTCTTGCTATGTTTAATTTTATACAACGTTTGTAAATTACTTTAACGAAATAATTGACGAAATTAAGTATGCCCTAAATGAATTCCGCCATCGTGTTAGTCTTTATATTTATTTAGGTTACCGCCATTTGGGGTGAATTGCATTCGCATAGTTTTATAACTTCAGTATCTATTCTTATTGCTTGTGTAATGGTATTTCAACTCAGAAAATGTTATATTACAGTTGCTTTATGCAATTTTCGTATGGGATTTTTAGATTATCTTCTTTTAGACATAAAGAGAACCCGTGAAATTCTTGTTTGTAAAATTTCCCGGATTCTGTGGCAATATATATACAGTCATATTCTTCTGTATTTGGATGTATGTACAACATAATCTCTGAACTTCCTCCCCAATCAATTTTGTCTGTCGTACACCAACATCTGACTTTGTTCTTTTCAAATTCGTAATGAATGCTGTTTACTATATAACATAGTGGATAGAATTCTATACCTTGGGGATAGTTTATAAATAGACAATTATCCTTTATCTCATATTCAAAATCTATTTTATAACCATTCGACTTTATATTTTCTATGGCTTTTGATACTTGCTCACTGGTAACATTTTCAACAATTAACAAATTGTTTTTAACTACTCCATCGCGAGTGTTTACATCACCAATCTTTGGCTGTTGTTTTTCGTTTCTCTTTCTCCAAATCAAAAAAAGTAAAAGTAAACTACCGAATATTACTAAGTATTTCATCATTTTATATCTGCTTGAAGTTCTATAAATTAATTTTGTATTTCCTTGTAGAGTGAACTTTATTATGGCTACTGCAAGGTGTTTTTACTATCACAAATATAGGATATTGTTTTTAATAATTTATTACTATTACTTAAATTATTTATGGTGCGGATTGTTGAGTAACAATTTTCTCTTTTTTATCAAAATCATGTTATATGGTATCACCATCGCTGTTCACAACCCATGTGTCAGACGCTGCAGCTCCGAAGCTTGTCAGAACAGAGCAAATAACTGCCAATAAAACCTTCTTCATCTTTTCCATTTTAATTTATTTTGCAAATTTAATGTTTTTTTCAAAAAACACGCCCGATTTGAAAACGTGCATTGAATCCTCTAACTCTGTGCTTATAATTAAATCACTTAGCTGGTAACGCCTTGATATTTTTGAACTCGCTCCAGCCCTCTGCGGCTTTGTGTTTTTCCACACTCTCGGCAGGGACGTAGATGGTTATGTTTTCATTGACCTCAACAAAGGAGTGATTCACATTTGGCAGTGTGGTATTTGCAACTGTTACGCTGCAAAGCTTCTTGCATTTTGAGTATTTGCAAATCACTTTATATCAATGATTTATGCACTAAATGGTAGAAAAGTGATTACCTAGATTCTAAAGATTGGGGAAAAGACGAATATTTAACGTTTTTAACTTTTTGGAACCACAAATAGCATACAAGTGTGCAATGAATTGATTGGGGCATAGCATTTTACTTGGTGTCATCTTTTCTGGCATTGTTGCCCCCTAATGTAAAAAGCGACACACTTTATATATGAATGCCATCTATACAGATAGAAAAACGCTATTATTTGCCAATGAAACTTAATTTCAATACTTAAAGTATTGTAGTATGAAAGAAATTTTGTATCTTTTCGGTCGGAAATATTTGTTATCATTCCGACCATAATTTATATACAAAATCAATGGAGAATGCAGTAGTACAGCAGATTAGGAAAATATAACGAAATGAAGGAGAGCTTCATTTATGGGCAACCTCTGACTTTCGGCGAGTTGATGGAAAAGATAACGAACCTTCAAGAACAATTCCGAGCTTTAGAAGTCCCTAAAGGTTGAATGTAGATGAATTTTTAACAAAATCTACATTTTCTCCAACCTCTGCCACAGTTTGGCGCACCCCCAGTATAATTTTGCAGAAAAACAATTTAAAATGATTAATAACGATAGAGGACAAAGCCTAATAAGCAAATATGTCTGGGTGATAGAGACTATCTATCGCAGACGGAAGATTTCATTCAAAGAACTGAATGAACTCTGGCTTCGTTATGACATCAGCAGAGGTGTGGATATTCCCAAACGTACCTTCGACAACTGGCGTTATGTTATCTGGGATATGTTCGGTATCAACATCGCCAATGAAGGACGAGGCGAATACCGTTATTATATTGAGAATGAAGAGGATATTAGCAAGAACGGACTTCGTTCCTGGCTCTACAATACGTTCTGTGTCAGCAATGCTTTAGCAAACAGCCAAAGCATCAAAGACCGTATCATATTGGAATATGTGCCATCAGGACAGGAATATCTCCAGACCATCATTGAGGCGATGAAGGAAAACCGTGTATTGAATATCACCCACTATAACTATTGGAAAGATCAAGAATATAACTTCGATGTTCAGCCGTATTGTGTTAAACTATTCCGTCAGCGTTGGTACATGGTTGCTCGCAGCACCTATTCCTATTATTATGAAAAGGGCCCTCGTATCTATTCCCTGGATCGTATTAAATATCTTCATGCAACAGACGAGACTTTTGAAATGCCAAAGGACTGGTCGGCAGAGGATTTCTTTGACGGCTGTTTTGGCATCATTGCAGAACAGTCTGTGAAGATACAACCAGTCAAGCTGAAAGTATCAGCAGGACAAGCCAACTACATCCGTGACCTGAAGATGCACGAGTCGCAGGAAGAGATTGAGCGTAACGAAGAGTACAGTGTTTTCACCTTCAATCTCCGTCCAGAGTTTGACTTCCAGCAGGAGATTTTGAAGAACGGGGAAGAGGTGGAAGTGCTGGAGCCGCAGTGGCTCAGAGAAGAGATTGCAGGAAAGATAAAAAGAATGTCAGACAGCTATAAGGAGGATTGAATTATGAAAGATATGAATAACAGATGGTATAAGGGACGACGTCACAACGCATCCGAGCCGAAAGATTACCGAGTTGGACTAAGTGATTTTGCGGCGATCGATTTTGAGACCGCCAATTATGAACGCTCATCAGTTTGCTCTGTTGGAATTGTGATTGTGAGAGACGGGGAGATTGTCGACCAGTTTTACTCGCTCATTCAGCCCGAGCCAAACTACTATAATTACCGTTGCAGCCAGGTGCATGGATTATGTTGTGAGGATACGGACGACGCGCCTGTGTTTCCCAAAGTGTGGGAGCAGGTAGAGCCACTGATAGAAGGATTCCCCCTCGTCGCCCACAACAAAAATTTTGATGAGAGCTGTTTGAAAGCCGTGTTCCAAGTTTACCAGATGGACTATCCTGATTATGAATTCTACGACACGTTATGGGCAGCCCGTCGAGCATTCCCATATCTGGAGAACCATCAGCTTCACACCGTAGCGGCAGAGTGTGGCTACATCCTAGAAAACCATCATCACGCCCTTGCCGACGCTGAGACTTGTGCATGGATAGCGAGGGAGATACTGTGAGGGAATTATGAATTGGGGTAAGGTAATAAATATCAATGGAAAATTGGACTGTTTGGCTAAGATGGTGAGGGTGTTATAAATTAACGATATCGTTATAGAATCTATTTTCCGATAAAATGGAAACAAATATAAAAAAATATTGTTAAAACAATCATTATTTATTTTGATATAATAGGTAATATGTTTATATTGGCGAGGAAATAACAGCTTGGGATAGGGGCTTGTTGACATCAAAGTTGGTAAATAAATAATATGATTTGATATTATGATGCAAGTGACATTAGATAATTTAGAGGCTATTCAAAAATTTGTAAAAAAAAGATGGCCAGATAGACGCGTTTGTAGTCAAGAAAATCCAAACGCTCGACACGAAAATCGTTATATTATGATTTCAACTCTTGTGAATGAACAAATCGCACATTACGAATATACTAATGGATTTCTCGAATTTCATCTAGAAAGTGAGTATAATAGTAATGATTTTAATTATCTGTTTTATAGATACTTACGTTTAAATATATACACAGGCACTGGTGACTATAAATGGCATAAATGGTTTGGTATGAAACAAGGACGCGTAAGGTATGAGTATTATATAGAAGACCAACTTGACCTTGCGGATGCATTATCTCAAATGATACCATATATTGATAGTATCGTAAGTGATTATTTAAAAAATAATGATTCGTCTTTTGTTGATGAAAACGAATTAACATCAGAAGATGTCTTTAAGAATGACGATGTATACAATAATGTCATGTTAAATAAAGTTGAGCATCTTCCAGAACCTGATAATATGAAAGTTTCAGAACTTCATTCTAATGTAATATGTCTAAAAGATATTCATTTTGAACATTTAAAAATCCCTGAATATCAGCGCCCTTATAAGTGGAATACGAAACATGTAAACCAACTTATTAGTGACTTACTTACATTTCGAGATAAAAAGGAATATCGTTTAGGTACTCTTGTTCTCCACGAAAATAATATTGTTGATGGTCAGCAACGTATAGTAACTTTGTCTTTAATATTTTATGTTTTATTTAAAAATTTAATGAATAGTACACCTAAAGAGGTGCCATACGATGACTTTTTGCAGAAAATTAAAATTTATTGGCAACGAACGACCTTTAATAATCCAATATCTATTGCACATGTTCGTGAAAACCTGACTTGCATAAGAGAACGAAAAGAAGACTTAGACGAAGAAATGCTTGGATTTCTTCTTGAAAATTGTCAGTTTGTTGTTGTTCAACTTCCTAAGATAGCGGAAGCTTTTCAATTTTTTGATTCTCAGAATGCACGAGGAAAGGATCTTGAACCTCATGATCTTCTAAAGGCCTTTCATTTACGAGAAATACCGAATTTGAATGAGAGAGATAAGAACAATATTACGCATTGGCAAGATGAAAATTCTGAATTCTTAGTACATTTATTCCTAGCAATGTATCGTGTTAACCGATGGTCAAAAACATATTCTGGTGATAAATTCACAAAGGATGATATTGACGTGTTCAAAGGTATTTCGCTTAACTCCAAGCAATATCCATTCTATATGCAGCAAATAATCTGTCATTATTTCGTCAATGATTACATAGAAGATAAAGATAGAATGATAGATAAAAATAATATGGAATATCCATTTCAGTTGGATCAAATATGTATTAATGGAAGTCGATTCTTTGACATGATTAGATACTATGGCTCGTTATATAAAAAGATAAGTGATTGTGATACGTATAAGTCTCTTGGAACATATGAACGTAGTGCATATAAAGTTATACACTTCCTGAACACATATGCGAATCGAAATCGAAGAGGTGATATTTATACTCGTGAATTATTTGACAGTATGCTCCTGTACTATATTGATCGTTTCGGTTTTGCTGAAATTGACAAAGTTGCGTGGAAACTTTTTAAGGAAGTATATCAGTTACGTCTTATTCACTATAGTGTAAAACTTGCTACTATTGATAATTTCGCAATTAACGGAAGAATGTTTAAGATTATTCGTGATGCACAATCTCCATTCGACATTATCAATCTCCCGACTTTTCAGATAGATCAAATAGCTGCCAATATTGATGAGAGTAAGGATGAACTTTTACAATTGTATAGACAATAAAATGCATATGGACATTATAAGTACATTAAATATTCAAAAACTATTGTCGGAATCCGAATACCGTATTCCAATTTATCAACGCAACTATGCATGGAGTATTCCCGAAGTTACTCAATTAATACAGGACATTGCGGACTATGCAAAGGAAAACGAAAGTGACAATTATTACATAGGCACACTTGTGGTCTTCCCACATAAAGATGGAAACTATTATGAAACGATTGACGGTCAGCAGCGTAGTACTACTATAACAATAATGGCATGTTCTATTCTTCATAATAGTAGCTATGATATGTCTTGGTATAAAGGAATAAACGTTTCGTTTGACCATCGAGAACGTTCAAATGAAACTCTTCATTGTATCTTCAAGCATAATGATCCCCTTATAGAATCTGACAAGATTAATACGGAGATTATGACTGTTTACAATAAAGTTTGGCATATAATCGAACAGGTATGCAAAAACAAGTGTTTGGATATCAACAGCTTTATTAAATACCTATTGCGTAAGGTTATAATATTAAGAGTTGCGGTACCAGCCGATACTGACTTGAATCACTATTTCGAAATAATGAATTCACGCGGGGAACAGTTAGAGCAGCACGAGATAGTTAAAGCTTTATTAATGTCAACATTAAAAGACTCACCTGAAGATATGCATACATTCAGTTATATCTGGGATGCATGTTCAAATATGGGACGCTATG
This sequence comes from Bacteroidales bacterium, assembly GCA_015061185.1. Classification (GTDB taxonomy): domain Bacteria; phylum Bacteroidota; class Bacteroidia; order Bacteroidales; family Paludibacteraceae; genus UBA1181. Next base: position 22,569 of record SUWZ01000002.1, read on the forward strand.
TTCAGATGAATTTCAGCAAAACTATCAGAGGTTACTTTTTTAGGGAAAATGAGATTGATAATGTAGAAGATGATTTTGACAAAATCTCGGTTGCCTTATCAAAAAATCCGTTGAAACAGAATCAAGGTGAGAAGTGTTTGATTGATCTGTTTAATGACGATTTAAATAATGTTTCTTATGAAAAACCATGGGAAGAGGAAGGTAAGAACCAAGAACAGCCAGAAAGTTTTGGTACAATAATCAGTTTCTCTAACTTTCTTTTGCATGTTCTTAAAGTAATGAGTCCTCAAAATGAAGTTATTGTCCTTGATGACAAAAAACTGATTGCAATTTTTAAGTCCTGTTATGAATCAGAACAAGACAAAAAGCTATTTGTCAAAAGATTTATAATGCAACTTTTAAAGGCACGCTATCTTTTTGATAAATTCGTTATCAAACGTAAGCTTGAAAAATGGAGTTTGAAGCAATTAAAACAGAGTTCTAAAGACAAGCTTTATTATGGTAGTACCTTCACTAAACAAGATACAGAGGTTGATAATTACGAAAAAGATGTGATGATGCTTCAGGCAATGTTTCATGTTTCATTACCATCACAAATCTACAAGCATTGGCTTAATGCAGTACTCCTTTATGTATACAATAACCCCGACACTACAAGTAAAGCCTTTTCGGAATATCTGTGGTCATTAGCGAAATCATACATGCTTGACAGATACCTGGCTACAGAAGATTCTATTTATTCGTTCGAGGATATAATCTACAAGAATAATGGTGTTCCTCAGAATAATGGAAATGACATCGATTGGACAAATATTAATGTGGATGACACATCGATGGCAGGTGAAAAAGTAGAAAATTTTGTCTTCAATTTCTATGATTATATTTTGTGGAAAGAACAGAAAACAGTAGATTTTGAGTTTTCTTATCGCACCAGTGTGGAACATTTCTATCCTCAGCACCCAATTGATAACAAGGTGATGGATGACAAGCATCTACACAGTTTTGGTAATCTATGTCTAGTTAGTAATAGTATGAATTCGAAGTTTTCTAACAGTTTACCTGCTGCTAAGTATCATAATTTTGGCACAGATAGAGAACAGAAAAAAACATATAGTATTAAACTTCAAAATATGATGCAATCCATGCGAGATCATGATAAGTGGGACGAGGGGAAAATAGGTCAAGAGTCTAAGTTTGCGAAGGATCTTATGATGAAATACTTGTTTCAATTATAATAAACATTTTTAGATATTGCTTCATGCTCACCTTCATCACCAACTCCGCCCACTACACCGAAGTGCTATCACGGGTGAAATCTGTGAAGCATACTCTTTGGATTGGCACTGCCGACATTAAAGACTTATATGTAGATGTGGGCAAAGATAAGAAACCATTTCTGGCTCTTATAGCCCAACTCATTCGGCGTGGTGTGGAGGTAAGACTTATTCATGCCAAAGAGCCTGGTCCAAACTTTCGTGAGGATTTTGACAAGTACCCAGTGCTCTATGACCGCTTGGAACGTGTGCTTTGTCCTCGTGTTCATTTCAAGATGTTTGTCTTCGATGGCAAAGAAGTATATATCGGTAGCGCAAACCTTACTGGTGCCGGTATCGGTATGAAGACGGATAATAAAAGAAACTTTGAAGCTGGCATCCTTACAGATGACACAGAAATTGTCGAACAAGCAATGAACCAGTTTGACGAAGTATGGATGGGTAAATTCTGTAAGACCTGCAAGCGTCGAGACTTTTGTATAGACCCAATTGTATAATTAGGGTTAATAATAACAATTTTCTTAGACCTCTGCCACCAGTTGGCGGAGGTCTTTGGTTTCTTTGCACAAAAACAATAATAGTGACATAACATGAAAGCTTTTAGATTCGTACATTTGAATGTGCACTCCCATTATTCAATAAATGATGGGTGCGCCAGTATAAAGGTACTGGTTGATGCTGCCATCAAAGACAAGATGCTTGGCATTGCTATTACTGATAATGGTAACATGTTTGGTGTGATGGAGTTTTTCGACTATGTTTCTCGTATTAACAATGAAAGACGGCAGATGGGGAAGAAACCTAAAGAGTTCAAACACGTCATGGAGAAATATAATACAGACTGATTTCATTATAGGAATTGCCAACCTTCATAGGCTATTTCCATAAAATTTCATTTGATAATGAACTTTTCTCGAGGCTGTCTAACAACAAAAGTTGGACAGCCTCTTTTTTTTGTTCAAATTTGGAAGATTTAAGCGGCATTCGTTTCGTAAAAGAATTTCGTTGTGTTATAGCTTAATTTGAGGTTCGTATAACGCTTTTTTGTGTTTTGAAGACAAACACTTGCATAAAAAAGAGGATTTTGCCCATGCCTTGGCAAGTTTCCCCAGATTGTGGGCAATGGCTTTCAGCCCGAATTCGATTTTCGCCCCAGTCATCCCCTTGAGTCTAAGTCGCCTGAACTTGCCGCATTCCTTGATTTGACCAAACACCGCCTCGGGCTCTATCGGACTGTTGTTCCTGTGCCTCAGTCCTTGTTCGCTCGTGAGCAACTCTCTCACTCTAGCTTTGTAGTCGTCAAGTGTGTGGTTGACCTCTATCTGTCGGTTGCGTTTTGATTTATGACACTGTCCCCGAAGTGGACATCCCTCGCATCTGGTCGCCCTATAAATGCTGACTGTCTGTTGGTAACCACCTGCCGTATAGCCCTTTCCCTGTCGGATAAATTCCATTTTCTGTCCCATCAGGCAGACATAAAAGTCGCTGTCGGGGTTGTAGAAAAGATTGGACGTGCGAAATGGGTCGTTTCGGTAGCTGCGCCTTTTCCACACTCTCAGCTGGTACGTATATATTAAGGTCTTCATCAATATAATCAAAACTTGATTTAAATATTGTTGGAGGAACGATATTCAAACTTGTTACAGAAGTCAAATTAAAGCAACCTAAAAATGCCTCCTCTCCAATTTCCGTTACATTGGAGGGTATCATTATAAAATATCTATCACACCACATAATCCCAAAACACATCTTTGTTTACGATGTTGTAAGCCGCCTCAGGGTAGGCGTTGGCGAATGCCTTTGGTATCTTCGGGTTCTTTTTCCCTGATTTTATCTCATACGCCGTGATGATATCACCATCTTCCTCTATCAGGTCTATCTCTTGCTGGTCGTATGTCCGCCAAAAGTATAGATTTATATTGGACAGATTGTTGTGTTTACGCTTCATCCTCTCTCCGATGATAAAGTTTTCCCACAATGCTCCTCTCTCTTCGCTTGACCGGTCTGCAAATGGACGGAAATCGTTCAGTACTGCGTTTCTGATTCCGTTGTCTTGAAAGTACCATTTGGACGACTTAACCACCTCTTTGCGCAGGTTCTTAGAGTAGCCCCCTAATCTGTATAATACAAAGACTTTTTGCAGCAGATCGAGATAGCGCTCTGCTGTGTTTCGGCTAACTCCGAGCTGTTTGCCTAACTCATCTGTAGAGACTTCGCTTCCAACTTGATACGCAACTAATCTTAGTAGGTCATGCATCTTCTGCGCATTTTTCACGCCGTCAATAGCAAGAATGTCCCTTAAAAGGTAGGAGTCAACTATGTCTGTTAGATATCTGGCTTGTTCAGCCCCAGAATCAATAGTTGTAAGCTCCGGATAAAAGCCATACACTAAGTATTGGTCGATATTGGTGATTGTCTTAAATGTTGGTTGTTGCTTGTTTATTTCTTTGATGGAAAATGGTGTGAGCATAAAGCGTGTGCTTCTTCCAACCAAGGGCTCGCCTGCTTGATTCTGTAGGTCAAAAGAGGAGGAGCCGGTTGCAATTATCGCTAAACCGGGAATTTCATCAACCATAAGTTTTAATTTCATGCCAATTTCAGGTATGTGCTGCGCTTCGTCTATAGCAAGCAAACTTATACCTCCAAACAGATGTTTGTAGTTGCTTATAGATCTGTCTGCAAGCATGCGAACTGTGTCTGAACTTTCGCCATTTAATAGGAGCTTTTCTCCTCTGAATTCGTTATATATTTCGCGGAGAAGAAGTGTTTTGCCTACTCGGCGTGGGCCATAAATGAGCATTACTTTTTGTGGTTTAATCCTCTTGGCGACTTGGACTTTAAGTTCTCTCTTGATTGTCATGTGTTTATCTTAATTGGTTTCTCTGCAAATGTAATATATTTTCTTGTTTTTATCATATAAAATCTAATTTTTTTCAGTCTGATTGAACGAATTTACGTTAATTCCGTCAGTGTGACTGAATTAATTTACATTAATTCCGTCAGTATGACTGAACGAATTTACATTAATTCCGTCAGTTTAACTGAACGAATTTACGTTAATTCCGTCAGTGTGACTGAATGAATTTACATTAATTCCGTCAGTGCGACTGAATGAATTTACGTTAATTCCGTCAGTGAGATTGAACGAATTTACATTAATTCCGTCAGTGAGATTGAATGAATTTACGTTAATTCCGTCAGTGTGACTGAACGAATTTAGTTAAAATATGTAAATAAAATAATGTAGAGCGTTGATTTTTAAATGTTTAATTAGTTTTGAATTTTTGTTTAAGGCTTAACTATAATTTTTCTACCATTTACTATGTAAACTCCGGTTTCCAAGCTTATAGCCTCAGCACATCCTCCTCTTAGCGAAAAATGATGTAAAACCCTTCCTTGCACATCTGTCAAACAAATGGTTTGTGATATGTCGCTATGTATGGTTATACCGTCCTCTATATTGTATATTCTAAGAGTTGAAGCATTGCTTTTGATTTTGTCGCAAGTTGTAGTCTCCGTTTCTACCTGTTTATACCCTTTGGCTTCTATCCACTTCTGATAGCTGCCGTCCGACTCGTCGCTAATGGCTTGGTATTTATGCTTTTTAGAGTCGAAACAGAATGCGAACTGACATGCCGGCAACTTCTCAGCCTTGTTTAAACCTACAATTCCGTTTGAGGTTGGTGATGCGCTATAATTGGTTATGGCTTCGTTTTCGTTGCTGCGCGGATAAAAGTAGTAGTATCCGTCAGATGTGTTGGATGAGACAATTTTCCATTGTTGCGCATAGCCACCGACAGAGTCTGACAAGGTCAGTTTTCCGTCTGTTCCGTCCAAAACTTTTCCGCTCGCAACATCTGTTAGGACATAATAACCATCTGCTGTTGTGATTCTGAAAGAGAGGTTGATGTTTTCGTCATCTTCTGCTAATAGCAATTTTTCATCTTTCAAAGAGAGAATCTTGTTGGCGTTTTTAGAGAGCAGAAGATACTCTTTCCCTTCTTCAAAATTTTCTACTCTACGATAGCGGTTCAATTTGTCAAAAAGACTTAAATCCCACTCTGAGTAGAAGCGAATGATAGGGTATCCTGTGCGCATATCTATAGGTAGCCAAATGTGCCAAGACTCTCCAACGTTTGCATCGTTGAAATAGTCGCCGCCCTTCCAACGGTCGCCCATGTAGATGTAGGCGTCGTATTTGTTCGGCACTTTAAAGACAAAGTTGCTTTGCGAACAGTAGGTAGTCTTGTTGTTGGCATCCACGCATGGATTTCCGCTATCCTCCCAGCCCGACAGTGGCATTTGTGAGTAGGAGCTATGCGCTGGATTGGGATCCCAGCCTGTACAGCCTGATGAGATGGCTACAAATCGTTTATGATATTTGAAAATGGCCGGAGCCTCATACTGTTTTTTGACAAATATTCTTTCCCATGTGTTGGTCAACTCCAAATAATCGTCTCGCAACAGAGTTCCGTGCATTGTCATGTTCTCTTCAGCAGAACCAAAGTGGAACGCCACATTGTAGTCGGGGTCGAACATTAAAGTCTGGTCGCGAGAGCCGGAGGGTTGCTCATCACCTCGCGGGCGTTGAGTCTTGACAAAATTATAAGGACCTGTGATTTTGTCTGCCCAAAGAATAGCGACTCTTGATGCTGCATAGCCCGAACCATTCTCCCAATGCACCCACATCACATACTTTCCTGTATTGGGACAATACATCACTTTGGGACGCTCTAAGGTGCGACCGTAATTCATGTCTTGATAGTCGCTTCTTAATGGCTCTTCAGGACATTCCCATGCCATACATTCAAATTTCCAATTATACATATCTTTTGATGTGTAGCAGCCTATTCCGTTGCTTTTTACGGGTGATGGACGATAATTTTCTCCAAACCAATAATACGTGCCGTCTTCGTACAGTACACAACCTCCATGTACGTTGATGTGCTTTCCTCCTTCGTCATACCAATTCATTCCTAATCGTAGCGCAGAACTACCATTCCTGAAATTTGTATATGGTTGATTAGAGGGCGCATCCACCCGTATCAAGTGCCAATAGTGCTTTCCGTCATTGCCACTTTTGTCGCTATAAACACCTTTGCCGTCCGATGTTCCGTCTGTTCCGATAAATTGATTGTCTTCCGCCACTTGAAAACGGACATACAAATCTTCGTTGGGCGCGTAGGCAATTTTAAATCGTGCTGTGCTGGAATTAGGAGCCTGCATAAAGGCTACACTGTACTCTCCTGATGAGGTCAGGTAGGTGCCGGACTGCATATTTTTTATGCTATATGTTCCATTAGAAGCCTCTTCGAATACAAATTGTTGTGCGGTGGAATTGTCTCGGTTTTTTATCTGAACGGAGTTGTTGACGTTGGCCAAGAAACGATTGCTTGCGTGCATGATGTAATATTTTTCTCCGACAACGAAAGGTAAATTGCGTTGAGAGATATAGTCGTTTGTTGCACTTGTCAAAATCTGAGTGGCATCAATGACATCTGATTGAGTAATAGGGGTTTGAAGTACAGATTGAGCTTCTTTAATTGCTATCTGAAGTTTCTTTCGCACCTCAGTAGAAAATTCGCCCTCCTTGTTGCCCTCTTTTGTTTGCGACAATTTTTGTTCGGCTCTTTCGATTGCGTTCTCTAATCCATCTGTGATGATTTCGTTGTTTGATGCTTCCCTCAAATACCAAAAGTGCAAGGTCTCTTTTCCGTTTTTGTCTGAATATAAAGAGCTTCCGTTATCTGTAGCGTCTGTTCCTAAATATAGATTATTGTCTGCGCATTTCAGTTTGATGTATTCTCCTCCGCAACTTTCGATGGTAAACTTGGCTACATTGCCGGTGGAGGTGGAAAATTCGGTATCCCAAGTTCCTGTTTTAGCGATATTTAGGTTTGAGGACATACTTTTAATTATGAAATATGATCCGGATTTGATTAATATAAACTGCTGCGATTCAGACGCATCAAAATCAGCTAATTTGGGTCTGTCAGAGGAGGATGATACTGCCATCCCACTTGAATGGAATAAGTAATACGGTGCATTGGAATCTAATGCGAATAGGTTAAGTAAATTTACGATAAAAAGTATTAGTGTAATAAGAATTTTTGAATAATTTGTCTTTTTCATATCGATGCTAATAATAGTTTTGTGCGCTAAGATAGTAATTTACTTGTAATATTTTCTACTTGTTGTCTTAAAATATAATTCTTATTTTTCTTGCAAGATAAAGTAGCTTTTTGTTACTTTTGCACTAAAAAAATAGAAATTATATAACATTTTAAACTAAATATGAAAAAGAAAATTTTTACAGCGATTTTAGCATTGGTCTCTGCAAATGTATTTGCTGACCCAAGTGCAATTGTTTCAGATGCAACAACATTAGAGAAAGGGGAAATTGCAGAATTAGCAAAAGATAGTGCTGTTTGGAAGTTTCCTGGAAGCTTTGGAATAAACGCAAATCAAGCTTACTTTAATGACTATTGTACTGATGGTACAGGTGCAAGTGTCTCTTTGGATGCGTTTTTAAATTTGAATGCAAATTACGTTCGTAATAAAGTTTTATGGGAAAACTCTTTGTCTGCTAAGTATGGATTTATCTATTCGTCTGAATTTACCGGTGAAGATTTAATTAGAAAAAATATGGATGAATTCATCCTAAATACTAAGTATGGTTACAAAGTTTCAAAATATTGGTATGTTTCTGCATTTGCTAATTTAGAAACTCAATTTTCTAAAGGGTATAATTATGTAGAAGATGTTAATGGTCAAGATTCTGCTGTTGCAATCTCGGAATTTTTTGCTCCCGGTTATTTGAAAGTTTCTTTAGGTATGGAGTATATACCAAATAAGTATTTTTCGGCATTTCTTTCGCCTATTACTGCTCGTTTTACTTTCTGTAGAAATGAGTTGTTAGCTCCTAACTATAGTATGGAGTTGAATCCAACTACAGGAGAATATGAAAAGTTTAGAGCTGAATTAGGTGCTTACTTTAAATTAAAATCAGATTTCGATGTTACGGAGTGGATGCATTTCTTTAGTACTGTAGAAGGTTTTTATGCCTATAATAAGGCAGTGCAAGCTTTGACTGATGAGTATGTAGATTGGTATGGAACACAAGATTATTCAAGTGAAAACTTTGTTGACGATGAATCTATCAAATATCATGATATTCATGGTTGGTATGTTAAATGGAAATTGGAACTATTGTTCAAGATTTCTAAATATGTAAACCTTTCTGTCAAGACTCAATTGAAGTATGACAATGCAGAAACAAAAGTGTTAGAGGATAAAAATTTTGGTTTGCCTCATGCTAAAGTTCAATTCTGGGAAACAACTTCTTTGGGCGTAGCTTATTCATTCTAACAGATTTTCTATCGAGATATTCTTCTGACTACCATGCGAGGGTGTATGGTAGTCAGAATTTTAAGATAATAGTTAAATTTGATTCCAAAACAGTCGAAACGACTTTTTAGAAATTACCTTAATTATATAAGACCATGATGATTTCTAAACAGAATATTATTTCCTCTGATATAAAGGCTTTTTTGTTTGATATGGATGGGGTCTTGTTTGATTCGATGCCAAAACATGCCGAGGCGTGGGTGCACTCTTTTCTTTCTTTAGGATTGGATTTTAATGAGTACGAGGCATATATGAGAGAAGGAATGACGGGTGCTTCTACAATTAATGAAATTTTTAATAGTCAACTTTTTCGTTCTGCTACTATAGAGGAGTGCGAACAAATTTATGCTGAGAAAGCTGCCTATTTCGAAAGTTTAGGTCCTTCATATCCTATACCCAACGTTGATAAGGTTTTGCAATTGATTCAACAAAATAACAAGGATATTTTTCTTGTAACTGGTTCAGGTCAAAAATCTCTTTTGAATAAGTTGGAACACTCTTTCCCATCTGTTTTTCAAAAGGATAAAATGGTAACAGCTTACGATGTTAAAAAAGGAAAACCGGATCCAGAACCCTATTTGATGGCACTTCAAAAAGGAGGATTATCGGCAGAGCAGGCGATTGTGATAGAAAATGCCCCTTTAGGTGTTAAATCTGCTGTTGCGGCAGGTATTTTTACAATTGCTGTCAATACCGGGATATTAAAGGATGAAGAACTATTGCAAGCGGGAGCAAATTGTCTGTATCATGATATGATGGAGTTACATGACGATTTATTATTGTTCTTTTTACACTCTTAATGTCGAAAAGTAAAAAAAACGTGTTAATTTTTAATTTGTATTTTGAAATTAAGAAAATTTAAATAACTTTGCGCAAAAGTTGTATTTCGGGAAGTTCCGGGATTCTAAAAAGTCTAATATAAGTTAGAAAAATGAAAAAAATAGTGTTCATGCTCGCAGCAATGATGCTTTGTGCCTTTTCATTGTCTGCTCAAAAAGAAGTTAAGTTGCGTTTCGGTGTATTAGGTGGTTTTAATATGACGAAATGGAATGGAGATGGTTTTTTACCAGATTATAATTCGGAAACTAAGGAGGGTATTACTCCTACCACTTTCTCTAAATTTGAAGATGCTGGTTTTACACCAGGATTTCATGTTGGTGCGTTGGCTGATATGGTAATCAATGACAAGTGGTCTATTCAACCTGAATTGTTGTTTACTTTCGAAGGTTCAAAGGTTGCTAAAGTTACTGAATCCTTTGAAGTTAAGGAATCTAAGTATACAGCTCTTTTTATAAAGATTCCTCTTATTGTGTATTACAATATTCTCAATGTTGGTCCAGGACAGTTGTCTCCAGGTGTGGGACCATATTTTGCAGGTGCTGTAGGTGGTAGTGGAGATGAAGGTGACACTTTCGGTCCTAACGGCTTTGACGAATTCGATTGGGGATTGAATGTTAAAGTTAACTACGAATTCCAAAAGTTTGCGAGCGGTTTGTTTGCCGGTGCTTATTTTGCACAAGGTTTTACAACATCCAAAACTACTGGTTTCGGTATCTCAGTCGGTTATAAATTCCAATATTGGAAATATTTGAAGAAAGTTTATAACACAGGTGTATTGGAGTATAATCCATAATAACCTACTTGTTGTATTGATTTATGAGGTTTAAGAAAATCTATGTTGAGATAACTAATTGTTGTAATTTCTCTTGTAGTTTTTGTTTTAAATCTAATAGAATAAAGAGATTTGTATCGCCGGAAGAGTTTTCGGCGATACTTTTTTCTATTAAACCTTTTACTAATTACATCTACCTTCATGTGCTTGGTGAACCGCTTCTTCATCCTAATATTCAAACGTTATTGAATATTGCTCATGAAATGAATTTTTTTGTTAATCTCACTACAAATGGGTCTTTAATAAAAAGAAATTCAGATTGGTTGCAAAATGCTAACATTCGTCAATTTAATATCTCTTTGCATGATGTAGAAGAGAATCTTCCCGAGAAGGAGTGGGAGAGGTATTGGACCTCTGTTTTTGAATTTGCTAAAATTAAATCTGCTGATGCTTATTTCTCTTTTCGACTTTGGAATCAGGGCGCAGAAAAAGCTGAGAGATACAATCTTTTGTGCGAGTCATTTATAAAACAATTTTGGAACATTGATTTATTGCCCGATTTAAGAAATCAGAAATTATTTGACCACGTTTATTTACAAAGGTCATCCAGATTTTCTTGGCCTGGGGAGTCTGAGGTGAATCGAAAGTTTCGTAAATGTTATGCTTTGAAAGATCATGTTGCTATCTTAGTAGATGGTACAGTAGTACCTTGTTGTTTAGATGCAGACGCAGATATGGCACTCGGAAATGTCTTTGAACAAGATTTTTTTGAAATTATAAATAGTGAAAGAGCAAAATCTATTTTAGAAGGATTTCAAAAAGGGATTGCTATAGAGCCTATTTGTGAGCAATGTGGTTTTGTGCTTCCTTAAGATATCTTCTGTTAAATCGGTTTGAATTCTAAAAAAAACTAAAATTTTCATAATATATAATTCCTATTTTGTAGTTCGTTTGCAAAAATAATGTACCTTTGCGCAGTTTTTAATAAAAAGAAAAAGTTATGAAGAAAATTTTATTATTCGTTGTTGCATGTTTTACAGCAGTTTCTGTAAGTGCATCAAATGTTGAAAAGATTCAATTTGCAAACAAGGGAAATTTCTCTTTGGGTCTTATGGTTGGTATTCCTCCTTATTCAGGTAATGCCGTTATGCCTACAGTTTCGATTGATGGTATGTGGGGATTGGTTGATGGTCTTGCTAAAACTAAAACTTTCGGAGAGAATGGTGCTATTGATTTAGGTTTTTACGCTAATCTATGTTTCTACGATTACGGAACTAACGATGATAATGATGCAGGTTGGTCTATTCCTGTTGCTGTTCGTTCTGGTTTCCACTGGGAGTTTGTGAAGAAATTAGATGTATATGCAGGTTTTCAAGGTGGTTTAGCTATTTCAGAAGGTTGGGACGGTTTAGATGACGATTCTGATATTTATGCTGATGGTATCTTTGGTATGTACGTAGGTGCAAAATGGATGTTTACTAATGCTTTTGGTGTTAGAATCGAATACTCAGGAGATTGGATTGGTGGAGAAAATAACATGCCTCCATTTGCAGGTGGTGTAACATTCAATTTCTAATCGTAATTTAGTACTAAATAGTAGTTATTAAATAATTTATCAAGAGGACTATGTTAGTTTTTTCTAATGTAGTCCTCTTTTTTGTATCTACGTTGTTTCAAAATTTTATAATGGATTTTTTATTAAAACAATAGAAAATCTATCTATTTTATGTTGAAAAACTCTATTTTATTATATCTTTGTAGGAAATTAACCAACAATAAAAATTTTTATGAAAAGATTATTTTTAATGCTGACTATGGCATTAGTATCAATGAACTTATTTTCAGCTACCAATGAAGGTTCTTCTTCAAAATCTAGTGGAGCTAAGGTGAAAGAGATTGCCGTTGTTGAAAAAGGAGGTTGTAATATGGGAATTATGATTGGTGTACCGCCTATTAATTATTATCAAGGGGGTGAACATGTGAATAGCACTATTCCAACTTTCTCTTTTGATGCAAATTGGGGTATAGCTTCCGGTTTTGCTAAAACAAAAACATTCGGTAATAATGGTGGTGTCGATCTAGGTTTTATTTATAGTATTAATCATTATGCAGGTGATGAATCAAAACGTGGAATGTTGCAAAATTCTATCTTAATTAGAGCTGCTTTCCACTGGGAGTTTGTTAGGAATTTAGATGTTTATATGGGTATTGCTAATGGAGTTAATATTTTTAATTCAACTAAAAGTCATGCTCATTGGGATTTCTCTGATTGTAACTATGCAGGGGGTATCTTCGCAGGTGTTAAATATTATTTCACAGATTTCTTTGGCGTGAAAATTGATTTCGGTTCCGATTGGAATGATGGAAATATCTCTAACTTTGGTGGAGGTGTTACATTCAAATTTTAGGAACTGATTTTTTTATATTTAAAGGCTACTTTTTAAAACTTCTGTTTTTTGAAGAGGTTTTAAAGTAGCCTTTATTGTTTCTTTATTTTAGATATAACTTTTTAAACGATTAATCTCTTCTCCCCACATGGTTTCATCCGGAGTTTCTAAAATCAAAGGAATTTCGTCGAAAATTTTGTTAGACATTATCCATTGGAAAGACTCTTCTCCTATAGTTCCTAATCCAATATTTTCGTGTCTATCTACCCGAGAGGAAAGTCCTTTTTTAGAATCGTTGATATGCATCCCTTTTAGGTAGTTTATACCGATTATTCGATCAAATTCTTCAAATGTCTTTTCGCACGCTTCCGGTGTTTGTAGGTCATATCCTGCTGCTAACGCATGGCAAGTGTCAATGCAGACCCCTATGCGATTTTTGTCCTCAATTCTGTCTATGATGTATTTAATCTCTTCAAAGCGATTCCCTACGTTACTACCTTGTCCTGCAGTGTTTTCAATTACAGCTGTAACTCCTTCTGTTTGAGCTAAAGCCCAATTTATTGAGGAGGCTATTCGTGTTAAACATTCTTCTGTCGAAATCTCTTTCAATGTTGAACCTGGATGAAAATTTAGTAACTTAAGCCCCAATTGTTCACAACGTTGCATCTCATCTAAAAATGCTTTTTTCGATTTCTCTAAACCCTCCTCTTGTGGATGACCTAAATTTATCAAATAGCTATCGTGTGGCAATATCTTATCAAAAGAAAACCCTAATTCGTTGCAATTTTCTTTAAATTTTTTAATATTTTTCTCAGATAGGGGAGCAGACACCCATTGTCTTTGATTTTTTGTAAATAATGCAAATGTGTTTGCTCCTATTTTTGAAGCATTAAGAGGTGCATTTTCTACACCTCCTGATGCGCTGACATGTGCTCCTATGTATTTCATTTGATTATTTCTTTTGCTAGTGTTCTTAAATTTTCTTTATCTCCTTCTTTCATGGCTGATTTTATCGAAACAATGGTTGAACAGACAGAAATGTTTTTCATTTGCTCAAGTTGTGCATTCATTAATTTTCCTGATTGTGCTGCCCATGTCCCGTTTTCTATTAATCCTACCATGCGATTTTGATAACTTTTTTTCTTTAATCTAGTTAGAAAATCCTCCATAGGAGTAAATATTCCACCGTCGTATGTAGAACTTGCTAAGATCATTTTGTTGTATTTAAAAGCTAAACTTACAGCTTCTGAAAGATCTGTTCTTGTTAAATCGCATATTTTAACATCTTGTTTAAGTTCATCGGATAATATTTCTCCTACTTTTTCTGCTACTTTACGTGTATTTCCATGAATTGAGGCATATGCAATGAAAATTCCTTCCTTTTCAGCCGCATATTTACTCCAAATGTTGTACTTGTTAATGTAAAATTCTGTTTCTTCCGTCAGTAAAGGACCATGTAGAGGATAAATTGCTTTTATTGGTTGCAAAATTTTTGACAATGTTTTTTGTACTTGCATGCCATATTTCCCGCAGATATTTATGTAATATCTTCTAGCTTCTTCAGTCCAATCTTCTTTGTATTCATCTTTTATGCCGAATTTTCCGAATGCGTCAGCACTAAACAAAATTTGTTCACTCTCTTCATAACTCATCATTACTTCCGGCCAATGTATCATTGGAGCAAAAATAAATGTAAATGTATGGTTCCCTATGCATAATTGATCGCCATCTTTTACTATCAATTTTTTTACTCCGTCAGAGATTTCGTAGAATTGATTTAAGTAGGTGAATGTTTTATCATTTCCAACTAGTGTTATTTCAGGATATAAATCTGTTAGCTCTTTGATACATCCTGAATGGTCAGGCTCGATATGGGATATGATGAGATAATCCAATTTCCTATCATTGCATATTTGTTTTACTTCTGCAATCCATTCTTTCACGAAATGGCCGTCTCCGGTATCTAGCAATGTCATTTTTTCATCTTCAATAATATATGAATTGTAAGTTATTCCGTCCGGAATAGGATATTGACCTTCAAATAAATCTAATTGACGGTCTTTTAAAATGATAGGTTTGATTGTAGTACTCATTTTATTTCTTTTTTATAGATTATCTACTCTAAATAAAAAGAGGTTATGCAAAATCTAATTTTACAAAACCTCTTTGAGTTTTTAGTATCAACGACAAATTTACTATTTTTTTTCTATTTAGACTTAATTAGTAACATTAATTTATTTATTGTCTATTCAATTTGTTTGTTGTAACTATTATTTACCTTCTCATTAAGGTTTTATTTGAAATATCTATTAAACAATCCTTCAAAACCTTTTCCGTGTCTTGCTTCATCTTTAGCCATTTCATGTACTGTATCATGAATTGCATCCAAATTCAACTCTTTAGCACGTTTGGCAATTCTCATTTTATCTTCACATGCGCCGGATTCTGCATTCTTTCTTTTTTCAAGATTGGTCTTGGTATCCCAAACAACATCTCCCAATAGTTCTGCAAATTTAGCAGCATGTTCTGCTTCTTCCCATGCGTATCTTTTGAATGCCTCGGCAATTTCAGGATATCCCTCTCTGTCCGCTTGTCTGCTCATTGCTAAGTACATTCCAACCTCTGTGCATTCTCCCATGAAGTGAGCATTTAAATCTGCGATCATTTCATCATCACAACCTTTGGCAACGCCAATTTCGTGTTCTGTAACAAATGTTAGTTTGTCGCCCTCTTCCATTGCTTTGAATTTGTTAGCAGGAACTTTACATTGTGGACATTTTTCTGGTGCTGCGTCTCCTTCGTGTACGTAGCCACATACTGTACAAATAAATTTAGCCATAATTTTAATTTTTTAATGTTATTATTAATTGTTATTTATATTTCTGCATTTTTCACAATACCCTTTCATAATTATTTGAGTTTCAACGATCTCGTGGTTGGCTACCTCAATTTCTGCATCGGATATTATATTTAAATCATATACTTTCCCACATCGCGTGCATTGCATGTGTGCATGATTACTTGTGTCTCCATCAAATCTCACATTTTTTTCATCTATATTCAGCGTCAATACTGCTCCGTTTTCGGTGAAAAGTTTCAATGTGTTGTATATCGTTGTTTTGGATAGAGTAGGATAGAGTTTATTTAAGTCCACAAATATCTCATCTGCTGTTGGATGCGTTTTATGGTTTATTAAATAATCCATAATTGCGATCCGTTGCATCGATGGTTTTATATTATGCGTTATTAAATAATCTTTTGTATTCATACTCTAATTTTTAAAATTGTAATCATTACAAATATGATTTCATTGCAAATATATAATGATTATTTTAATTGGCAAATTTTTTTTATAGTTTTTTTTAGAAAAAAAATTAATTTGTTGAAAATAACTATAGATAGAAGCTATTTGAAGAGAGGATAGGTTATTTATTAAATATTGATTTAAATATTTTGAAAATAAAATCTCTTATTCCTGCTCGTTGAAAACTGTATTTTTTAATAGAAAAGAATTGTAAAGTAATCTTAGAAGTTGTTTAAATTTAATTTCGATCCTATTTGAGAGTGATTTTTAAGATTATTTTTATTATTCTTTTGAAGTTAATAGTGGACTATTTTCCAAAAAGAAAAACAAGTTCAAGGTTGGAGCAGAAAGAAAAAGGAAGCTTTGATAAAAGGTGAAAATGAAAATCTACCAGATTTGTCAAAAAGTTATTCTAAAAGAAGTTGGGTGACTTCGATGAAAGAGATTCTGCCTTAGATAGGCTAGGAACCATGCGACCGGAGGGTGATCCTGCCACTATGTTTCCATAAACCGATTTAGACTCGATTTTCTCTATGGTTATGTTTATTTTTGTAGTGATTATTTCGTTAGGTAAATGCTTTTGATTAACTTTATCGCAAATTTATTGTAGCATATTGTCTATAAAATAATTGGTTGTATTTAAGTTTAATATTTAAATAATGGCAAAAAAGAAAATTATAGAAGAACCCTTGGAAAAACAGTTATGGAAAGCTGCTGATAAATTGCGCAAGAACATTGATGCTGCTGAATACAAACATGTGGTTTTGGGACTTATCTTCTTGAAATATATATCTGTTTCTTTCGAGGAACTTTATGCTCGTCTGCAAAAAGAAGTAGAACTTGGTGCCGATCCGGAAGATCGTGAAGAGTACAAGGCGGAGAATGTGTTTTATGTTCCGTTGGTAGCGCGATGGAGCAATTTGGTGGCAAATGCTAAAGATCCTAAGATTGGCAAGTTCATAGACGATGCAATGGACGCTATCGAGAAGGAAAACGCCATATTAAAAGGCGTTCTGCCGAAAGTCTTCGCACGTCCTAACCTCGACCCTACAAGTCTGGGTGAACTCATCGACCTTATCGGCAACAGCACCTTAAATACAAACACAAACAGTGCCGACCTTTTGGGACATGTCTTCGAATATTTCTTAGGCGAGTTCGCTTTGGCGGAAGGCAAGAAAGGCGGTCAGTTCTATACGCCTCGTAGTGTCGTTGAACTTCTTGTCAATATGTTGGAACCTTATAGAGGACGCGTCCTCGACCCTTGCTGCGGTTCTGGCGGTATGTTCGTGCAGAGCGAGAAATTCGTAAAAGAACATCAAGGTATCATAAACGACATTTCTATTTACGGACAGGAAAGCAACCAGACCACATGGCGACTTTGTAAGATGAATCTCGCCATTCGCGGCATCGATGCTTCTCAGGTGAAGTGGAACACTGAAGGCTCTTTCTTGAACGATGCTCATCGTGATGTGAAAGTGGATTATGTGATAGCCAATCCTCCGTTTAACGATAGCGACTGGAGCGGCGACTTGCTTCGCTCTGACGGCCGTTGGAAATATGGAACACCTCCTACAAGTAACGCTAACTTCGCTTGGATTCAGCATTTCATCTATCATCTTGCGCCAAACGGACAGGCGGGTTTTGTCTTGGCGAAAGGAGCTCTGACATCGAAAAGCGGTGGCGAAGGCGAGATACGCAAGGAATTGGTGAAAGCAGGTTTGGTAGATTGTATCGTAAATCTGCCTGCAAAATTGTTCCTCAACACTCAGATACCTGCGTCATTGTGGTTTCTCAGTCGTAACCGTAATGAGACCGACAGATTCCGTGAACGCGGAGGCGAGATACTTTTCATCGACGCTCGTAACTTAGGACATCTGATAAACCGTCGTACTCGTGAGTTCAGTGCTGAAGACATTCAGCTTATTGCAGACACATATCATCAATGGAGAAACAAAAATGGCAACTATCACGATGAGCCAGGTTTCTGCGCCTCGGTATCTATTGCTAAGGTTGAAGAATTGGATTATGTCTTGACGCCAGGACGATATGTTGGATTGCCGGAAGAGGAAGACGACTTCAACTTCGCTGAACGTTTTGCAGCATTGAAAGCCGAATTTGAAGAACAATTGAAAGAAGAAGAGAGATTGAACAAACTGATATTGGAGAATTTGGAGAAGATAAAAATAAATTAAGGTTATGAGCGAGTTAGTGAGAACAGATTTAGTTGAAAGAATAGAACAACTTATAACAGAAGCAAAAAAACGTGCTGTCGTTGCTGTCAATACGGCAATGGTTTATACCTATTACGAAATAGGGCGTATGATTGTGGAAGATGAACAGAAGGGAATTACCTATGCAAGCTACGGAAAAGAAACATTGAAAAACATTTCTAAACATTTAGTCTCTAAGTTTGGGAAAGGATATTCTGTGGATAATCTTGAAAGAATGAGAAAGTTTTATCTGATATATTCAAATTCCGCAACACCTTTGCGGAATTCTAAGAATTTGCAGATAAAATCATCTAACTCTGTTGAAGATGTAAATTCCGCAACACCTTTGCGGAATTCTAAGTCTACAGATTTACACTTCACCCTCAGCTGGTCTCATTATCTTAAACTTATGCGAATTGAGAACCCTGACGAACGAAAATTTTATGAAATTGAAGCAACTGAAAACAATTGGAGTTTGCGAGAATTACAACGACAATTTGACAGTTCACTGTATGAACGTTTGGTTCTTAGTCGTGATAAAGAAGAAGTAAAAGCATTAGCGAATAAAGGACAAATCATAGAAAAGCCGGAAGATGTTGTCAAAGACCCTTACGTATTGGAGTTTCTTGGGTTAAAAGAACTACCGCAGTATAGTGAAAGTGAATTAGAACAACGGTTGATAGATCATCTGCAAACTTTTTTATTAGAGTTAGGAAAAGGTTTTGCCTTTGTTGGAAGACAAGTCAGATTTACCTTTGACGAGCAACATTTTAGGGTAGACTTGGTGTTTTACAATAGATTGTTAAGGGCTTTTGTTTTAATTGATTTGAAACGAGGAACCTTGAAACACCAAGACTTGGGACAGATGCAGATGTATGTAAATTATTACGACCGTTTCGTAAAGACAGAGGATGAAAATCCGACCATCGGCATTTTGCTATGCACGGATAAAAGTGATGCAATGGTAGAAATTACTTTACCGAAAGACAACAACCAAATATTTGCAAGTAAATATCAAACCTATTTACCAAGTAAGGAAGAGCTAAAACGATTGATAGAAGAGAATATCAAATAAATAAACCATGAACGAGCGGAATAATAATATGGAAGAAAATAATATCATTATATATAACACCGACGACGGAAAGGCAAAAGTAGTTTTATATGCCAAGGACGGCAACATCTGGATGAACCAAAACCAGTTGGCTGAACTTTTTGACACCTCTATACCTAATATCAGTATGCATATATCTAACATATTGAAAGAAGGAGAATTACGTCAAAATTCAGTTATTAAGGAATACTTAATAACTGCCTCTGATGGTAAAGATTATAATGTTACTTTCTATTCGCTTGATATGATTTTGGCGATAGGATTCAGGGTGAGAAGTAAACGAGGTACTCAATTCAGAATTTGGGCAAACCGAAATCTGAAAGAATATATGGTAAAAGGATTTGTGATTGACGATGAGCGTTTGAAAAATCCTGATGGACGACCAGATTATTTTGATGAGTTGTTGGAACGTATTCGCGACATTCGTGCCAGCGAAAAACGTTTCTACCAAAAAGTCCGTGATTTGTTGGCATTGAGTAGTGATTATGACAAGACCGACAAGCTTACTCAAATGTTTTTTGCCGAAACTCAGAATAAGTTGATTTATGCCGTTACACATCAAACAGCAGCAGAACTCATAGTTAGCCGTGCCGATGCCTCACAACCTAATATGGCTTTGACCTCGTGGAAAGGAGCTGTAGTGCGTAAACAAGATATTTATACGGCTAAGAATTATCTTAAAGATGATGAAATAGACATGTTGAATAGATTAACAGTTCTGTTTCTAGACTCGGCAGAACTGAGAGTAAAGGAACGTAAAGACCTGACATTGAACTATTGGCGTAATAATGTCGATGCACTGCTTAGTTTCCAGAATAAAGATGTTCTGAAAAATGCAGGTTCAATTTCTAATAAACAGATGGAAAACATAGTTGATAGAGTTTATGAAGAATTTAATTCTCGCAGAAAACTATTTGCAGCCCAACAAGCCGACAAAATGGACAATGATGAATTATCTGCATTAGAAGTTGACATCAAAAATCGTAAAAAAGATTAACCTATGACCGAATGGAAAGAATATAAATTGGGAGAAGTAATTACTGTTAAATATGGTAAAGATCATAAAGCTTTAAAAGATGGTTTATATCCAGTATATGGCAGTGGTGGAATCATGCGTTATGCTGATAATTTCTTATATGACAAAGAATCAATATTAATTCCACGTAAAGGATCCTTGAACAATATTTTTTATAGGGAAAAAGCGTTTTGGACGGTTGACACAATGTTTTATAGTGAGATTGATACAACAAAAGTCTTTCCTAAATTTTTATATTATCAATTAACGCTTGTTGATTTTGAGAACCTAAATGTTGGTTCTGCAGTGCCAAGTTTGACAATACCAATAATAAATGATATTGACATCTCCCTCCGCTCCCAGAGCAAATTCGCATTGCCTCTATTCTCTCTTCCTTAGACGACAAAATAGATTTATTGCATCGTGAGAATAAAACCCTCGAAGCAATGGCGGAAACATTGTTCAGACAATGGTTCATCGAAGAGGCAAAAGAATATTGGGAGGAAGGAAAGTTGGGGGATGAATTTGAATTTATAATGGGACAATCACCTAGTGGAGAGAGTTTCAATGAAGAAGGCGTAGGAATCCCAATGTATCAAGGAAATGCTGATTTTGGATTTCGTTTCCCAACAAGGCGAGTATTTACAACTCAACCAACAAGATTTGCTGAAATTAATGATACATTAATTAGCGTACGAGCTCCTGTCGGGGCTCAAAATATGGCAACAGAAAAATGTTGTATTGGTCGCGGTGTTGCAGCATTTAGATATAAACATAATCACGATTTCTATTCATACACTTATTACAAATTAAAGTCTTTACTTGAAGAGATTAAACAATATAATGATAATGGAACGGTGTTTGGCTCAATTAGCAAGTCAGATTTTGAAAATATAGACATTGTAATACCTGATAAAGATACTATATTGAATTTCCAAAAACAAGTAAAGCCAATTGATGATAAGATAATAAATAATAATAATGAAATTCAAACCCTCATTCAAACACGTGATGGATTATTATCGAGACTGATGAGTGGCGAGGTGAAAATATAGAGAGATATTATGGAAGAAAATAAAATGAATTTTCAAGAAATAAAATTAAAAATCAAGAAATATCTTGAATTAGATAATGTAACTGTATTGGCAGGTGCAGGTACAAGTTTTCATTTAGGAGCACCTATAATTAGAGAAGTTCCTGAAGGGTTAAAACCAAAATGTAAAGATTCTATAACGGAATATTTTGGTGATGGAGCAAATCCTTCTTATGAAGATTTGTTCAATTGTTTACAAGCAGATAAATACCTTAAAGAGAAAAAAGGAGAATCTATCGATGACATAAATAGTGTTATGGTTGAAATGCAAAAATGGCTTTTCAAAAATTGTGACACACAAAAGACAAGTATTCACTCATTATATAACGATGATTCCCAATTGTCGAATAATAGATATCATTATCATGAAGTATTTATAAAAAAGTTACTCCAAAGACCAAACAATCTGAAAAGAGCAAATCTGTTTACAACGAATTATGATATGGCCTTTGACTATGCTCTAGATAAATTGGGAGTACATTATATAAATGGTTTTATGGGAATACATAATCGTTGTTTTCGTCCAGAAGTTTACGATTATGATATTTATTATCCAGGGCAAAGTGTGTCGGGTAAAGTTCATAGGGCAGAAAAGGTTTTGAGATATTATAAAATGCATGGTTCTTTATCTTGGGTTGCCACAGAATCATCTCCGTCAAATGTCTATGGCATCCAAGAAAGAACAATGGATGAATCTTTTGAACCGCAAATAGATAAACAGATTATGATTTATCCATGTGTAAGTAAAAAGACATTTACATTAGATTTGCCTTATTCTGAACTATTTCGTCAATTTTCTCAAGCCATTACACAACCTCAATCGGTATTGTTTTGTATTGGTTATTCGTTTTTTGATGAGCATATAAATGATATAATTTATCAAGCGTTATCAATACCATCGTTCACATTGATAATAGCTAATTTTGATAAAGACAATTTCAAGGATAATAAACCATTGCAACAACTTAGGGAGTTAAATGATCCGAGAATAATTATATTAAATCCAACAGATTCTGAACAATCAACATTCGTTGGATTTGTTAAGAATGTTATGCCAGATTTGTATGAGGAAAATGAACAGTTAATCGTTTCCGAAACTATGAACAAGTTGTATCCGATTGTTGAGCAACCTGTAGAAGATAATAAGAAAGATATAATTCAAGATGTAAATAGCAAAGAAAATGAGTCAGAATAGAATAATCGGTAGAGTCTTATCTGTTGATAACTTTCGTGTTTTCATAAAAATAGAAGATGACATCAAAGGTGCTTTCAAAAGTGGCATTAATGATATCTATGAAGTTGCACGAATTAATTCATATCTTATTATTCCGGTAGGTGCTGACAGAATAGTTGCCTTGATTACAAGAGTTACTATGAAGGAAGAGGTAGAATTGAATAATAGTACAGCAAGTATTATTTTACCATCTTCATCACGATACATCTCGGCGACAATGCTTGGAACTATTGCTAAAATTGGTGATAAAGAACAATTCATACAAGGTGTTTATAATTTTCCTTCTTTAGATAATCCTGTTTGGTATGTTACAGAAGAAGATTTAAAACATATTTTTGATGATAAAGAAGATGGAAATAAAATTGATTATCAAAAAGATTTTTATCTCCCAATTGGGACATCTCCTGCTTTTCAAAATTACAAAGTAAAGATATGCCCTGACCAATTCTTTGTAAAACACGCTGCTATTCTAGGTAATACAGGTTCTGGAAAATCGTGTACCTTAACATCAATTTTGCGTAATCTATTTAGATTCAAATACAATGAAGATGCACAATTGCAGAATGCTCATATTGTTATTTTTGATACGAACGGAGAGTATAAAGATGCGTTCCTTTCGGCTCAGGGGGTGAATGATGAACTTAAACTTATTAATGCTTACTACTATGGCGGGGATGAGGAAGTAAAAGTGCCTTATTGGCTGATGAATTGGGATGATTTCAAATATTTGTTTAAACCTGGAGAAGGAGTTCAAGCACCGGTTTTAAACAGAGCTATTGGTTTGGCGAAAAATGAACAAGAAGCAAATGATAGATTTATCCCAAGAAATTTACAATCTGATTTGGAAACTTTATTAGATATTTCGACTGAGGAACTGAAAAAAAGAACGTGGGATGCAGGGGGCACATGGAAATGGAAAAATGACAACGAAATAATCAACATTGGAGAAGCCTTTAGAAATGTAGACAAACAGTTGGCAGATTTGATATGTAAAATAGGAGGAAATGATTGTTTTAATAATGCTGCAAAACAACAACCATTAAGAGAACAGATAAGAGAACGATATAGTACTCTGTTAAATGAAAATATATCTGTGCAAATAACTAGCGAACAAAACATAGATTTGCCGATTTGGTTTTCGTATCAGGATTTGTGCAAAAAATTTCTAGATGTAGCAATCAATCAAGAAGGAGTTAGTAATAACCGCATTGCAGAATTTATGTCAACGCTTCGATTAAGAATGAATAGTTTTTTGAATGATAAAAGAATTGCTATTCCTCTTATGCTGAAAGATACAGAAGAAGCCAATAGAAATATTCTACCGCAATTTATTGCTTTATTATTGGGAGACTATAATAAATTCTTTGGAAAAGAAGAGAATAATAATTTCATAAAACAATATAATTCATCCAACTCACTTGATAATAATAATACAAATCAAATTACAATTATTGATGTTTCACAATTACCTTTTGAAGTGTTAGAAACTGTAACAGGAATATTGGGTAGAATTATTCTTGAATTTGTTGCTAATTTCCAGCCAGATCAGAGAGGAAAATATCCTATTGTTATCGTACTTGAAGAAGCTCAGAATTACATTGCAGAATCCAAAGAATCCATAGCAAAAACTGTTTTTGAAAGGATTGCAAGAGAGGGCCGTAAATATGGACTTTCTTTGATTGTGTCAAGTCAACGACCATCAGAGTTGTCAAAAACTGTTCTTTCTCAGTGTAATTCATTTGTGATTCACCGCTTGCAAAATCCAGAAGATCAAAAATATGTTAGAGGGCTGATTTCAAGTGCCAATGCAGATTTATTGGAGCAATTGCCAATCATACCTCAACAACATGCTATTATTACTGGTGATTGTGTAAGAACTCCTATTCAAGTTAGAATTGATGATGTAAATCCTACTCCTAATAGTCATAATCCTGAATATATCAGTAATTGGATTAAGAAAAATGAAATTATTTCTGAAAGTATCTACACAAAAACATGTGATAGCTGGACGAATAAAATGGATGTTCAGGAACAAGAACTAAAAACTGAATAAATTAACATTCAAAATGACGAACTATTTTAAATATTAATTCCCTATGCCCACTCTCACCGAATCGAAAATAGAAGAATTTGCCATCGGCTTGTTTGAACAACTCGGCTATAGTTATTTCTATGGTCCCGACATCGCTCCGGATGGTGTTTGCCCTAAACGTGCTTCGTTTGAAGAGGTCGTGATGACAGAGAATCTGCGCTCTGCCGTGTATCGCATCAATCCGAAATTATCGCAGGAGGTGTGCGACGAGGCTGTAAGCAAAGTGCTGCGTATCGCTTCGCCGGATTTGCTGGCTAACAACGAGGCTTTTCATCGTATGCTCACCGAGGGCATACCGGTGTCGGTGCATAAAGATGGTTCGGAAAGAGGTGAGTTAGTTTGGCTCGTGGATTTCGATAATCCGCAAAACAACGATTTCACTGTCGTCAACCAGTTTACGGTCATAGAGAATAGTCATAACAAACGTCCTGATGTCATTCTGTTTGTCAACGGCTTGCCTTTAGTGGTGATAGAACTGAAGAATGCTTCCGATGAGAACGCCACCGTGCAAAGTGCTTTCCGACAGATTGAGACTTACAAAGAGACTATCCCTTCTCTGTTTACATATAATTCCGTCGTCGTCATATCTGATGGTTTGGAGGCTCGCGCTGGTTCTCTGTCTGCAGGTTTCAGTCGCATGGTGGCATGGAAAAGCGCCGACGGCAAGGCGGAGGCATCGCATCTCGTAAGTCAGTTGGAGGTGCTTATAAATGGAATGTTGAATAAAGAGACATTGCTCGACCTTATCCGCTCGTTTACTGTCTTCGAAAAGAGCAAGACGGAAGATAAAAACACAGGCATCACTACGGTGAAGACGGTGAAGAAGATTGCTGCTTATCATCAATATTACGCTGTCAACAAGGCTGTGGAATCGACAGTGAGAGCCACCGGCATCAACCTTAATGATATTTTCGTCTTGAAAGAAGATCCTGCCGTTTATGGTCTTAAAGATGTGAAGGAACAGCCGCAAGGCGATCATAAAGCCGGCGTGATATGGCATACGCAGGGTTCGGGCAAGTCGCTTTCGATGGTGTTTTATGTTGGTAAGATTGTCCGCACGTTGAGCAATCCTACCATTGTGGTGATAACCGACCGCAACGACCTCGACGATCAGTTGTTCGGCACTTTCGCAGATTGTCGTCAGCTATTACGTCAGACACCGGTACAGGCGGAAGACAGAGCTACATTGAAGGATTTGCTTCGTGTGGCATCGGGTGGCGTGATATTTACTACGATACAGAAGTTCCAGCCAGAGAGCGGTAATGTTTATGAACAGTTGACCGACAGAAGTAATGTCATTGTCATCGCTGACGAAGCGCACAGAACTCAGTATGGTTTCAAAGCCAAGACTGTTGAGGTTCATAACGAAGCAGATGAGGTTGTCGGTTCGGAGATAAAATATGGTTTCGCGAAATATCTGCGCGATGCATTGCCTAACGCCACATATCTTGGTTTTACGGGAACGCCAATCGAGGCTGCGGATGTCAACACGCCGGCGGTATTCGGTAATTATGTCGATATTTATGACATAGCGCAGGCTGTGGAAGATGGAGCTACGGTGCGTATCTTTTACGAGAGCCGTTTGGCGAAAGTGGAGCTGAGCGATGAAGGACGAGAACTTATCAGAGACTTGGATGAAGAGTTAGGCGTTGATGAGTTTGATGAGGTGCAGCAAGCTAAGGCTCGTTGGACTCAGTTGGAAGCATTGATAGGAAGTCCTGCCAGAATAAAGAATATTGCTAAAGATATAGTCGCTCACTTCGAGCAGCGTCAGGAAGTGTTTGAGGGCAAGGCAATGATTGTGGCGATGAGTCGCAGAATTGCTGTTGAACTTTACAATGCTATCGTTGCGTTGCGACCACAATGGCATAACGATGACCTTACGAAAGGTGCGATAAAAGTCGTTATGACATCTGCATCGTCCGACGGACCTGAAATAGCAAAACATCATACATCAAAAGAACAGCGCAGGATGCTTGCAGAAAGAATGAAAGATCCTGACGACGAACTGAAATTGGTTATTGTGCGCGATATGTGGCTGACAGGTTTTGACGCTCCATGTCTGCATACGCTTTATATCGACAAGCCAATGCAGGGGCATAATCTCATGCAGGCGATAGCGCGAGTGAATCGTGTGTATAAAGACAAGCCAGGAGGTTTGGTCGTTGATTATTTAGGTATTGCATCAGATTTGAAGAAAGCGCTTTCTTTCTATTCGGATGCTAATGGCAAAGGAAATCCTACGGAACAGCAGGAGCAGGCTGTCGATTTGATGATGGAGAAATTGGAGGTGGTACAGCAAATATTAGACGGAATGGATTATGCATCTTATTTCGATGCAGATGTCTCTACAAAATTGTCTTTGATTCTTCAGACTGAGGATTATATTTTAGGTCTTGACGATGGCAAAAAACGTTTTGTCAATGAAGTCAATGCGCTTTCAAAAGCATTTGCCATTGCTATTCCTCACGATTCTGCGATGGAGATTAAAGAAGAAATTTCTTTCTTCCAAGCAGTAAAAGCTCGATTATGTAAATTCGATGTAACATCATCTGGCAGGACTGGTGAAGAGATTGAAACAACGATAAGACAAGTTGTGGACAAGGCATTGGTTTCGGATAAAGTGGTTGACATCTTTGATGCGGCTGGCATTAAGAAACCTGATATCTCTATTTTGTCAGAGGAGTTCTTAATGGAACTAAAAGGTATGGAACATAAGAACATCGCCTTAGAAGTTCTGAAGAAATTACTGAATGATGAGATAAAAGCCCGTATGCAGCATAACCTTGTACAAGGTAAATCTTTGATGGAAATGCTCGAAAATTCCATCAATAGATATCATAACAAAGTCATTACAGCAGTTGAGGTCATTGATGAGTTGATTGGCTTGAGTAAACATATCGTCGAACAAGATGATGCAGCAAAAAATCTTGGATTATCGGAATATGAGTTCGCTTTTTATTCTGCTGTTGCAGATAACAATAGTGCTATGGAACTGATGGGGAAAGACAAGTTGCGTGAATTGGCAGTTGTATTGACAGAAACAATTCGCAATAACACTTCCATTGATTGGGAGATAAAAGAGAATGTTCGTGCCAAGATGCGTGTAGCGGTGAAACGTTTGTTAAGAAAATATGGATATCCACCAGATATGCAGTTATTAGCGACAGAGACTGTGATTAAGCAAGCAGAAATGATTTCGGCAGAACTTATTGCAAATCATTAGATTTTCTTTCCAGAATTCTTCTTTCTTAACATATTTTTTATAATTTTGTGCCTTGAACTAAATACAAATAACTACAAATACTTTAATGTATGGAAAGACGATTAATTTTTTTATTGGTAGGGTTTATTATATCATGCCATATTGCTATTAGAGCAGCAGATTGTGCAGAGAATCGACTGATTGCGGATTTTGAAAGTACAAATCAAATGGGCGATGGTTGGGATTTAACGGCTGAAGTAGTTCCAGATCCTACCGGTGGTTCTGGAAATTGCCTGAAAGCTTCTTTTTCTGAAACATGGGGGACTATTGCTAAATTTGATTCGTACGATTATGCAAATTATGGTCTTTCATTTATGGTTTATATGGAGAGTGTTGGAGAAGTTAAGGCTAAAGCTTATAATCCTGCAACTGAAGAGAATTTTGAGTTGAGTTATTCTGTTTTTGAACCTAATAAGTGGACCAAGGTTTCTTTTGACTTTTCTAAATTAACGCCATCTTCTAATAGTATTCAAATTTTTACTGGGGCAAAAAATACAATTTATATCGATGATGTTCAATTGGTTTGTTTGGATAATTTAGAGGGTGTACAAGGTGAAACTGGTATGGAGATTCCTTATTCTTATGGTCGTGTCGCTATCGGTGGAGGTGGATTTGTCAGTGGAATTATTGCCTCTGGTAATTCCAAATTTGCTCGTACCGATGTTGGGGGAGCTTATAAGTGGAATGATGAGGATTGTTCTTGGATGCCTTTGACCAACTTTATTTCTGAAGCAGACCAAGGGTTACTTAGTATTGAAGCTTTGGCTGTCGATCCTTCTAATGAGAATAATATCTATCTTTTGGGCGGTTGCCAATATTATAGCAATCAAAAAACAGCTGTTCTTTGTTCTAAAGATGGGGGAGAGACTTTCTCTGTTTCTGATGTTTCTTCCTTGATTTACGTCCATGGTAATGGTCAAGGTAGAAATTGTGGTGAGCGTTTGGCTGTCGATCCCAATGATGGAAACATTATTTTGTGTGGAGGTCGTGTGAACAATCCTATTATTAAAAGTACTGATGGTGGAAAAACATGGAGCGCATTATCTTCTTTCCCTGCTGTTTATTCAAAATCTATTAAATGGCCTTCTTGGGGCTCATCTTCTTATTCTACTACTCCAGATGAGAATGGTATAACCTCTATTGTTTTTGATAAAAATACAAAAATGGTAAATGGTGCAACCGGACGTATTTTTGTTGGTGTTTCTCGCACAGGGGCTGCCAATGTTTATCTATCTGAAGATGGGGGTAGTTCTTGGTCGGAGGTTGCCGGACTTCCTACTTCTATGATTCCTCTTCGTATGAAATTTGATGGAAACGGAGATTTATTAATCGCTTATTCTAACTTGTGTGTAAATGGTTCTAATGGCGGGGTTTATAGATATAACCCAACTACGAAGGTTGCTACAGACATCTCTCCTGATAATAAAGCTATTGGCGATGTGGCAGTCTCTCCTAAAGACCCTAATAAATTGGTGGCTTCAACTAATAACACATGGATTCCACAAAAGTGGGATAATGGTATGTCTGCAAATGGTGATATCATTTATACTTCTATTGATGGTGGTAAAACTTGGAGAAGTTTGCAAAATGATATGGTAATCACTAATAATGGTGTTACTTGGATTCCGGGATATGCTATTCACTGGTGTGGCTCTGTCTGTTTCGACCCTACTGATGATAACAAAGTTTCATTTGCTTCGGGTAATGGTATTTTTACTTCTAATAATATTTGGTGCGAAGCTTCTCCTACATTTTATTTTGACGTGAATGGTTTAGAAGAGACTGTTGCTTTGGATATGGTGAGTGTTCCTGATGGGGATCCTCTCTCCGTTATTGGAGATTACACAGGGTTCATTCATAAGGATATTCATGAATTTGCTCCAATTCATGATCCTGCTCCTGGTACTTCCGGAGGTATTAATTACTATAGCAAAGATCCTAAAGTTATGATGCGTGTGGCTAACGAGGGATTCTATTATACAACAGATGGTCATGAGGGTTGGGAAAAAATGCAAAATACTGCTCATCTTGCTGTTAATCAGTATAATGGTTCTTCTATGCCGTCTATTGAAGGTAAGTGCGCAATCACCAAAAAGGATGGTACACTACGCTACTTTGTAATTCCGGAACCTCATAAAAGTGGTATCTACTATTCTGACAATAATGGAGATTCTTGGTCTTTGATTGCTGGAACTTCTGCGGCTGCCGGAATCAATGTCGATCCAGTGAATGATGCGTATGTTTATGCTGTGGGTAAAAATGTCTTTTTTGTAAGTTCTGATTATGGATCTTCTTTCCATTCTAAATCTATGGAAAATGGAGAAAAAACTCGTGTTACAGTGGTTGCCGGTCAAGAGGGGCTTATTTATCTTCCTTGTGGAGTTTCAGGTTTGAAAGTTTCAACAGACTTTGGTGCCACTTTCTCATCTATTAATAAGGTAACTTCTTGCTCTGCTGTTGGTGTTGGTAAAGGCACTTCAGGTAATGGCTATAATATCTATATTTGGGGTAAAGCTAATGGTAATGCTGTTGGTATTTATTGCTCAGAAGATAAGGGTATTAACTGGAAACGTATTAATGATGACCAAAATCAGTTTGGTGGACCGGGTAATGGTGCTTTTATTGTAGGAGATTGGAATGTTCCCGGAAGATTTTATATGAGTACTGTTGGCTTGGGTATTATTTATGGTGAATTGGCTGAAAACGCTACTTCTACTCAATGGAAATGTTTTGTTGATGATACAGATTGCAATCCAACGGTGGATATTAAAAATAGTTTGAGCGTGGATGATCTGATTGTTGTGTCGCCTTCATTCTCTGAATCTTCTTTCAATATTCTTATTCCTGGTAGGTATGTTGTTACGGATCTTCTTGGAAATTGTATTGAACAGGGTGTTTCTGATGGTAATACTTCTATTGGAGAGGAGTGGAATAGTGGAATCTTCATTTTGTCAATTAATGGTAAAACATTTAAATTGCTGAAAAAATAACTCATTTTATAGGTTGTATAAGGGGACGTAAATATTGGTGGGTTTACGTCCTCTTTTTTTGTACTAATTGATATACTTCGTATGAAAATTGCAATTATTGGTTATAGTGGTTCTGGTAAATCAACTTTGGCAAGAAAGCTTAGTGATTTTTACAATGTTCCAATTTTACACCTTGATACTGTTGAGTTTTTGCCCAACTGGGGAAATCGAAACTTAGAGGAAAAACTTCAGATTGTTGGGGATTTTTTGAAAACCAATTCTTCTTGGGTGATTGATGGTAATTATGGCAAACTCCATTATTGGGAAAGAATGGAACAAGCTGATACAATAGTGATTTTACGTTTTGGTCGTTTCCAATCGCTTTGCAGGGTTTTTAACCGTTACAGAAAATATAAAGGGGTGTCTCGTCCTGATATGGCTGTCGGCTGTAATGAAAAATTAGATTTTGATTTTGTCAAATGGATTTTATGGGGAGGACGAAGTAAATCTCTTCGCCTGCGTTATGAAGAGGTTATTAGTCGTTACCCAAACAAAGTTTTCCAAATAGAAAATCAAAAAGAGTTGGATAGGTTTATTTCCAATCTATTGCATTAATTTTTTCTGATGTTTGTCTAAATCTATTTATACATTCAAGGTAATTTCTATAAATTTTGTCTAAATAGTTTTTGAAATTTATAGAAGTTACCTTATTCTTAATTGTCAGCATCTTCTTCAAGGATTAATATTTGACAAACTTCTGTTATGATATTATCCCCAATTGTTTGCCAACTCGTCCTATTGTCTCTATAGCAAATTCCACTTGTTGTTTGGTATGTGTTGCCATTAATGAAAATCGGATTAATGTATCGTTTGATGGAACTGCCGGACTAACTACAGGATTAACAAAAATACCCTCTTCAAACAATATTTTGGTAAAAATGAAGGTCTTTTCATTGTCCCTTATAAATAGAGGAATGATGGGTGTTTCTGTTTTTCCTATTTCAAATCCTAATTCTCTAAATCCCTTTAGTGCCAATTTTGTTACTTCCCATAGATGGTCAATACGTTCCGGTTCTTGCTGCATTATTTCTAATGCTGCTAATGCAGAGGCTGTTGCTGATGGGGTAATGCTTGCACTGAATATGTATGGACGAGAGTTGTGGCGTAGGTAGTTGATGATGTGATTATCTGCTGCCACAAATCCTCCAATAGAAGCTAAAGATTTGCTGAATGTTCCCATGATGATATCGACATCTTTTGTCAACCCAAAATGATCACAAATTCCTCTTCCTCCTTTCCCAAATACTCCTAAACTATGAGCTTCATCTACATATACACTAGCGTCATATTTTTTGCATAATTCAACTATTTTAGGAAGATTTGACACATCTCCTTCCATACTGAATACTCCATCTACAACTATTAGTTTCACTTTATTGGGTTCGCATTGTTGAAGTCGCTTCTCTAATGCATTCATGTCATTATGTTTAAATTTCATAACTTTTGAAAATGATAGTTGTTTGCCTACCATTATAGAGGCATGGTCAAGTTCGTCTAATATCAAGTAATCGTCTCTGTTGGTTACTAATGATACAACTCCCATATTTACATTAAACCCGGCTGAATATACCAATGCGTCTTCTTTCCCTACAAATTCTGCTAACTTCTTCTCTAATTCGATATGGATGTCTAATGTTCCATTTAAAAATCTAGAGCCTGCACATCCTGAGCCATACTTTTTCATTGCTGCTATGGCAGCTTCTTTTATCTTGGGATGGTTGGTTAAACCTAAATAACTATTGGAGCCAAACATTAATACTTTTTTCCCATTTATAACAACTTCTGTATCCTGTTCGCTTTCTATAACTCTGAAGTAGGGATATACTCCTTTGGCTTTTACCTTTTGAGGCTCTTGGTATTGTGATAATTTTTCTTGAAGTAAGTTCATTATTTTATTCTTTGTAGTGGAAGGTGTGCAAAATGTAACAATGTCTTTATTTTAGTGAAAAATGTTACTCTTTTACACACCTTAGAAATCAATGTTTTATTTATTAGTTCTACTTGGTTCTGTTAACATCTTGCATAGAATCGCTTATATATTCGTATGCTTCTATTGGGGTCTCATCTTCCAGGTAGTCCAAAGTCTCTTCGTGGATGATTTTACGCAATGTATTTTTTAATTTGGTATTTTGGATGAACAAATCGTGTTCAGGAACTTCATCTTTTTTGTGCATTGGACTCTTGAAGTAGAAGGATAACCAGCCTTGAATTCCGTACATACCACAACGTTTGGCAAAATCTGCAAACAACACTAAATCTAATACCAAGGGTGCAGCAAGAATTGAATCGCGACATAAGAAGTCAACTTTTATTTGCATCGGGTAGTTCATCCATCCAAATAGGTCAATGTTATCCCATCCTTCTTTGTTGTCTTTTCTTGGTGGGTAATAGTTAATTCTTACTTTATGGTAGATGTTGGAGTAGAGTTCAGGATATAGTTGTGGTTGTAAGATTGAGTCAATTACTGATAGTTTGCTCTCTTCTTTGGTTTTGAATGAGCCTGGGTCGTCTAACACTTCGCCATCTCTATTTCCTAAAATATTGGTCGAAAACCATCCGCTTAGTCCTAATACTCGTGTTTTGAACATTGGTGCTAAAACTGTTTTCATCATGGTTTGACCCGTTTTGAAATCTTTTCCCATGATAGGTGCTTTATTGATTTTGGCCAATTCTTGCAATGCAGGTATGTCTGTCGTTAAATTGGGTGCTCCATTGATATAGGGAATTCCTAACGATAAAGCTGCGTAGGCATATACCATACTTGGGGCTATTGCTTTATGGTTCTCTTGCATCGCTTTTTCAAATGTATTCAAATCTTTATGAATGTCGTGCAGTGTTAAATAACTTTCGGTGCTTCCTGCCCACACAACAACTGCTCGTTGGCAATTTTTGGCTTTCATGAAGGCTTGAATGTCGTGTCTTACTTCATTCATCTTCTCCCAATGATTTTTTCCTTCTTTTACAAATTCTCCTTCCAATCGTTTTACAAATTCTTGGTCAAATACTCCTCGCATAGGACGAAGTTGCTCTAATTCTTTGCGTATCGGGTCAATGTCTTTTTCGTTTAAAACCTGAGCAATCTTGCAGGATTCATGTAGATTTTCATTTCGAATGTCCCAACCTCCAAATTCTATATCCTCTAAGGAGGCTAAAGGTATTACATCTTTAATCTTTGGAAATCTGTTTTCATTTCTTTTCCCTAATCGTATGGTTCCTAATTGTGTTAAAGAGCCAATTGGTTCAGAATATTTTTTTCTTACAGATAGTGTGCCGGCAATAAATGTTGTTGAAACGGCACCACACATACCAACGACTAATACTCCTAATTTGCCGTCAGCGGATTGAATGTTTTTATTTCCCATTATTTAGAATGTTTTGTTGTTTATCGAACAATCAGAAATGGGTTTAGTTTAATTTTATTGAAATTTTAACGAATTTTTTGCACGAAATTTTAATTTGATATTCTTTCTTCTTTCTATTGAATCATTTGTGAAAGGTGAGTTTCTTGTCTTAATAATTGATAAATTATGGAGTCAACTGTAAGGGGTGTTCTAATACAAAATTTATGAATCCGCTAATGGTGTCTATTTCGTATTTCTCATCAATTGAAACAGTTAAAATTTCTAATGTCTGATGTTTTGAATTTTTGATGTCTCGTTTCCCTCTTTGTGTAAGAAAAGGGTACGCCTTCCGGTTGTGGTAGGCTTTGATAAGAGGCACAACTCCTATTTCTTGTCTGGTCCAATAGGTGTAGGTGGGCATCGCAGACAGTTGGTCAATTGAAATTCCGTCCGGACTCTTTTTTAATCTGAATTTTAATATTGCTCCTACATCTTTTAGTAAACTATCTCGTTGAACTTGGCTGGATATAAAATTTCCCAATGAATAAGCGACTAAAACATTTTTCTCTTTTCCCTCTTTGTTGATAGTGTATTTTTCTATGTTTTGTAATATGTGTGGGTGACTACCCAGAATCACATCTGCTCCTGCTTCTGCAAATGCTTTTGCTATCTGCTTTTGTCTTCGATTGGGTGTAAGTTGATACTCTGTCCCAAAATGGACTATTACAATGACTGCGTCAGCTCCTTTTCTCTTCATTTTCCTTATTTTCTCACTTAATGCGGCTATCTTTGCAGAGTCTTGTTTCACAAATTCATCTACTGAAAAATCATCTGATTTTTTTAGCCTATTCCCATTTAGACTTTGGGTACAACCTATAAATCCAACTTTTATGTCATTGATAGGAATGATACATAAGGAATCGCTTTCTTCCTCGTTTCTATAGGTTCCAACATGATGCAATCCAACGGAGTCTAATATGTCCAAAGTATTGCGCAATCCGGAAAGTTTTGAATCTAATGAATGGTTATTGGCGGTAGAAAATAGATCAAAACCTGCATTTTTTAGTTCGTCTGCCATTGCTTCGGGTGCATTGAAATAGGGGAAGCAACTATACCCATATATGTTATTATTTCTTCCTTGATTCTTTCCTGCAAAGGTTGTCTCTAAATTTCCAACGGCAAAATCTGCATCATTAAGAATAGGTTTGATATATTGGAATGAGTGAGAAAAATCGAACGTAGAGTCTGTTACATTTAAGGCTCTCTGCATTTGCCAGCGATGAACCATAATATCACCAACAGCGACGATAGTTGCGTAATTTATAATACTATCTTCAGTTTTAATAATAGTGTCGCAATTCTCTGGTTTATAGGACGGTATGTCTGATTCTTTCCTGATGCAAGAAAATAATGAAAGCAAAATATTTATACAATATATTGATTTTGAATTAACTCTTTTCATTCGTATTTTCTTTTAAGAATTTGCTTAATGTGCGTTGGGCAAACGATATTTTTTTTGAAAAAGGAAAATTAATAAGGTGAGTTCTATAAATTCACCGTTTAAAATTTAAAAAGTGTAAATCGAAGATTGATAAACTTTTCGGTACTTTTTGATTTATTTTGGCAAATTGCTGCTTGTCAGTCGGTCACAGTGCTCGCACTGCTTCTTCCTTTCGCACGGCAATTTACTCGAAATAAATTCAAAAATTCCACGAAATGAATTTATAGAACCCACCTAAAAGAATCTCAAAGATGCCGAAAATAAGAGAGTGAAACTCTAAATTTTTTTTTAAAATAAAATTTAAACACCTTCTAAATCCTTATAGAAATTACCATAATTTTTAACCTTACTTCTTAGTTGCACTTGGCTACTAAATTATCTGCGAATTTATTTTTTTGTTAAAATTGCAGGAAGTTCATTAGCAGAACCATCTTCATTAACAATAGGGAAATCTCCCTTGTAGCACCAATGGGCGTTGCCAATGTTGTGAGCTCTAAAGATGCTTGTTATATCGTCGTACCATTTCAATCGAATCTCTTTCTTGATAAAGTATGGATAAGCTCCAAATTCGCCACAATATAATTGTAAGCCAAGAGAATCTGCCACATTTATGGCTTTCATTAAGTTTTGTTCAATGATCTCTTTGTTCCATTCGGTATTAAGCCCGCGCATTATTAACAATTGTTCCTTATCTAAATCTTTGTAAAATGCTGTGTCTTCTATAATCAAGCCGGGATAATTTACCTCTCCTTTGTAGTATGCATAAGCTGTCCATGGAGCTTGGTGATGGGTGATTAGCAATGGATCATAACTATGAAAACTTAATACAATATTTTTATCATCATTCGGAACTACCAATGAGTCAAAGGTTTGAACAACTTGCCACATATTGGAACCAATTACTAATGTTCTATCAGGCTCTGTTTCACGAATAGTTTTGATATACCTGTCAATGAGTTCATTCCACGCATTGCAACTTGGTGCAACCGGCTCATTCATGATTTCGTATGCTAATTTATCCTTAGGATAGTCTTTAAGCTCTTTTTGTAAGTTCTTCCATAGTTGTATGAATTGCTCTTTTGATGCCTCTTCTGTGAATAGGGTATTGGGAGAACTATTTTCGTTGTTAAAATGATGTGAGCGTATTACGTGCAAATCTACAATCACTTTTAGATTGTTTTCAAGAGACCATTTGATGGCATTGTGTAGTAGTTGGAAGCCATCCTCTAAACGATTCCCTTCTTCATCGTAAAAATGCTCTTCGTCGATTGGAATTCTAACATGGTCAAATCCCATGGCTACAATCGAATCAAAATCTTTTTTGGTAATGAGATTGGCTCTCTCTTCTCCTCGTAGTTTGGATTGGGATAACCAATGACTCACATTAACTCCGGTACCAAAGTTTACGGTCGCTTGAAATTTCTGTTCTGAAGTTTGTGAGGTTTTACATACTTGTGTGCTATCGTTCTCTGTACTGCCTTGTTGAGAAGAATTTCCCCCGCAAGATGATAGACATAATGCAAGTACTGTTGCTTGCATAAATAGATTACGGAAACATTTCATAATTCGTATAATTTCTTAGTTAATAATTTTTTAACAAAGAAACTAATTTTTTTGAATTTTCGCAATAATTGTCTTTCTATTTTAGGAGGCTTCTATAAATTCCTGTTGCTTAGAAACCGTTTAAATTTTAAACAACCACTAAGTCGGCTACGTCCTGAATTCTATTTATTATTTCATTACTTTTTTTCTTTTCCGGATTTATCCACAAAGTTTTACAACCGCAAAATTGTGCAGGCAAAATATCATTTTTGTAGGAATCACCCACAACTAATACTTCCTCAGATGAGAGACGCATTTCCTCGAGAGCAATTTGAAATATCTGTGGATTGGGTTTTCTGACTCCTTTCTTTTGAGATTCTACTATTACGGAAAATTGTTCAATGAGATTTAATTCTTTTAAAACAGTCTCCACATTTCCGTAGTAATTTGTCACCATTGCTAATTGATAGGTTTGCTTTAGTTGCTCTAATATAGGTATATTCTTTTCAATATTTTTTTTTACGAAAGATAGTGCAGGTTGTACAATCTTATTAATTAATTGTTCTCTTTGGATATTATTGTTGTTTCTTGTTGATAATGAGTATATTAATAGTAGTTCTAACTCCACTTTTTTTTGCAATGTCATACTTAAAGTATCTGTTGTCTCAATAATGGAGGAGTTTCCTAACATTTTCTCTACTTGTACATATACGGAATGAAATTCATTGTTGCTGATTTCTACTCCGGCTTTTTGGTAAAAGCTAAATAATAGTTTTTCCCAATGAATGCCATTTGTGTCAATTGTTCCGCCAAAATCAAAGATTATTCCTTTTATCATTATATTCTATTTTATTTTTATCAAAATTATTCCTATAATCATCCAAAATAGTTCTCTTATTCGTGTTACAATGCTGATTGTAATGGCTAAGGTAGGGGAGAGGCCAAGGAGTTTCATGCTTAGTATAAACCCAGCTTCACGAGTGCCAATTTGTAAAGGCATAAAAAACAAAATATTTGCCAGTAGAGATGTAAATGCCATTATCAGAATACAATATATAAAGTTAATAGGTGTTTGATAAGCTGTAAATAGGAAATAGAGTTCTGCGCAACTTATAATCCTTGCTACCAATTCTATCATTAATGTTCCATAAAATATTTTGGGATTGTTGTTCTGTAGTCCCCTTATTTGGGTGTCAATGATTTGAATGTTATTTTTGTTCTTTTCAATAAATTTTGTCACTATATGTTCTAATAATGGTAGGCGTTTTATACTCTTGAAAATACTATTTATTATCCCTTTTTTACAACCTTTTAATGTTAATTTGAATAGTAGCAAACAGATGATGAATGATATTGACAAAGCTATTTTCCATGTCAAATCTAATGGGATAATCACCAATGTAAGTGTAATGGAAAGCATCCAAAATATAAAGTGTGCTAAAAAGTGCATGGCGGAAAATAATATCACCGATGAGGTGGCTTTGTTGCTACCTAAATAAGGACTTAATTCTATAATTTTGTATGGCTCTCCTCCTATCAAACCCATAGGAGTGGCTGTGTTGATGGCAAATGTAGATAGAGTGATTTTGTATAGTTGAAAAAATCCTATTCGTCTTAAATCTTCTAAGTTATTGATAATCAATAGGCCGGATAGAGTATTAAGTAGATAAACTAATATCCATAGGCAAAGAATGGGTATTATCCACCATTCAATCTTTAGTAGATTATCGGTTATTGTTCCAATTCCTATTTTGTATATCATCAATGCAAATGCAATAGTACCAATGAGCAAAAATAGGTTTTGTATTTTTGATTTATTATGCATTGTAGGTTACTCGTTTGCAGAAGAACTTACTTATTTGTTCTTGTTTGTAAATCATGTATAACAGTAGCAGGTTGAATATTGTTATCTCGCTATAGAAGTATAACTCCGGTTGTTCTATTAGTAGGGCGATGAATAGTATAATCATTCTGGTATTAAATGTTAGTATATTGGTGTATTTCATTAGATGTTTGTTCTTAATGCGAAAAAGGGTCGATAGTTGTTGTGGTATCGTTTCCCCATATTCTAATTTTATCTGTTTTATTAACTTCTGTAGCTGAGGTGAAAAGAATTCCTGCAGTTTTGTATAATTTTTATAAAAATATAGGGCAATGATTGAAAGAGGTGCATGTTTGAAAGATAATTCTTTTATTCTTCTTTCGATATCAGCACTACACTCTATTTCACTTCTACTTCTTCCATAAACAAAGAGTAGATGAATGTTTCTATGGTAGTCTGCCATTGCAGCTTGAATTACGTGCGAAATACCGGCAATGATGGCTACAATCCAAATATTAGGGTGCATTGATGATAGTCGTAAACATAGTGAGATATAAATTGTGATAAACCATAAATCTCCTGCAACCCCATCTAATATTCTTCCTATTCGAGTGCTTTTCCCTGTTAGTCTTGCTAATTGTCCATCTGCACTATCATGTAGATTGGCTAATATCAGTAGTAGCATTCCGATGAAATTAATCTCTAACTGTGACGAGTAGAAGCAAATTCCTGCTCCTATTCCCAATATAATGCTAATAAGAGTTACTCCGTTGGGTGTAACTTTTATTCTTTGGTAGGCATAGGCTAAATAATAGCCTATGGGACGAGTAAATTGAAGGTCAAGCCACTCTTCTGTATCTTCAGATTTTAGTGTTGACACATAGTTTGTTTTGTCCATAATTACTGAGAGTTTTGAAATTTTTATAGATACATTCCGCTATAGCTTCTGATGCTTTTTCTCGACATGGAGCAAAACTTGGCCAATCATTCAAATCTATCAAGTGTATTGCTCCTGTTGATGAGATAATGGCATCTCCTCCATAGATTTGAATGCCTAATGAGATTGCTGCCTTTTGACAGATAAATTGAAATTTTTTTTCGGTAAATGGATAGTGGTGAGTCTTACCATTAATTATTTCTTGATTGAATTTTGAATGGTTCATGTCGATGGGATAGAACCAATAAAAAAAATTGGTCCCCATAACTCCATAAAATTTTACTAAATCACCTTCGATATGTTCTGATATAGCTACACTCTGTATATTTCTGTGAGAGAATTTTTGTATGAGTGTGTTCCATTCTTTGGGATTTTTACAGAAAGATACGTCTTCTTCTTGTTCGGCATGGAAATCACCTCTTTTAATCCAAACATTTTCTCCTCCAAGTTCATCTATTGCTTTTGTTACATCTTGGTTGATTGATACAATTTTACTTTTAGGGTAGGGGATTTTATGCTTAATTAGTGTTTGTGTCATATTATTTCTGTAGCAACACTCTATGCCTCGTGCAGTGTTGATACTAAAGCATCCTTTTTGTTCCAGTATTTTCATTTTTGCCACACTGCGTTTGTCCCTATACATTCCAAAATAGTATCGATAGGGTAATTCTTTGGTTATAAACTCTTCTTCTGAATACTCTCTGATTTTACATCCTTTTGCAATTAATTTTTCTATTGTTAGATGAAAAATTTGAGTGTCATTTCCTGTGTGGTTAGGTGAAAATTGTTTGCTTCTACTTATTCCTACAAGTTCCATGATTGTCTCTGTTTTCTACATCTTTATAACAACTTTATTGATTTTTGGTTTGATGAAAAATTAGAACTATGATATTTTATACCTTGTATGTGTAAATCGAAGTGTTTTATACCCTTTTTTATTAACTAAGTCATTGGAGAATTGCTTGCATATCTCCAAAAATATAATACTGCCGAAATTTAGAACCTTTTCTGAATTAAGAAAATACCCTTAATTTAGCGACTATGAAGAGAAGTGTGGACAACAATATTATGGGACGGTGGTTCTTCAAGAAGGAGACCAGCGAAACTACCTTTGGAATAACCCTGCCGGGCAGGAGCTACAATGCCCACATCTTGCGCCACGGCTTCACCGGGCACGAGAAAGAGAGCGACCTTGCCGAAGGCATCTACACCACTAAATACCGCTTCTACGACGCCCGAATGGGAAGATGGCTGAGCGTGGATCCGCTGTTTGAGAAGTACGTGGGTATGAGTCCGTACAACTATTGTATGCTCAATCGGTGAAGTTGGTGGATTGGAATTGTTTGTCGGCTTGCGGATTTTTTTGTAATTTGAGATTTAGGGGGGCAACAATAAAAAAAGAGCGTTAATTTTTCAATCAACGCTCCTTTGTGTATTTAATGTGTATTAGATTGTCTTATCTTTCAGCTTTCAACAATTTGTTTGTATAACTTTTTCCATCAACAACAATGCGTAAAGCATATTTGCCAGGATTTAAAGAAGATACATTAAAGTTGTAAGTTTGTTGTCCTGCAGAAATTCTTTCAGACATTAATTGTCTCATAACTTTACCATTCATGTCCAAGATGTCAATTGAGATTTCTGCGTCTTTTTCAATGGTTAATGCTACGTTAATATACTCTGTGAACGGATTTGGAGTAACCAAATAGTTGAAATCTGCATCATCATTGCTCTCTTTTGATCCTCTTACTGTTACGTTCTTAATGGCATCATTTCCATATACAGCAGGAATTTCCATAAACATCTCTTTAGATACACTATTTCCACATTTGCAATTGCAATCAGATGCCACTTCACTTTCTACTGCAATGATTACAGGGTATCTTGCGCCATCTACAAAATATTGATAACGAACTGTGTGAATTGTGTATTTGGAATTATTGAACTCTTGTAGATAGTTTTTCTCAACTTTCACGCGCAATGCGTTGTAGTAAACATTGCCATTTGGCAATATCAAGGTTCCGTATGCATCTGCCTTTGTAGAGTACGTTCCATCTATGTAACTTGTGATATTAGCTGTCTCATAAGTTCCAACCATTGCTCCTAACTTAGAATCGCCGTAAGACATCGGGAAGAACAAATCAACAATTGGCTCTTCGAACTTGATTGTTGTATTTTTTGACTTCAATCCAAAATATCTTTTCTCAGAAGGTGTGATTTCAAATAGTGTATTTTTTTGTCCTCCTTCATCGCAACTCAAACGATAGCCCTCTACCGAACTATTGGTTAAATCGCTTTCTTGGTTGATATACATATCATTTAAGATTTTGGACTTAGAGAAATCCCACACTAAATTTCCGCCTGCTTCACCTTGTGAAACATACTCTATCTTCTTCATGTTGCGATAATCTCCTGGTCTCAACCCGTTTGCATCGTATGTCAAACGATATTGAGCGAATGATACACTCGCTAACATTGTCAATAAAATTGTTAGTGTAAACGTTTTTTTCATTGTTGATCCTTTTTTTGTTAAACGTTGTAAAGATAAGTAAAGTTTTTGTATATTAATCATATTGCTATCAACAAATTCGCAATTTTTTTATGTAAATTTCTTAATTTGTTGAATATTAGATTATAATTAGAGTTTGCTTGACTAATATTTCGCCAAAATATCCATAGAAATCGATCAATTGAAAATAGTTTTTCCTCTCAAATTTTGATTTTTAATAGGTTCAATAAATCAGATCGAGATGATTTTTAAGAACATTTTGCTTAGGTTGATTATATTCATGAACCTTTCCGTTTAGCTAAATGAGCAAAGTGAAACTTGTTTCTGCTTTGCCATGGCGAGAACAGAAACACGCAAGTGATTGGAACGATGCGGGTGTTGTAACAGAAAGAATATAACTAAGTTCAGTGAAATAAATTCAAAAGAATCCGAAACTTATTTGGTGCCGAAAATAGAAATTGATTATGATAAAATTAATATTCCTTAATGTTTTTCTATTTGTCTTGATTTTCTTCTGGTTTGATTTTAGGGAGTGCAATCTCAAATTTTATTGCTATGATACGTGTCATTGCCACACTTACTGCGCAGGTAATTTGAGCCAATTCATTTCCTATTCCAAAGTGAGAACATGTGAAATAGACTATACCTCCTATAATACAGGCGATAGCATAGATGTCTTTCCTAAAAATTAGCGGTATCTGATTAATAAATATATCCCTAATTACACCTCCTGCAGCTCCGGTAATCATTCCCATCATTATTGCAACCCAATTGTCAAATCCCATTGATAATGTTTTTTCTATTCCTACTACTGTGAACAATGCCAATCCGATTGTATCGAATATGAAAAAAGTGTTGTTGAATCGAAATAGGTGTACTCTAAAGAATATAACAAATAGAAGTGCTATGCCAGACCAAATTAAATAGCTGGCATTTAACATCCAAAATGGGGTAATACCTAAACATAGGTCTCTGATTGTTCCTCCGCCAATTGCTGTAACCAACCCTACAATATAGGCTCCGAATAAATCAAATTGTTTATTGGCTGCCATCCGAATCCCACTTATGGCAAAGGCAAATGTTCCAATGTATTCTAGTATATCTGTAAATGAAATCATTCTATTGCTTCTGTTTGTTCTTCTGATGTTGTGATTATTTGTACATTTTCTTTAAATGTTTTCCTTAATTCGGATATTTCTTTTTTTACTTTCCTTAATTTATAGGTTATTATTTGTCTTTTCCTTATTTCATCATAATTCTTTTCAAAAAGGATCTTCGCTCCTTCAATTTTCATTTTTTGTTCATGTAACAAATATTTTATCACTTTTATTTGTTCTATTTCATTTTGGGTGTATAGTCGGTGATTCCCTTCGCTTCGTTTTGGGGAAATTTGTGGAAATTCTTTCTCCCAAAATCGAATCGTGGATGCTTCTATTTCTAAAATTTTAGATACTTCGCTTGTTGTATAATATATTTTCTTTGACATGAATCTTTTGTTGCCGTTTTTTATTCTATTTAGGATCTATTTTCTACTATTTCTGTTTACTTGAGCCTCTTACATAGTTTTATATAGAGTTTTTATCAATGTTAAACAATAAAATAATGGGCAGGTTAGAGTTAGCCTAAGAAATTGTTTTAAATTCTATTGAAAGAAATATTTTTGTCATCAATTGATCTTAATAAATTTAAAACGATTCTATAGACTCTATAATTATCAGAAATGAAGCGTTAAACCTTTAAGTTGCACTTGTTTTTTAGAAAAGTGCTTTAATCAAATACTTGACCGCTGTTTGAGGTGATTTGAATCATTT
Organism: Bacteroidales bacterium; assembly: GCA_015061185.1. Taxonomy (GTDB): domain Bacteria; phylum Bacteroidota; class Bacteroidia; order Bacteroidales; family Paludibacteraceae; genus UBA1181. The sequence continues at coordinate 67,068 of SUWZ01000002.1, forward strand.
CGTCATATTGTTCCGGCGATAAATCCATGTAGTAATGGTTTCGAGGGTCTGTCACTTTCCCACGATAATGCACTTCATAATGAAGGTGAGGACCGGTTGATTTTCCGGTATTTCCCATATAGGCAATTACATCACCTCTTTTAACCTTTTTTCCTACCCGTTGTTTGCTAACAAATCCATTCAGATGGGCATACAACGTCTTATAGCCATATCCATGATTTATGATAACGGTATTACCGTATCCCTGTTGCCATCCTTGAAATTCCACAATACCATCTCCGGTTGCAAAAATTTCTGTCCCGGTATCTCCTGAAAAATCCATTCCGGCATGAAATTTAGGCGTTTTGTAAATAGGATCGATACGCATACCATAACCGGAAGCCATTCTTCGTAAGTCTTTATTCATTACAGGTTGAATAGCAGGGATACATTGCAACATTTCTTCCTTGTTTTTTATCATATTCACCACTTCGTCAAAAGAGACAGATTGAATATAGAGTTGTCTTCTTATTTCATCAATCTTTTTTGTGGTATTGACAGCAATCTCCATGTTTGTTTGATCTTGCAAATCGATATAATTTCCGGATTGGTAATTTCCTCGTCTGATTTTACTATCAATAGGTTCTGCTTGAAGAATAACACGATACATTTGATCATCTCTCAATTGTATGTCAGTTAATACCTCCTGAATTTCCTCTAATTGAGAGTTTAAAATTCGATATTGTGTTTCTAATTGATTGTTTTTACTTTCTAACTTTGAACGTAGAAACAAAAAGAAAATGGCAAAAAAGGCTATACCGATAAATAAACCACTGAAAATGTGAGACATAAAGTTGCTAAGTTTATGCCTTATAGTGTTGTCTATCCTTTCGAAAGATAGTGTTTTAGGATTAAATTGAAATTTTGCTTTTGACATAAATACCTGGTCTGAAATAAAGATAATTACGAAAAAACTTCACAAAGATAGTTTTTTTTATGGAAAACTGCTAATAAAATATTATTTTTGCACGAAGAACAATTAAGAAAAAATGTTAACAGCAAAAGAAATTAGAAAATCGTTTACCGATTTTTTTGCGTCGAAGGGGCATGTAATAGTCCCTTCCGCTCCGATGGTTGTAAAGAATGACCCGACTCTCATGTTTACGAATGCGGGCATGAATCAGTTTAAGGATATCTTCCTTGGTAATACACCTCGTAAGTATCCGCGTGTCGCCGATTCTCAAAAGTGTTTAAGAGTCAGTGGTAAGCATAATGATTTGGAAGAGGTTGGGTTGGATACTTACCATCACACTATGTTTGAAATGCTTGGGAATTGGTCTTTTGGTGACTATTTTAAGGAAGAGGCTATTTCTTGGGCTTGGGAGTATTTGGTGGATGTTTTGAAAATTGATCCGGATCGTCTTTATGCTACTGTTTTTGAGGGTAGTGAAGAGGATGGATTGGCTCGAGATGATGAAGCTGCTACCTATTGGGCTAAGTTCTTACCTAAAGAACGAATTATTAATGGTAGCAAAAAAGATAATTTTTGGGAAATGGGAGATACGGGTCCGTGCGGACCATGTTCCGAAATCCATATAGATTTGCGTGAAGATGATGAAAGAGCTAAAGTGCCCGGAATCGAGTTGGTGAATAAAGATCATCCGCAAGTAATCGAAATCTGGAATAATGTGTTTATGCAGTTTAATAGAAAAGCGGATGGCTCTTTGGAGGCTCTGCCTGCAAAACATGTTGATACCGGTATGGGATTTGAACGTCTCTGTATGGCGATTCAAGGCAAAAAGTCTAATTATGATACTGATGTTTTTCAACCTATTATAAAAGAAATTGGTCGTATTTGTGCTTGCTCGTATGGTGATTCTGATGAAAAGGATGTTGCTATGCGCGTAATTGCAGATCATATAAGAACTATTGCTTTTTCAATTACAGACGGACAATTGCCTTCTAATGCTAAAGCCGGTTATGTTATTCGTCGTATTCTTCGCCGTGCTGTTCGTTATGGATATACCTTTCTTAATCAAAAGGGGGCATTTATGTATAAGTTGATTCCTGCATTGATAGATACAATGGGGGATGCTTATCCGGAATTGTCTGCACAACAATCTTTGGTGGAAAAGGTTATAAAGGAGGAGGAAGAGTCTTTCTTGAGAACTTTGGAAACTGGTATTCGTTTGTTGGATAAAATTATGGCGGATACAAAAGCAGCCGGCAAAAGTGAAATTTCCGGGAATGATGGATTTACTCTTTATGATACTTTCGGTTTCCCATTGGATTTGACTGAGTTGATTTTACGAGAAAATAAATTGACACTGAATTTGGCTGAATTTGATACAGCAATGGCTGCGCAAAAAGAGAGAGCTCGTAATGCGGCTGCTGTTGAAACAGGTGATTGGGTTGTGATTAAAGAGGGGGAACCTCAATTTATTGGGTATGATTTGCTTGAATCTGATGTAGAAATTTTACGTTACAGGAAGGTTAAGCAAAAGAATCAAGAGTTGTATCAAGTGGTTTTTGATAAATCTCCTTTTTATGCCGAAATGGGAGGTCAAATGGGAGATTCCGGATATATCGAATCGAACGGTGTGAAATATGAAATTATTGATACAAAAAAAGAGAATAATTTGAGTATCCATATATTAAAGTCGATGCCGCAAGATGTTTCTTCTATTTTCTATGCCGTAGTGGATAAGGATAAGAGGCAACAAACGGCATGCAACCATACAGCTACTCATATCTTGGATTATGCTTTACGTTCTGTGTTGGGTACACATGTAGAACAAAAGGGTTCTATGGTCTCTTCAACTATTTTGCGTTTCGATTTCTCTCACTTCCAAAAAGTAACAGACGAAGAATTACGTCAGGTTGAGCGTTTGGCTAACTCAATGGTTCGTCAAAATATTCCTTTAACAGAGTATCGTGATATTCCAATCGAACAAGCTCGTACCATGGGTGCTATGGCTCTTTTTGGTGAAAAATATGGAGATACAGTTCGTGTTATCCAGTATGGTCCTTCTATGGAACTTTGTGGAGGTACACATGTACAAGCTACAGGAGAAATTGGTACTATTAGAATTATCTCGGAGTCTTCTGTCGCTGCAGGTATTCGTCGTATTGAAGCGGTTTCTGCTGCTCAGGCTGAAGAACTTCTGTATGTTAAGGAAGATTTGTTGAGGGATATGAAAAACTTCTTCAATAACACTCCTAACTTGTTAGCTTCTGTGAAAAAGACAATTGAAGAGAATGCAGATTTGAAGAAACAGGTTGAATCTTACTATCAAGAGAAAATTTTGAATTTGAGAGATCATTTGCTTGCTCAGGCAAAAGTTGTAAATGGAGTGAAGTTAGTGGTGATTAAAGGTGAATTTTCCGCTGATATGGTTAAGTCTGTTGCTTTTCAAATTAAAAATGTTTCTTCAGAACCATTGGCTGTATTGGGAGCTACATATTCGCAAGATAAAAAGCCTTCTCTGACAGTTCTGTTGTCAGAAGAGTTGGTTGAGAAGGGTATGAATGCAACTCAAATCGTGCGTGATGCTGCCAAAGAAATTCAAGGTGGAGGTGGTGGACAACCTTTCTTCGCACAGGCTGGAGGAAAGAAGTTTGATGGTTTGAATTCAGCCTTGGATAAATTAATGGCTTTGTTCGTTTAAATATGTAATGATGTTAATCATATATTTATAGAACTTGTCGGTAATTTATAGAATAGGCTTCTAATGTAGTTGAAATATTAATTTAGAAAGAGTGTCAGAATGCCTCTATTGTATTGTGACACTTCTTTCTATGATTTAAGAAATAGTATGATTCGAAAATGTTTAGTCCTTTTATTATTTTTGTCACTCCTTGCTTCTTGTTCTGATATTAACGATTGTAGTTGTATTATAGAAAAAGATGGGGTCAGACAAGAGATTATTCATCGTGATTATGAAGGTAATTGTGCTGAATTGAATGAGAATCAGACTCAAGGAGAATTTATTTATTGTGAATAATTCGGTGTGTAGATGGAAAAATTGAGTTGTAAAGATTGGTTTTGTTTGGGATGTCGAATTTTGCTGGGTCTTATTTTTATAGTATCAGCTACTTTAAAATTGGTTTCCCTTGATGCATTTGAACTTTACATTTTTGGTTTTGAGTGGTTTAATTTTGGCGTGTCAACCTATTTAGCTCGTTCGGTTATATTGGCTGAATACTTTGTCGGAGGAATTTTTCTCTTTACACTTCGCAATAGATGGATTGACCTCATTTGTGGAGGATTGTTGGGTGGATTTTCTTTGTTTCTTATCTACCTTATCATTAGCGGAAAAGATGGAAATTGTCATTGCTTTGGAGACTCTTTTGTGTTTTCCCCTTTAGAATCTTTGGCTAAAAATGTGGTACTAATAGCACTTTATTTTTTTGCATTAAAAAGTAAGGATTTGAATTTTGTATTCAAAAACAAACTTTCTATTTTAATAGCAATTGTTGCTTTGATAGTATCCTTTGCAATTCGTCCTCCTTATCCTTTTGGACTATATAAAGAGACTCCATTGGATTCCGATAAGTTTGTTCAGTTCTTGGAGCAAGATTCATTGTCAGGAGGTTTATCAGATGGACAAGATTTAGTGTTTTTTCTAAGTACTAAATGTAAGTATTGCAAATTAGCAGCAAAAAGATTGGATATTATTTTGAAAAAACATCCGTATCCAACACAAAATATCCATTTATACATTTGGGGAACAGACGAAGGCGTTGCTAAATTTTTTAAAGAAAATGAGGTGACACCATTGCCATATCAATTAATTAATCCGATAACTTTATTGGATATATCAAAAGGTAAAATGCCTTTATTGTTGTTGTTGGAAAATGGTGAGGTTATTGGGAAAATGAATAACACAACTTTTGATGAAGTTTTATTGGTAAATTTTTTAAATAAGAAATAATGATTGAAATAATTCCTGCAATAGATATTATAGACGGAAAGTGTGTACGTCTTTCACAGGGTGATTATGAGCAAAAAAAGGTCTATAATGAAAATCCATTGGAAGTGGCAAAAATGTTTGAATCTGTAGGTATCAAACGTCTGCATTTAGTTGATTTAGATGGTGCTAAGGCTAAACATATTGTTAATTATAAGGTTTTGGAACGTATTGCAACTAATACCACATTGACGATTGATTTTGGGGGTGGATTAAAAAGTGATGACGATCTACGTATCGCATTTGAGTGCGGTGCTAAGATGGTTACAGGCGGTAGTGTTGCAGTGAAAGATCGAGAAACATTCTTATCTTGGATTGCAAAATTTGGGTCTGACAGAATTATTTTAGGTGCTGATGTTAAGGATAAGAAAATTGCTGTTGGAGGTTGGTTGGAAACAACTAATTTGGAACTTTTTCCCTTTGTTGAGAAGTATAAAGAAGAGGGGATTAATAAGATTATTTGTACAGATATAAGTAAGGATGGAATGTTAGCAGGTCCATCAATAGAACTTTATAAAGAAATTTTGCAAGAATTTCCTGATTTATATTTAATTGCAAGTGGTGGAGTTAGTTCTATGAATGATATAGAACAATTGCAAGAAGCTAATGTACCTGCAGTAATCACGGGAAAGGCAATTTATGAAGGGAAAATTAAATTAAATGAATTAAGTTCCTTTTTATCATAACTTTTTGTAAATTCGCACTATAAATTTTGATGGTATGAATTTGGATTTTAAAAAGATGGATGGACTTGTTCCTGCAATAATTCAAGATGACAAAACACGTGTTGTTTTAATGCTTGGATTCATGAATGAGGAGGCGTTAACGAAGACGTTGGAAACTAAAAAAGTAACATTTTATAGTCGCACTAAACAACGTTTGTGGACGAAAGGGGAGACCAGTGGGAATTTTCTTCATGTGGTTTCTGTTTTAGAAGATTGTGATCACGATACATTGCTCATCAAAGTAAATCCTGTAGGACCAGTATGTCATACCGGTACAGATACTTGTTGGGGGGAAGAGAATAAGTGATTTTTCAATTTGATTGCTGATTTTCTTGAATTTAAGGTGGATATGATTTCTGTATGTTTTTTGTTGATGATAAACTTCTTTTAATAGAAATTACTTTTAAACGGTTTCTTTGAAGATGATTAAAATTTATTTTGAGCATATTAGTGAGTGATTTTAAGATTATTTTTATTATTCTTTTGAAGTTGATAGTGGACTATTGTCAAAAAAAATAGTAAAAATAGCTTGAAAAGCACTTCATTGATGCAGGAAATAGAGAGTGTGAAGCTCAAAATCAATTTAATAATAAGTTTTAAACAGTTTCTTAATTATTTCTTCTAAATAAACACTAAAGAACGTTAAGAAATAGACGATTCGATAGAATATTAAAATTATATTTGCAGATGGCATTAATAGAATACAAAGACGTAAGAATTACTCGTCAGGAACAGACGATATTGAGGAATGTTAATATCTCTGTAGATGAGAAGGATTTTGTTTTCCTTTTGGGACGTGTAGGAAGTGGTAAAAGTACCTTTCTGAAATCTTTGTATTGTGAGGCTCCGATAGAGGAGGGGTATGCAAAAGTATTGGATTTTGATTTGACAACTATTAAAAAAAGACAAATTCCTTATTTAAGAAGATGTTTGGGTGTTGTTTTTCAAGATTTCCAGTTGTTGATGGATAGGGATGTTGAATCTAATTTAGAGTTCGTTTTAAAGGCTACCGGGAAAAGGACTAAAGAAGAGATTAAAGAGCGAATAGAAGAGGTTCTTCGTTATGTTGGTATGTCTAATAAGGGGTATAGAATGCCGCATGAATTGTCCGGAGGAGAACAACAACGTATTGTAATTGCAAGGGCTTTATTAAATCGTCCTAAGATCTTGTTGGCAGATGAACCAACCGGAAATTTAGATCCTCAAACGGGTGAAGAATTGATGGATTTATTTACAAAAATTGCTTCTGAAGGTACAGCTGTTATTATGACAACTCATAATTTAAAGTGGACTGAAAATATTAAAGGTAGAATTATTACCTGTGAAAATGGTAAATTAGTTGAAAATATATGAGTGTAAAAGATTTAATTTTAAATAGGAAAAAGACTGCTTTTTCGTTTGAAATTTTACCTCCATTAAAGGGAAATGGAATTGAGTCTGTTTATTCTACGATTGACTTGTTAAGAGAGTTTGATCCTCAATATATTAATATTACTACTCATAGAAGTCAGATTTCTTATAAAACACAAGAGAATGGTTTGTTTCAGTGTGTTGTAGAACGTCAACGTCCTGGTACAGTGGCAATTGCAGCTGCTATCAAGAATAAATATGGTATTGATGTTGTCCCTCATATTTTGTGTAGCGGATTTTCTCGTGAAGAGACGGAGTATGTTTTGATCGACTTAGATTTTTTGGGGATTCATGATTTATTGTTATTACGTGGCGATAAAGCGAAGCATGATTCATCTTTTGTTCCTTCTGCAGATGGTTATTCTCATGCGATTGAACTTCAACACCAGATTAATCGTTTTAATGAGGGATACTTTGTTGATGGAACAAAACAACGTCAGGAGAAGATTAATAAATTTTCTTATGGGGTGGCAGGGTATCCTGAAAAACATGAAGAAGCTCCTAATTTGGATTCTGATATTTATTGGTTGAAACGAAAGATTGATGAGGGCGCTGATTACGTTGTTACTCAAATGTTTTTTGATAATGAAAAGTATTTTGATTTTGTAAAGCGTTGTCGTGAGGCTGGTATTTCAGTTCCAATCATACCTGGATTGAAGCCAATTGTTTCCATGAAGCAATTGACTGTAATTCCTAAAACGTTTCATTTAGATATTCCTGAAGCTTTGGCTCTTGAATTAAGAAAATGTAAGAGTGATGAAGAGGCAAGAATCGTAGGTGTTGAATGGTGCTCACAACAAGCTGCGGACCTTATGGCTAAAGGAGTTCCAAGTATTCATTTCTATTCTATTAATGGGGCGAAAAGCGTTTGTGAGGTTGCAAAAAGAGTCTATTAATTATTAAATATTATACTATGTCGATTTTTGGAATATTTTTTATTATACTAATTTTAATTGTCGTTATCGCTTTTTCTTTTGTGAGTAACTTGTTGAGTGGTATTGTAAATTTATTCCGCTCTAATTCTTCTAAATCCACTGATAATAGAAAATCTTATCGTGGAGATACTTATAGCCATACTTCAACAAAAGAGTATGATGACGATGATTTGGTTCGAAGTGAAGAAGGTGAAAAACGAATGAAAATTTTTAAAGAATCGGCAGAAAGTGTTGATTATGAAGAAGTAAAATAAATTTAAAAGTTTGATATATGAACAGAAAAGTTTTATTAATGATTTTGGATGGATGGGGATTCGGGAATAAGTCTAAATCTGACGTTATTTCTGTTACTCCTACTCCTTATTGGGATTCTCTTTTGAAAAATTATCCTTATTCTCAATTGCAAGCTTCAGGTGAATTTGTTGGATTGCCGGATGGACAAATGGGTAACTCAGAAGTGGGGCACTTGAATATTGGTGCAGGACGTGTTGTTTACCAAGACTTGGTAAAAATCAATATCGCTTGTCGTGAAAATACGATCTTGGAGAATGCCGAAATTAAACGTGCTTTTGGTTATGCCAAAGAGAATAATAAAAAAATCCACTTTATGGGATTAGTATCTGATGGGGGAGTACACTCTTCATTGGATCATTTGTTTAAATTAATCGAGATTTCTAAAGAGTATGGTTTAGATGATACCTATGTTCACTGCTTTATGGATGGTCGTGATACTGACCCTAAGAGTGGTAAAGGTTTCATTGAGGCTTTGGAAAAACAATTGGCTGCTAATACAGGTAAAATTGCTTCTATCATCGGACGTTTTTATGCTATGGATAGGGATAAACGTTGGGAACGTGTAAAAGAGGCGTATGACTTGTTGGTAAATGGTGTTGGTAAAGCTTCTACAGATATGGTTAAGGCTATGGAAGAGTCTTATGCAGAAGGTGTTACAGATGAGTTCGTTAAACCTATTGTTCATGTGGATTCTGATGGAAAACCTTTGGCTACCATTGGTGAAGGTGATGTGGTAATCTTTTTCAACTACAGAAATGACCGTGCTAAAGAGTTGACAATTGTTTTAACTCAAGAGGATATGGAAGCTCAAGGAATGAAAACAATTCCAAACCTTAAATATTTCTGCATGACTCCTTATGATTCTTCTTTCAAAGGTGTTTACATTTTGTTTAACAAGGAAAACGTTGCAAATACTTTGGGTGAGGTTGTTTCTAAGGCAGGAAAAAAACAATTGCGTATTGCTGAAACTGAAAAATTTGCTCATGTTACTTTCTTCTTCTCTGGTGGTAGAGAGCAGGAGTTTGATAAGGAAGATCGTATTTTGATTCCTTCGCCTAAAGTGGCAACCTATGATCTTAAACCGGAAATGAGTGCTCCTGAGGTGGCAGATGCTTTGGTGGCTGAATTGAATAAAAAAGAGTATGAATTTATTGCTCTTAATTTTGCAAATGGTGATATGGTTGGTCATACCGGTGTATATGAAGCGATAGAAAAGGCTGTTGTGACAATTGATTCTTGTGTGGAAAAAGTTGTTGAAACAGCTAAGAAAAATGATTACGATGTAATTATTATTGCAGACCACGGTAATGCAGATAATGCTGTGAATCCAGATGGAACTCCTAATACTGCTCACTCATTGAATCCCGTTCCTTTTGTTTATATCAGTAATGATAAAAATGCAAAAGTTGAGTCTGGAATCTTGGCAGATGTAGCTCCTTCTATTTGTGCTTTATTAGGTATTCAACAACCTGCTGAAATGACAGGAAAGAACTTAATTTCGTTATAGTTTTTCTATTGAGAAACGTTTCTGTTTAAAGTGTGTTATAATGTTTATTTGCATACTGCTTCTATTCATAATAACACACTTTTTATATTTTTTTTGTAGTGCGTCTCTCTTTTTATTCTGAAAATTGATTATTGTGTTTTTAATCACATAATTTAGAGCAATTTATTAATATAAAATTTATGGAACTTCACGTTGATTTTGAAGTGCAAATGCAACATATCTTGCAAGATGAGTATGAGGCATTTCGCAATTCATTAGAAACAGAACCTCAAGTGAGTATTCGTTTGAATGGTAGGAAATCTAACTTTAAAGGGGAATTTCCTCTTGTTCCTTGGGCTAAATCTGAGGCATATTATTTACCTTTTCGCCCTAAATTTACCATGGATCCACTTTTTCATGCCGGTGCTTATTATGTTCAAGAAGCATCATCTATGTTTTTGGGTCATGTTTATTCCCAATTTGTTGATAGTGATTCTCCTTGGGTTTTGGACCTATGTGCTGCTCCTGGTGGAAAATCTACACATTTAGCTTCTATGATGAATGGGAATGGGTGGTTGGTTTCTAATGAAATAACAAAATCTCGTGTTAATATTCTTGCTGAAAATATGCAAAAATGGGGAGCTCCCAATGTAATGGTAACAAGTAATACGCCGAATGATTTGGGCAAGTTTTATTCCGTTTTTGATATGGTTGTTGTTGATGCTCCTTGCTCCGGTGAAGGTATGTTTAGAAAGGATGATGTGGCGATAAAAGAGTGGTCTATTGACAATGTTCGTTTTTGTGCAGAGCGTCAACAACAGATTCTAAAAGATATTTTTCCTGCTCTGAAAGAGGGTGGAATACTTGTTTATAGTACTTGTACTTACAACGAAGAGGAGGACGAGAAGAATGTAAAGTGGATTGTGAATGAGTTGGGAGCAGAATTGCTCTCTGTACCTCTTAAAGAGGAGTGGGGCATTACTGTATCAGATTATGGTTATCACTTCTATCCTCATAAAACAAAAGGTGAAGGCTTTTTCTTAGCTGTTTTAAGAAAGGTAACTTCTGATAGTATGGGATGTAATTTTAAAAAGGTAAAAAATAAGTTGACCATAGATAAGAATAGTATAAAAACTTTATCTAATCTTGTTTCATCTTCTGCAGAATTTGTGCAATATGGCAGTACTTATTATGCTATTCATAAAGAGAAGTTTGATAAAGTATCTTATTTGTCTGAAAAATTGCGTACTTTGTATGCCGGTATCCCATTGGGTATTTGCAAAGGAAAAGATTTTGTTCCTGATGCAGCATTGGCTTTTTCTTGGGAATTAAACAGGGATAATTTTTCTTGTATTGAGTTAACTTGGCAAGAGGCGATAACCTTTTTTCGCAGAGAAAATTTGTTCTTAAATGATGCTCCTAAAGGTGTTCTATTGCTTTTATATAATGGTATTCCGTTAGGTTGGGTAAAAAACTTGGGAAATAGATGCAATAATCTCTATCCGCAAGAGTGGAGAATAAGAATGGAAGCAGATTATAATGAATATTCGCAATTGATTAAATGATATGGGTATGAAGATTACTTTTTTAGGTACAGGTACATCCTCCGGAGTTCCTTATATTGGTTGTGGATGCGAAGTTTGTCAATCAACCGACTTGAAAGATAAACGATTCCGTTCTTCTGTTTTATTGGAGATCGATGGAAATAATATCTTAATTGATTGTGGTCCGGATTTTAGACAACAGGCTTTACGTGCAGGGATAAAAAAAATTGATGCGGTTTTACTTACGCATGAACATGTAGATCACATGATGGGATTGGATGATTTACGGGTGTTTGGTGAAGTTAATATCTATGCAGATAAAAATACTTGTGACGCTATCTATAGGGTGTTTTCTTATTGTTTTAATAACAATTATCATGGTATTCCGCAATTTGTTTTACATGAATTGACCAATGAGCCATTTACTATTTTGGGTACAGAGTTTATTCCTATTGAAGTTTTGCATTATAAATTGCCTATTCATTGCTACAGAGTTGGTGATTTTGCTTATATAACAGACTTTAAGACAATTACTGATGAAGAAAAAGTAAAATTGAATGGGGTGAAAACTCTTGTTGTTAATGCACTTCGTTTTAAAGATCATTTCTCGCATGCTACAGTAGATGAGGCATTGGAATTGGTGAATGAAATTAATCCACAACAAGCTTTTTTAACACATGTGAGTCATGAAATTGGTTTACATCAGAGGGTGAATGAACAACTCCCCAGCAATGTTCAACTTGCTTTTGATGGTTTGGAGCTATTTATTTAATCGTGTACTAATCCAATTTGAGAATAGTAAGATGATAAATAGAGCGGTTAACAAGATTATGGTCCCAATGATGAATCCAACCGTTCCTAAACTGTAAACAAAGGAGAAATAGTAGGCATCAAAAGCTTCAGACGGACTAAAATGTAAAGGGAAATTGCTTGGTTTTGAGAGGTAATTCATCATTAAGACAAATATTATAAAACCAATAGATATACACACCGTGTGAATTAAAATATTTTTTATTAAAATTTTCATACAAATAAAAACAAATTTTAATTTAGTTAGTTCATTTTTTTGCATTCTTGTTAATGTTAATTTATAGAAGTAGCCTTAAATTGCTTATAAATAAATAATTAATATAGTTGTGGAAGATAATATAAAGAACGAAGCAGAAGTAGGAAAAGCTAAATTTCAAGACCTTACAATAGCTCCATCTCATACTTGTGAGCATATCATCAATCAAACAATGGTTCGTATGTTTGATTGCGGTCGTGCCATTTCTGCACATATCGAAAAGAAAAAGAGTAAATTGGATTTTAGGATGGACAAAGAACTCTCTTTAGAGGATTTGCAACGACTTGAATCGGAGGTAAATCGTATTATTTCACAAGATTTACCCATTATCATTACTTTTATTTCTGAAGAAGAAGCAAGAGCGCGTTTTGATATTAATCGTCTCCCAGATGGGACTTCAGATAGATTTAGAGTCGTAAGTATTGGGGACTATGACCACTGTTTATGCATAGGAGCACATGTAGAGCATACTATGGAGATTGGTACATTTAAACTCCTAAATCATAGTTTTTCTGATGGCGTTTTGAGAATTAGATGGAAATTGATTTGAATATTTATACCTCTTTTTGTAGAATGCTTATTTACAATTTATTTTCGTTGTAATGTTTGTTGTGTTTGTTGAAATATAATCAAATGTTTTCTCTTTTTTATTACCTTTGTGATTATTAATAGCAACTTCAGTACCTATGGGAGTGAACGTTGTTCAATGATTTTTTGCAAATGAAGGTAGATGAAACTATAAATTTAGAACAAGAAGGCTTTGTTTTCTGTCCTAAAAGTGGAGAGTGTTATACTTTGAATTCATTAGGGCAAACGATTCTCTCTTGGATAAAATCCGGGGATTCAGTGCATATAATTAAACAAAAAATTTTAGAGCAATATGATGTTTCTGAAGTGGTTTTAGATGCTGATTTAGAAGATTTTATAGCTCTTTGTGTAAGATATAGATTGGTTGAAGTTTGATGAAGAAGTTAACGATAGCCATTAGTGGAATGAACGCAACAGATAATCCCAGTGCCGGTATTTCTGTTGCTCGTAGTCTGCGTCAATCTGAATACAAAGATTGCAGAATAGTGGGTCTTAGCTATGGAGCGTTGGAACCCGGTAACTATATGCGAGATTTAGTAGATGTTGCCTATCAATTGCCTAATCCATCCGAAGGCTCTGAACTCCTTTTTTCGCGTCTTGCTTATATTCAACAAAAAGAAAAGATAGATGTAATAATTCCTAATTTAGATGCAGAATTAAATTCTTTTATTTTATTGAAATCTCAACTTGGTCTGTTGAATATTGAAACCTATCTTCCGTCTTTAGAGCAGTTTGAATTAAGACAGAAATACAATTTGCCAAAATTGTCAACTCTGACAGGAATTGATATTCCCGAAAGTCGAAACTGTTTTTCATATAATGATTTGATGGATTTAAATTGCGAATTTCCTCTTGTTGTTAAGGGACAATTCTATGAAGCTGTTATTGTAAGAAATCAGGAGCAACTTTGCTCTGCGTTCAATAATATTTCTTGTCGATGGGGGCTGCCGATTATTGTTCAACGTTTTGTTTCCGGAGCTGAGTTTAATGTTATTGGATTGTCAGATGGAGCAGGTAGATTACTCTCTTATGTTGCCATGCGAAAACAGTATATCACTGATAAAGGTAAGGCTTGGGCCGGGGTTACTATCAATGATGAAAATTTATTGGATTTAACTTGTACTTTTGTTCAAAAAACCTCATGGAAAGGTCCATTTGAACTGGAATTAATTCGTAGTGATGAGGGTAAATTTTATTTGATTGAAGTAAATCCAAGGATTCCGGCCTGGGTCTATTTGGCTACTGCATCCGGACAAAATATTCCGGAACTTATTGTTAAATTGATTAAAAATGAGAAGATTAGCCCAAATTTGGAATACGAAATAGGGAAGATGTTTATTCGTTGTTCGTGGGATATGATTGTAGATTTTTCTGAGTTTGGTAAATTTTCATCAAAAGCGGAGTTATGAAGAAGAAAAAAGTATATGAGAGGCCGTTGATTAAACCAATTGTTGCAACTATGCCCGGAAAATCAGGCAATAATGTTTCGCTTCCTCTTGTTTCAGAGATAGATGGACATATACCTTCCTCTTTGCTGAAGAAATTTGGATCCCCTCTTTTTTTGTTTTCGGAATCTACATTAATAAACAATTTTAAAGAGGCAAAAAACGCTTTCTTAAATCGGTATCCTAATGTTTGTTTTGCATGGTCTTATAAAACAAACTATTTGGATGCAATATGTAAAATTTTTCATGAAGAGGGAGCTTGGGCTGAGGTAGTCTCCGGATTTGAGTATAAAAAAGCACTTCAAAACGGAGTGCGTGGAACAAATATCATTTTTAATGGTCCTAATAAAAGTGAAGCGGATTTACTGTTAGCAATTGATAATGAGTCGCTTATCCATATTGATAATTTGCAAGAATTGATATTACTCTCTCATTTAGCAGAGAAAAGCAACAAAAATGTAAATGTGGCTATTAGAATAAATTTAGATGCCGAGATCTCTCCTGCTTGGAGTCGTTTTGGTTTTAATTTGGAAAATGGTGAGGCATGGAGAATGGTTACTAAAATTATTCAAGAAAAAAGATTGAATTTAAAGGGATTACATTGTCATATTGGAACTTTTATTTTATCTTTAAATGCCTACAAAGTTCAAGCAAAAAAAATGGCTGCATTGGCTGAAAAAATATATAATGAATTGCATCACTCGATTGCCTACTTGGATTTAGGTGGAGGTTTTGCGTCAAAGAATACGCTCAAAGGTTCATACCTGAGCGGTGAGGATTGTTCTCCTTCTATCGGCGATTATGCAAGGGTGATAACGGATGAATTGAAAGAGAATAGTTATATAGCCAAGTTTACCCCTTTGTTGCTATTGGAAACGGGACGGGCTTTAGTTGATGATGCAGGTTTTTTACTTACATCTGTTGTTGCAAATAAAAGAAATCCAGATGGACGATTAAATACAATAGTTGATGCCGGGGTAAATATATTATTTACCTCTTTCTGGTATAACCATAAAATTTCTGCTACAGAGTCTCGCTCGTCTCATTGGGAAGATAGCACTTTGTATGGACCTCTTTGTATGAATATTGACGTGCTAAGAGAGCGAGTTGCATTACCATTGTTGAATAAAGGGGATGTTTTAATCATTCACAATGTCGGGGCATATAATGTTACACAATCCATGCAATTTATCTCATATAGACCTGCTGTTGTGTTGTTAGATAAAAATTGTAACGCAAAAATTATTAGGGAGGCTGATGACTTTGAATATGTAACATGTAAAGAGCATTATGAAGAGTGAAATAAGGTTGTTTTTTGATAGTCTGTTATTTAGTTATTCATCCATTTTTTTTACGCAAAATAAATGGTTCGGTTCTGTTTTGTGTTGTATCACAATGCTTTATCCGTTGCAAGGTATTTGCGGATTGTTTTGTTGTATGTTGGTGAATGCTATATCTCTGTCATTATCGCTTAATAGGGAAAAAATTCGTTCCGGATTATATGGTTTTAATGCAATTATGATTGGTCTTGCCTTAGGTGCTATTTATCCTTATAGTGAGACATTGGTGGTTCTGATTTTTGCCTTATCGTTATTGGTGTTGATGCTTACTGTTGCGATGGAGGGATTTTTTAAGAAATACAATCTTCCATTTTTGGCATTCCCATTTTTGGCTTGTCTGTGGATTGTTCTTTTGTTATCACAACAATTGGATGCAGGAGTTAGTACAGATGTTTTATTGTTTACTTCGCCTCAATATCTTACTATGGGAGAATTTTCAGTGTACACTTTAATAGAAAAGTTAAATAACGTTGAAATGCCAATTTGTTTTGACCTGTTTCTTAAAAGTATTGGTGTGCTTTTCTTTCAATCAGATAGACTGACAGGTCTCTTAATTTCAATTGCTCTCTTCTGTGTATCTCGTCTCTCTTTTTGTTATGCTTTGGGATTTTTTCTCTCCGGCTATTTTTGTTACAATTTTTTAGGAGCTGAATTATTCCACATTCCTTATCTGTTTTTTGGATTTAACTTTATATTCACTGCTATTGCTGTCGGGTGTTGCTATCTTGTTCCTTCATTTTTTTCTATCTTGGGACTTTTTTTATTATTACCCTCGTTGTTCATTGTAGTTTTCTCTTCAACGAGATTTTTGTCCTACCTTTTTTTGCCATCATTTTCTCTCTCTTTTTGTTTGGTAAGTATTTTATATTTATATGTGTTGCGGTTACGAGAAAATAGTAATTCTCTGCGTTTCCCTTTTATTATTGAAAATACTCCGGAGGAAAATTTTTATTATGATAATGTCAATAATAAGCGATTTAAGTATCTCTCTTATTTCCCTTTTTCTCTTCCTTTTTTAGGAGAATGGACTGTTAAGCAAGGTTACAATGGAGAATATACGCATAAAGATGAATGGCGGTATGCTTGGGATTTTGTGGTAGAAGTGGACAATATGCAATTTAAAGGGAATGGAGAGAGGGTAGAGGATTATTATTGTTATGAGAAACCGGTTTTGGCTCCGGCAGCAGCTATTGTAATTTCTGTTTGCAATGGTATTGAAGATAATTTAGTCGGACAGGTTAATAAGGAAAATAATTGGGGAAATTATATTATTTTAAAACATTTTGAAGGTTGTTTTTCTGTCTTGGCTCATCTGAAAATCGATTCCATCAAATGTGCTCCGGGTGATGTTATTTCTCATGGACAAGAATTGGCACTTTGCGGAAATTCCGGCTATTCTCCTTACCCTCATTTGCATTTTCAGTTTCAAAAATCACCCTATATAGGTGCACCTACTCAAAATTATCCCTTTACATATTATTTATCTAAAACAAATAATCTTGAGTGGGTTGCTTCTGGTGTGCCTAAATTAGATGAGGTTGTAACCAATCTGTCTGTAAGTAATTTTAATGTAGCTAACTACCTCTTCTGTGAAGGAAATAAAATAGATGTGAATTCAACTCGATTTGGATCTGAATCATGGAGTGTTCATTCTTATCTTGGAGGATATTACCTTCAATCGGGTAATGGAGCTAAAGCTTGGTTCGTTAATGATAGTAAAAGCTTTTATTTTCAACGATTTGTAGGAAACAAGAAGTGTGCTTTGTATTATTTTTACTTATCCAACTTCAGAGTCCTTAAGTCAACAGGGCAAAATTGGAGTGTGAAGGAGCAATTTCCGGCAAGTAATTGCAACATGGGTTGCTTAAAATGGTTGCAAGATATATTAGCTCCTTTCGTTACTTTTATTAAATTTAATTACAATTCTGTATTGCCGGATATGCATTTGCATTCAGAAAATTTGGCCTTTTATTCGTCTTTTAAAAAAGAGATTTTTGGTAGATTAGTGGAGCAACTGAATTTTGAAACTATTTGGACAACAGCTAATAATATTCGATTGAATATTAAAGAGAGGGATGATGAATGGTTCATTAAAATTAATTTATGATAAAACGTTTGCTTATAATTTCTGTTTTCGTATTTAGTCACTTCGTTCATTTGAATGCGCTGAATATTGATTCTCTTTCGTTCTGCGAAAATCGCCGTATTGGTATTTCGTGGTTCGAACAAGCTAATTATTTAAAAGCAATCAAGTACTTAGAAAAAGCCCATCATTATTTTCAAGGTGATTCTATATTAAATTCATACCTCTATTTTTCATATAAATATATGAACCGATGTTTTGAGAAAAATTCATTGTATTCTGAATTAGCGCAAACATCAAAGGAGCAATTTTTTATTCAATCCCCTAAACCGATTTATTCTTCCTATTATGAAGTTGGTTATATTTGGAATAAAGATAATGATTTTTATAATTGGAATAGCAGAAATTTAAATGAAAAAGGGGTAAATATTAATGTGAGTTTATCTCAAAATCTTAAAAATAGATGGCTCATAAATCATAAATTGATTGCTAATTTTCAAAATGGAGATATTGAACTACAAACTCCATCCGGTAGTGTTGAAAGTTATAAGGAGAGATACAAACTATTTTGTTATTCTCCGTCTCTCTCGTTTTGGAAAAATCGTGCATTATCGTTTTCCATTTATGGTCATTTTATGTATGAAAATTATGAGGGAGTAGAAGGGAGAGAGATTGTTTTTAATCGATATCACCCGGAATATTACGATAAGGACCGATATAGAGAGCGAGGAGAGATTCCGTATTGGGATCGGCCATGGGAGGATAATGATGAGCATTGGGGAGATACTCCTACTGATTTCCCTGAAGTAGGTTATTCTCCTGAGGATTTTAAAATCTCTGTAAGCGAAGAATCTTCTTTTGATTTTTTGGTGGGAACCTCTGTTTCTTATAGTTTTTTACAATTTCAAGTAGATGGAGAATTTTCTTATTTGAACTACTCAGTCGGAAATACATTTCAAATAGGGGTAAATGGAGTGTATTATCCATTAGGAAATTTAAATTTATATTTTAAACTTAAATTTTATTATCTTTGGAGAAACGTTCAGTTTCAGGCGGAATTGGTAAGTCACAATCCTTTGGCTGAGGTTCTCGTTGGTTATAAAGTTTTGCCCGTATGGTGGATGGAACTGTCATACTTACATGGTAATATGCGTTATTACAATGAGGTTGATACTCATTCAATATATTTGTTTGGATGTGATCCGAAGTTTAGAGTATCATGGTTGAATATATTACCAATAAAAGAAAACATTTCGATTAATTTGTCATATCGTTTATTTGCAATGAAAAAGGATTATTATAGTTTGCAAAATTATAATTGGATAGCGTTACAAAATAAAACAATAGGACATTCTCTAACAATTGGATTATTATGGAAGTACTAAAAAAATCTCTTTTCACTCTAATTGCAATGCTATTTATGACTATTTCTTCTGCTCAAGATAAAGTTGTAGCATTCTCAAAGAGTTATGAATTGGAGGCGGATAAACAATATCTTGCAGCTGTTTCAACTCTAAAACTATTGAAAATTAATAGCTATGCTGTTAATTTGAGGATAGGATGGCTGTTTTATTTAAATGGCAATTATAAAGAATCTGTTGCCTATTATGTAAAAGCGATACAATTAAGACCTACCGCAATCGAAGCAAGATTTGGTTATATTCTTCCTGCTGCAAAGTTAAAAATGTGGAAAAATGTGGCTGCACAATATGATGCGATACTTAAGTTAGACCCTCAAAATTCCAAGGCCAATTACTATAGGGGATTGATGTTTTACAATGTTGGCGAATATAGTAAAGCAGAACCCTATTTTGATCGAGTGGAACAAATGTATCCTTTTGATTATGATATTGTTATTTTATCTGCCTGGAATTCTTATTTTCTGAAACGCTACGATAAGGCTAAACTCCTTTTTAATCAGGCTCTCTTAATTCAACCTCAAAGTGCTTCTGCTAAAGAGGGAATTTCTTTATGTCATTAGGTTAATCTACTCTATGAAATGAAGGTTGCCCCCTTCTTAAATATTTTATCTGATTATGAGTGAAATTTTGTCATTTCTCCTCAAAAATGAAGATATCTTCTTCCTCTCTTTTCATTAGGTATTGCTCTCTTGCAAAGCGTTCCAATCCATCTTTATTGCTTTCCAATTCATTCATCTTTCGTTGGCTCTGCTTGATCTCATTTTTATAATGTTTTATCTCTTCCTTTAAGTGAATACATTTCTGTCCGTATTCTAATCTATCCATCATTGAATAAGAATCAAAAAATAGCAACCATAAAACTCCGAAAATGATGAGTATTACGTACTTATTAAGTATATATTTTTTGAGGAAATTTATTATTTTATTGTTCATATTCATTGTTTATTAAATTAAATTTAATCGTGCATACAAAGATAAAATTTTCTTTTCACCGATATTTTCAAAATCTATAATAAGTTTTTCTCCAGAACCACTTCCTTCAATATTTTTTATAATTCCTTTCCCGAATTTACTATGAATTACTGTCATTCCAACATGATAAGTTGAAGAGGTAATTGGATTTGAAACTTCTTTATTAATAGGTGCAACATTTTCTATTCGCTTTAGACGTCGAGAAGACGAATAATTGTTGGATTGAGAGGGGTGATAAGCATCGGGGGTCAGAATTGTTTTGTCACTCCATTTGCTGGCGTAGTTTCCATTTATCGAGGACCCTGTTGATACCTGAAAAGAAAGATTTTCCTTGGGATGAGTATTTGTTGTTGATTGTTGTAGTTCACTTGGTAAATCTAACAAAGAAGCATCAATATCCTTTAAGAATCGGCTTGGAATTGTATAAGTAGTGTTTCCGTTTCTGAATCTGGATTTTGCGTAAGTGATAATACAATTGCACTCTGCTCGTGTAATGGCAACATAAAATAGTCTTCGTTCCTCCTCTAAGTTGTTCTGAGATTGCAAGTTCATATCAGATGGGAATAACTCTTCTTCTAAGCCAACAATAATTACATTTTTAAATTCAAGACCTTTAGACGTATGTACCGTCATTAGTGTTACTTTGTTGTTATCATCTCCATTATCCTCGTCTTGATCTGTTGCTAATGATACCACTTGGAGAAATTCAGAAATGGTACTTATCTCTGTTCCATCTTGTTCTCTTCGCTGTTCGCAAAATTCATTAATTCCATTTAATAGTTCATCAACATTCTCTAATCTGCTAATACCCTCCGGCGACATATCCTTTCTCAATTCGCTCAGGATATTACATTCATTTAGAACAAGTTGTGCCATTTCATAAGCATCACACGTTTCTACCTTTTGAGCAAGATTCTCGATTAGAGACCTGAAGTTTGCTAATTTTGTACTAATACCGGCATTGATACCTAAATTGTATTGTAATGGGTCGCTAATAATTGTCCAATAGGAAACCCCTTGTATGTTAGCACAATCTGCAATTTTTTGAATTGTAGTGTCTCCAATTCCTTTACTTGGGAATTTTAAAGCCCGTTTAAGAGCTTCTTCATCATTCATGTTGATAATCAATCGAAAATAGTTCAAGACGTCTTTAATCTCTTTGCGTTGATAAAAGGAGTGACCACCTCTGATTTGGTAGGGGATAGCTCGAGAACGAAAAGCCTCTTCAAATAGGCGGGATTGAGCATTTGTGCGATAAAGAATGGCAAAGTCCTTGTACTCAAACTTTTTGGACATCGCTTGGATGATGTTTCCAACCATTTCGCTTTCATCTCTATCAGAATAAGAACTTAAAACTTTAACCTTCGATCCCTCATCATTTTTCGAATAGATATTCTTTTTTATTTGCCCTCTGTTTTTTTCAATTAAACTATTAGCTACATTGACAATATTGGGAGTAGAGCGATAGTTTTGTTCCAATTTGAAAATTTTGGCAGTAGGGTAGTTCTTTTGAAATTGTAAGATGTTCTCGATGTTAGCCCCGCGGAATGAATAGATGCTTTGTGCATCATCACCCACCACACTGATGTGTTGATGAGCTTCAGCCAATTTCTTTATAATAAGGTGTTGAGAAAAGTTGGTATCTTGATACTCATCTACTAATATAAATTTAAAAAGTTCTTGATATCTCTTTAAAACATCTTCGTTGTCACGAAACAAAATGTTAGTATATAATAATAAGTCATCAAAATCCATAGCATTTGCCACTTTACATCTACGCATATAAGTACTATAGATCTCTTTTAGTCGAGGTATTCTTAAATAATTATCATAATCCAACTCCTCTCTGTTTTTTACATGCATAGAGGGAGTTATTAGATTGTTTTTGAGCGCAGAAATTCTTGAACAAACTTTTTTGGGAAGATAGACTTTATCGTCCAAGTCCATCTCCTTAATGATGGTTTTGATTAGATTCTTTGAGTCATTGGTGTCGTAAATAGTGAAATCCTTGTTGAATTCAATGTATTGACATTCTCGTCTAAGAATTTTTGCAAAAATAGAGTGGAAAGTTCCCATCCAAAGATAAGAAGCAGTCCTCTCTCCAACAATTTTCGCTATCCTATCTCTCATCTCTCGAGCCGCTTTGTTGGTGAATGTTAAAGCTAAAATATTGAATGGTTCGTATCCCAATTTTAATAAAGCTGCTATCTTATAAGTTAAGACTCGTGTTTTTCCTGAACCGGCTCCGGCTACTACCAAAGAGGGTCCATCGTTGTATTTAACGGCTTCTTTTTGAGATTCATTGAGTTGACTTAAAATACTTTCCATCTAATTTGTAAATCTGATATTTCTGAAATAAAGTAACCTTACAAAGATAGTTTAAATTTGCAGGTGTGTCAAGTGATATTTATTTCTTCTTGTTAAGATGTAAAATAATCTTTATTTTTGTACCAAATATTAATTTTTGAAATTAGAAAATAATGATTGATTACTCAAAAATTCCATCTCCGTCTTATGTATTAGATGAAGCACGATTAAGAAATAATTTAGAGTTGATAAAGAGAGTAAAAGAGAGTGCCGGTGTAGAGATTATCTTGGCATTTAAAGCTTTTGCTTTGTGGAAAGTATTCCCGATTATTCGAGAGTACATTTCCTTTTCAACGGCAAGTTCTTATTCAGAAGCAAGGTTGGCGGTGGAGGAGTTTGGTAATCCTGCTCATACCTATTCTCCAGCTTACTCGGAGGAGGAATTTCCGGAAATTATCAAATGTAGTAGCCATATAACCTTTAATTCGTTGTCTCAGTTTGAACGTTTTTATCCTCAAGTTAAAAAGTTTGAAGAACGGAAAATTTCGTGTGGACTAAGAATTAACCCGGAGTTCTCGGATGTAGAAACAGATTTGTACAATCCTTGTGCGCCCGGTTCTCGTTTGGGTGTGGTTGCAGATCTATTAGGAGATAAGTTGCCGGAGGGAATTGAAGGATTGCATTTTCACACCTTGTGTGAATCAACTTCATTTGATTTAGAGCGAACGTTAGTCAAGGTTGAAGAGCTATTTGGTAGATATTTTTCACAAATTAAGTGGATTAATTTTGGAGGAGGACATTTAATGACGCGAGAGGATTATGATGTTGAACATCTAATTTCTATACTGAAGCAATTTAGATCGCGTTATCCTTGGTTGGAGGTTATAATGGAGCCTGGCAGTGCTTTTGCATGGCGCACAGGAGAGTTGGTATCTACGGTAGTGGATATTGTCGAAAATAAAGGAATTAGGACTGCTATTTTGAATGTTTCTTTTGCTTGTCACATGCCGGATTGTCTTGAAATGCCATACAAACCAGATATTATAGGAACTGTAGAAAATGGGAAATATTCGTATCGTATGGGGGGTAATAGTTGTTTGTCCGGGGATTTTTATGGCGATTGGACCTTTGATAAACCCTTGCAAGTTGGGGATAAAATCATATTCAAGGATATGATTCATTATACAACAGTTAAAACAACCATGTTCAACGGTGTTTCTCATCCTTCATTGGTTTTGTGGACACAAAATGATGAGATGAAATTATTGCGCAAATTTTGTTACGAAGACTACCGAGATAGAATGGCATAAACAAGCCATTAATACATAAAGACGAGAGGTCGCGATTGGGGCAATTTCTTTATATAAGTGCTAAATTACAACCTTTTAGCCTTGATGTTAAGGATGCTTTTATTCGATCATTTTGATGAATTTTTGATTTTTTTTAAGGAAATTATAGTGCGAAAGGTGCGAGCATTATGAATGGTTGCCTTAAAATTAAACAAAAGCAAGCAGCTCGACTTCAAAAATAAGTGTTGAGCCTCCCGGTATTCCGGGTTGTGAGAATCTGCCGTAACCTCTTTCTGCAGGTATGTATAGCTCCCATTTATCTCCAATGCACATTTGTTGCAGCGCAATTGTCCATCCCTCAATCAATCCTCGTAATCTAAAGGCCGGAGCAATTCCACCTCTTGAGGAATCAAACTTTTTGCCATTGATTGTCCATCCTGTGTAGTGTACGGTGACAACACTGCTTAAATTAGGGTGACAACCATCATTTTTTCCTTTTTTGATTACTTTGTAAAAAATACCTTTTGCAATTTCTTTTACTCCGCTCTCTTGCGATTTCTTTGCGAGCCAATCTCTGTTTGCTTGTATGTAATCTTGTTTTGCCATATATGATTATTTGTTTGCAAAGATATTCAAAATTTTAATACTTTTGCTTTCATATTTTTAACATATAGATTCAATTATGATGAATGTAGGAAAGAAAAAATGTGAGTTGCTTAAAAATATACGTAAGGAGATAGCTTTGCGTTACGGTATTCCCTATACTTCTGAAGAGTGTTCCTATGAAGGTGAGTGTAAAGGAATTTGTCCTAAGTGTGAGCAAGAGGTTAAATATTTAGAAACAGAATTGAATAAAAAAGGGGTTCTCGATAAATCTTTGTTTTTACAAATTTTTGATGAGAAACTTGATAGTGATACATCAACAATAAAGGGTGGAGAGATAGAAGATTATGAACATGCAGTTTTAATGGGGGATGTTGTGTATAGTGGTACTAATGAAGAGGATTCTAATCTGACGGAAGAAAATGAAAGTGAATTTGCTGTTTGGAAGAAAATTAGAGAGTTGAGAAAAAATATTTTGTCAAAATTTTCAGAGAAACAAGGTTGTATTGAGAATGATATAGAAGAGAGTGATGATTAAGAAGTTGTTTAAATTTTATTTCGAGCATATTTGAGAGAGATTTTTAAATCTATTTTTAGTCTTCTTTTGCAGAAAATAGTGGACTATTATCAAAAAAGGAGAATAAAAATAGGTTAAAAAGAATCTCAAAGATGCCGAAAATAAGAGAGTGAAACTCTAATTTTTTTTTTTAATAAAATTTAAACAGCTTCTAATAAATTTAACGAGAATGGAAAATATGAAAATGGTTCCGACTATTGGATATGAACGGCTAAGAATGGGTTCAGATGGAGCAGGGATTACTACTCTATTTTGCTTTTGGGGATGCCCTTTGAAATGTAAATATTGTTTAAATCCACAATCATGGAAAATAAAAAAGGGAGTGAAAGAGGTTTCTCCGGAGCAATTGTATCAATGGGTTTCTGTCGATAGACTCTATTTTTTGGCTACGGGAGGAGGGGTAACTTTTGGAGGTGGAGAACCATTGTTATATCCTGATTTTATAGCAAAGTTTTGTAGTTTAGTGAATGGAGAATGGAATATAAATATTGAAACATCTTTAAATGTTCCGCAAGAAAATCTTAAAAAATTAATTGATTTTGTATCCCATTATTATATTGATATAAAAGAGATGAATGATATTATTTATGAACGCTATACAGGTAAATCCAATTCACAGGTATTGTCAAATTTAAAGTGGTTGGTTTCTGTCGTTGGAGTAGATAAAATTACGGTCAGAGTTCCTCTAATACCCGAATTTAATTCAGAAGAAGATGTGGCAAAGAGTATTGAGGTTTTAAAAACAGAGTTTGGAATAAAGAATATAGATCAGTTTAATTACCAAATAGTCAATAAAATTTGAGCCGACTTACCATATTGTCCTAAATAATTGATGAAAAAGGGAATTGAATACACACTTAACCATATTTGTATAGTAGGGTATTCTGGTAAAGTTTTTTTTTAGTATTAATATACTGTGCGATACTTCATTAAAAAAAAATATGATGAAATTGTAAAAAAAAATAAATATATTCTAAAATATTTTGTAAAAAGAAAATTTACTATTACCTTTGCGTTGCATTTGAGAAATAGTAAAGCGTTACTATTATAGTAAAAAAGAAATAATGCGAAAATAGCTCAGTTGGTAGAGCACAACCTTGCCAAGGTTGGGGTCGCGGGTTCGAGTCCCGTTTTTCGCTCAATGTCAAATAGGAAGGATTGACTTAAGTATTAAGTCAATCCTTTTTTGCCCAGGTGGTGGAATTGGTAGACACGCTACTTTGAGGGGGTAGTGCCGGTTTCGGCGTGTGAGTTCGAGTCTCATCTTGGGCACAAAACATGTAAGTTATGAAATTTAATTTAAAACTTTTGTTATTGCTTATTCCAATATTCATCCATTATTCATGTAAGGATGAAGAGGGAACATTAGATGGTGATCCTCAAGATATTATCGATGAGAACCATGTATTGTTAGATGACCGATATGGAATTACAGCTGTTTTCCCTAAAGGAGAGTGGTCTAATTCTTATTTAGATACACTGCCCAAATCAGATTTTTATAAAAATTATCAATATAGTGCCATTTATACAGGTCTATATTCAGATACTATTATGAAAGATGATGCTCCTCTCTATCCAACGGGAATGTATTTTATGCGTTTTCATAAAAAAATCGATCCTTCTGAGTTTGATGATTTTGCAAAGGAGTACAAAGAGTACGTATATAATCAGATGTTAGAAGCCTATTATAATGAGGTTTCAGCTATTTCAGATACAACAATAGGAGGATATTCAGGAGTTAAGTTTGTAGCTGATAGAGGAATAAATGTAGGAGATGGATACGAGGAGGTTGTATTGTTCTACCATAATTCAAGAACTTATGGAGTAACAATTATTACTTCTGATGAAAAATTTGATGATAGTTATCCTAAGTGTCAGGATATAGTATCAACTATAAAGTTAAAGTAAATAATGTCAGTATATGACTAACAATTAAGTTATATTGTAAAGGGGTTAGACTGTTTTTTAAGTTTTTTGTGGTAAGTAGCCGTAGTTACTTACCACTATTTTTTTTTGAACTTTGCAGAAGAAATTTTTGTTATAAGGTTACGTCTATAGATAATTTGTGGTGAGCTCTAAAAATACATCATAAATTAAAAAATATAAATCAAGGATGAATAAGAGTCTGTTTAAATAAAAAATGGTTTAAAGTTTCATGCTCATATTTCGCATCTTTGAGATT
This sequence comes from Bacteroidales bacterium, assembly GCA_015061185.1. Classification (GTDB taxonomy): domain Bacteria; phylum Bacteroidota; class Bacteroidia; order Bacteroidales; family Paludibacteraceae; genus UBA1181. The sequence goes on from SUWZ01000002.1 coordinate 94,284, forward strand.
CTTTTAGTAAGGTCTGTTGGTCACAGATGAGTCGCATAGCAAACAGATCGAAATAAACTCTAAAAATAAGCGAAATAAATTTGAATAACTACCAATAGAAATTACGATAAAATATAATTCTCTATGAAAGACAAAAAATTAACTTCTGCCAATGGTCGTCTTATCACAGACAACCAGAACATTCAAACCGCAGGCCAAAGAGGTCCTGTATTATTGCAAGATCCATGGTTTTTAGAAAAATTAGGCCATTTTGATAGAGAGGTAATTCCTGAGCGAAGAATGCATGCGAAAGGTTCAGGAGCTTATGGAACATTTACCGTTACTCACGATATCACTCAATACACAAGAGCGAGTATCTTTAGTGAAGTAGGTAAGAAAACAGATTGTTTTGTTCGATTTTCTACGGTGGCAGGGGAGCGAGGAGCCGCAGACGCAGAGAGAGATATCAGAGGATTTGCGATGAAATTTTACACCGAGACAGGGAATTGGGATTTAGTAGGAAATAATACTCCAGTATTTTTTTTAAGAGATCCATTAAAATTTCCCGATTTAAACCATGCAATCAAAAGAGATCCCAAAACCAATATGCGAAGTGCCAATAATAATTGGGATTTTTGGACATTACTACCCGAAGCACTCCATCAAGTAACCATTACGATGAGCAACAGAGGAATTCCCTATTCATACAGGCACATGCATGGTTTTGGTAGTCATACGTATAGTTTTATTAATGACGAAAATAAGAGAACTTGGGTGAAGTTTCACCTTAGGACTTTGCAAGGAATCAAATGTCTGACAGACCAAGAAGCAGAAGCCATAATAGCCAAAGATAGAGAGTCTCATCAGAGAGATCTATTTGACAGCATTGAAAAGGGAGATTATCCTCGATGGCTATTTCAAGTTCAACTAATGACAGAGGAGCAAGCCGAAACCTATCCAATTAATCCGTTCGATTTGACGAAAGTCTGGCCGCATGGAGATTTTCCTTTGCATGATGTAGGAATTTTAGAATTAAACCGAAATCCGGAAAATTATTTTGCGGAGGTAGAGCAATCAGCATTTAACCCGATGAATGTTATCGATGGAATAGGATTTTCGCCGGATAAGATGTTACAAGGCAGATTATTTTCGTATGGAGATGCCCAACGCTATCGTTTAGGCGTTAATGTGGAACAAATACCGGTAAATAAGCCACGATGCCCATTTCATTCCTATCATAGAGATGGAGCAATGCGTGTGGATGGGAATTATGGTGCCACTAAGGGGTATGAACCCAATAGCTATGGAGAGTGGGCAGATTCCCCCGAGATGAAGGAGCCTCCATTAAAATTACGAGGAGAAGCCTACAATTATAACGAAAGGGAGTATGATGAGGATTATTATACTCAACCGGGAAATTTATTTCGTTTGATGCCTGATGATGAGAAGCAACTTTTGTTTGAAAATACAGCACGAGCCATGGGAGATGCAGAGCAATTTATAAAAGTAAGACATATAATGAATTGTTACAAAGCAGATCCAGATTATGGAAAAGGAGTTGCAAAAGCATTAAATATCCCCATAAGCGAAATTATGGGAAATGTGTAACTTGACTATGTTTATTTTATCAAAACTTTTGTGTCGTTGATATAATATATGCCAGATGAAAGTTGAATTTCTCTTGATTCATTTTCTTTTAGTGTAAACTTACAGATTTGCTGTCCTAAATTATTGATAATTGTAAAATTGTTTTCTTGCAAACTTTTAATTGTTAGTCGATTAAAATATGAGTAGAGGCGATACGATTTATCAGAGGGATGGCAAATCTGGATTGTAGGGTTTTCTGTTTCAATATTGGGGTATTTATTCCCTTCATACACCTCCCATACAGGTAGTGCAACTCCATCAAAGTCGAATAAAGTTGTATTTTCTACCACGTTTGCATCCGGTTGGTTTGTTGAAATTTTGTGAGCCCATCCGGTTTTATTATTTCCATTTTCATCTTCAACATGTATCATTACCGGATCCCAGTAGAGTGAACCGACACACTCATATTTAGATGTCGCTCCAATACTTTTTAATGCGTTCAATAATTCGGCAACAAAGCTTTTTTGACCTTCGGACGAAAAATCATAAAAATCTTTGTATTCAGCAGCATTTTCAGTCAATTGTCCCTCCCAACCATCTTTACGTGTAGGGTGAAAATTGTATCCGGATTCCATTATCAAGATCTCTTTTTCGTAACGATGAGAGATGTTTTTGCAATATTCTACAAGGTTGCCTACAGTAGCTTCGCTCCAAGCAGGATAGTAAGAGGCTCCAATAACATCAAATTGGGCATTGTGTTTTAATAGGTTATCAAAATACCATGAATAGGTGTATGAGTTTACATTAGAGTTGTATTTGATAAAATCATTTGTGTTATCTGCCAAATGAATTACAATTTTACTATGGGGGGAGACCTCTTTGACAGCCTTGTAGCCGGCATTGATGAATGAGGCTATCGCATTCCAATTTTGAGTACCTCTTGGCATGTCTGTGTTGTCCCATGTGACATCGTAGGAGTAGCCGTATGGGAATAAGAAACCTCCATTTGTCTCATTTCCCAAAGATACATATTCGGGGTAGATTTGATTTGTTGCCAATTCTTTCATCACACCTAATGTATAATTATAAATACAATCAGCTAATTTTTCTACAATTTTTTGGTTGTCATGTATCCCTTTTATAGAATCCATCCAATCTGCAGGGATGTCTTGTCTCTCTCCGTTAGACCAGTAGTCTGAATAGTTAAAAGTGTATTGTATCTTCATTTTTGCATTGTATGCCATAATTGCAAGTTTTAGGCAGTCTTTGGAGTTTTGAAATCCTTCTGGGAGATAGTAACTATTGCTTTTGTCCGGGTGCATTCTTCCTGGTGAATTTGAATTTCTAATTCGAACAAAATTCATTCCTTTTTCTGCTAAAAAATTGATAACAGATTGAGCTTTTTCTATGTTGGATGCATCATTAGAGTAGAGAAGGGTACCCTCAGAATTATAGTAATTTCCACCTGCATTGATAACATAGTTTAATTCAGTTATATCGCCACCTTGTAAGAATAAGTAGGGAGAATTGCTCTTTGTTAAAGTAATATCATCAATGTACAAATCATGTTTACCCTCATTATAAACACCGATTTCGATCTCTCCGTTATTGGTTTGAATTCCTCTGACATATACAGTTAATGAATTGTGAGAATCTTTTGTTTTTGGGATTTCGGTTGAAACCATAGAGTATCCTTCCCCTTTAGCGTAGAGGTAACATTTCCCATAGCAGTTGGGGATTGATACCATTGCCGTAAGCATATAATAGCCTTCTTGAACTTGAACATGTTGGGATAATTTTGACTCGCTTCCCGCAGGAATATAGCAACGTCCATCTACAATAGTGCCAATTTCACCCTCTGTTTCCCAACCGGATAAATTGTCGAAGTTACCGTTGATTACTGCGATGTTTTGAGCTTTTACAGAAGTGGCTGAGAATAGAAAGAGTAATATCATCACTCTGCTCAATAACGAAGGAATTTGATAATTTTTCACCATGAGTACTAATTATTTTTTGGTAAAGAGTCAACTAATAAGTGCGAATTTAAATAAAATGTTTAAAGAACTCTACTTTACGAGAAGAGAAATTTGTATTTTTCTGAATTTTCAAAAGGTGAATTCAATTTTTATATGCAATTAATTCTTATTTGTTAACAATAAATGAAATTTCTTGTTAGGTGTGAGATTTTCTTTTCTAGTCATTCCTTTTTTTGCATCAAAGAAATTCCATATCTTTGTTCTCGGAAAAAATGTTTTATCTTTACAACTGATTTATGTAAGAGATTTGACGGAGTAAAGTACCAACCTTTATTCTTTTTGGTAGAGTATGGGATGAGTTTTTCCTCTATATCTATTGTTATAATCTCAACCGATAATTCCGTTGCATTAAAAAGTTAAATTTACGTTTCATATCCCATAAGGATAAAGCAAAAAAGCTTTTCAAACAATTTGACAAATGGAAGCAACCTAAACGAAGGAGAATGCAGTGGCTGGCATTTGGTTTGATAGTAGCAATATGTGGGTATCAGGTTTTGACTATTTGGTTGTTTTTTGTGAATTATAAGTTATGGATGTAGCCACCAATAAGATAGAGAAATTTTCTTACAAGCCATGGGGTATGAGGCTGTCGGAAGAATGTAAAAAGAGGCTGTTTAACTATTGGTGTTAAACAGCCTCTTATGTAAAAATTTACTAAGATTTTTTCATCTATATTGTCTATAAGTTGTTTATTATAACCTTTTTAGACAATGACTTAGAATTACCTATTACAGATACGATATATACACCATTTGATAAGTTTACATTAGCAACTTCATTGGCATTAATTTCTTCATCATAAACAGTTACACCTTGCATGTTTGAAATTTTTACCAATGATTTTTCAGACGCAATAAAGAAAATGTTGCCATTTTTGTCACTCCAAACACGACTATCATCAACAAAAGAATTTATATCTTTCTTTCCTGTCGGTTCTTCAATAGGTAAAAATTTCAATGAACCCAAACCTGCGCAAGATGCCATAAAAGCAATAGCAAGAGTGTTTTCACCGGCTTTATCGAAACGGACAGCATATCTTTTCTCCTTATCATTGCTATATTGAGCGTATGGAACCGTCCAACCCCAAACATCGTATCCACCACTACTATCACCATTGCCGGATGTTTTTAATTTAAGAGCTTTGTAGGTATCTTTACCATCTTCAGAAACCAATCCATTTTTACCATTTACAGCAATAGCAATAACATTTTGGTCGGTGTGATTGTTGGTATAAGTTTCAAAGAAGTAGTCTCCCGGTTTTTCTACGTCAACTGTATATTTTACCCATTCACCTTCAACAATATAGCCTAAGTTTAGATAGCCATCGCCATCTTCGGTTGTAGAACCTATATCCACGCAATCTCCATTATGCTCAAATTCACCTCCGGCATTGCAAGTATTGTTTATATCAAAAATCCATGTGTCATCAAATTCATAATATGCATTTTCTTGTCCTCCTTTGTCATACTTTTCGAGGGCAATATATGAAGTGTCTGCAGCATAAATTTTTTGCGCTGATTCATACGGAGAAGACTGGCTTGTTTCAACGATGTCACCTTTCATCAATTGTCTTCTGATGTATTGTCCGGATTGTGTTAAATTCCATTCGTCGTAATTGTTAGCACCTTTTAATGCAGAAGACGAGCGGTAGTCGGCAGACCAACTCCAGTTACACCAACTGATGCGTTGATTTCCAAGGTTTTTTCCATTACAGATGCGAAGAAGGTTATCTCCACCATCTTCACAAACCTGACCATTTTCGCCTCCGTCATCGGTACTTAGTCCCCATTCGGTAACAAATAGAGGAATGTAGGCAGCCGCAGAAGATAATAAACCTAAAAATTGTTTTTGGTCACAAGTATAATGGTGAAAACTATACATCAATCCCAAATTGTATTCACCCACAGGATCTTCCATTGGGAATACCAATGCTTTATCCCATTGAGGAGTACCGATAATGACAATCGCTCCCGGGTCATTTTGTTCAATCTTGGGCAAAACTTTTTGCGAGTACTCTTTTATTTGTTTCCATACGTTAGGACGATAAATTGTACCCTCTGTATTTTCATTTGGCTCATTACAAATCTCGTACAAAACGTTTTTATAGCCATTTTGAACCACCCATTGAGAGAGAGCACTAAAAAAGTTAGGAGCATTGGAATACGCTCCGTCATTAGGATTACCCGGAGTTAAAATGTGCCAATCCACAAGGCAATACATTCCCAATTCGTTGGTCCATTGGATACATTGTTTTACCCAATTTAAATCTTCGCTACCTCCACTGATAAGATACATGGCAATACGAGCAACATTAGCTCCATGTTTTTTCATTCCTAAAAAGTCATTTTTGTCATCAAAATTGGAGCCTTGCCAATTTTTCCCGTGAGTGCTCCAACCTCTAAGTTGAACCGGTTCTCCTTTTTCTGAGCAAAGTTGATTGCCCACTAACTTCAATTTACCATACTCATTTACATAATTGTTGCTTTCCGGATTAGAATAGTTTAACCCAAATGCATTTGAGATACATAACACTAAGGCAAATAGTGTTGTAACAAAAACTTTTTTCATTTTAGATAACTTTTAAGTCTTATAATTTTTAGTTTTTAATATTTATTCTAATTCAACGTGATTAGCAATTATGAAATAATTTTATAAGAAGTTGTTTAAATTTTATTTCGAGCATATTTGAGAGTGATTTTTAAGATTATTTTTATTATTCTTTTGAAGTTAATAGTGGACTATTATCAAAAAAGAACAGTAAAAATAGCTTAAAAAGCGCTTCAAAGATGCCGAAAAAAAGAGAGTGAAACTCAAAATCAATTTTATAATAAAATTTAAACAGCTTCTAAGTAATCTATTGTAAATCATTTTTCATCCATGCTAATCTATCTTTTATGAATTTCTTCATTTTAGCAATGTCATTACGATAGTGTTCTCGAAGGGTAGCATCAGTGTAATTCCATTCCACCGTGGATCCATTCCATCCCCAAGAACTTTTCCCCAATGTTTTCCATATAGTTTCGTTTACAACAAAGGAATTGATATTTAGAGCTGCTTGTTCATCTATGTATTGATCGATTTCGGTTTCATGTTCAATCAAAAGATTCACTTTTTCGAGTAAAAGAGCACGGAATTCCGGGTCTTTCATCATTCTGTTCAACCAATCAGCCTCTAATACGTGGTAGCCCTCCGGTTCGTTGTAGTACTCGTAATCGACGCCACCGCCGAATCCGCCTCCCCAGCCACCACCAAATCCGCCTCCAAACAATTCTGCAAATGGATTGTTGGCAAAAGCTAAGTCAAAATCCCATAATGGACCCATTTTTAAAATCCCATTTGTTAAATTCATGTGGCAACTTGTAAAGAAGTTTCCATCGTAATCTTTACTTAACTCTTTTATCAATGCCCAATCAACAAAACTCTCTAAGTCACAATATTTTTTATATCCTTCATTGGAATCAAGATATTTAGCATCATCATAAAGAACTTTTTCCACCTCATTTATGTAAGATTGAACATAACTATATTCACTTCCATTGGTGGTGATTTCAGGGTCTTTGATGTTAAATACGTTGTCTGTTGTGGAAGATAAAAAATATACATCATCGTAGCCACCGGCTGTTTTGGCTTTTGTATCTACCTCTAACAGATAGTCGGCATTTACTCTGTCGTCAGATATTTTTATTTGCTCGCAGAAGAAATAATTTCCAACATGTTTGCCATTTAAGACTAATTCGGTAGAGTAGCCACTTGGAGTCCAATCCTGATTAGTGAGTCGTTTCCCTAACCATGATGCAAGTCCGGCGCGAATAAAAGATCTGTCATAGTGGTTGGCCAAAAGTACCCAACGTTTATCTTCCAAAAGACCTAAAATTTTTGATTTGGAATTTAACTTTATCGCATAAGGTTTTTTGTCTGAAGCGTCCCAAGTTGAGTTGCCTCGTCCTCTGATGTTCATAAAGTCGTTACCGGAAGTATAATTTAGTTTACCGTCTTTTTCATAGACTTTCATTGTACTATTGCCCATCCACGTTGTTTTGCTTGTGATGTTGGCATGATTTTCTGTATCAATATAGATGACAGGAAGGCCGCTATTGTATATCTTTACAACATAATTTCTCGTAGTTCCATTTTGTGCAACAACAGTAAATGTCTCTTCATTTAAGAAATTTATTGCCGTTTGATTGCTCAATACCTCAACACCATTGTGATATACATTTTTTCCGGATGAAGAAAAAGTTGGAACTAAATCAAAATGAACCAAATAAGGTACATAAATGAGTATCGAGTCATTAGTAATGGTTGCACTATAATCCCCCAATAAAGCCTGATTGTTATTATTTCGTTTTAAACTAAATTCAGTAATTAAATTTTGGTTGTTAGGATTATTGTTTGTGATAAAATTTAATTCTTGGTTAAGAGCATATTCAAGCCATTCAATTCTTTTTTTTGCCCAATTTTCGTAGAAATCTAACGCTGCTTTTTCTGCCTTTTCTTGAGAGGATAATTTACCCCAATTATCCAACTTGTTGTAAGAGTCGGAAAGCAGATACCTCATCTGAACAGCCAATTCTGAGATGATTTTTTGCAAGTTGGACGATTTTATTTTGTTTAATCGTTCTAATACTAAAGATAGAAATTCTTTGTCTTTCAATAGATGTTTAAACCATACATGATTCTTCAAGACAAAGCCCTCATAGCTTTCCCCTCCATTTCCAAATTGACTATAAAAATGCGATAATGGTCCCATTCTTAATTTATTATCTTCTGTAATGGTTAAATAGCATTCTGATTTAAAATCTCCTGATTCAATTTTGGCTAATTCATGTAATAGATACCAATCAGCAAAACTTTTTAAATCAAGGTGTGTCTTATATTCAACACTATTTCCATTTTGCAAATATAACTCTTTTTCAAAATTTTCAATCATTTTTTTTGAATTAATAAATTTTTCATCCTCGTAGTTTAATTCGGAATCATGTAGTTTGCAAGTAACCCCCTTGGTTGTTTTGAAAAATATTTCATCATTATCAGCTTTATCAACCAATTCAAAAATGATTCCGTCCTTTACCTTGTTTTTTCCGGCTCTAATCTCTTCTGTAAACCAATAGCTACCCAAATATTTATTATTGACAATTAATTCTGTTGGATAAGAAGATGGATTCCAACTATAATCAATTAGCTCATTTGCTAAACGAAGCAAAAGACCGCTACAAAATATTCTTTCCTGAATAATAGTTTTATCTACGTTAGCCATGTTTATTGGATATAATCTCCAACGATTTCCCGTTTTCCCGTAAATAGAATTTAAATCATCATCCAAATTTAATTTGTAATGTTTATTTTTTGAACTGTATTTAACTTTAGATGTAGTTTGTGAATCATCGAAAGTTACTTTGTAATTTTCTTGCCAATCGCTTCCGATAGAGCCATTTCCGGTGATTTTTAGTACGGGTAAACGATTGTTTCTTAGACAAACTTGATAGTGATTAGCATTATTGTTTTCATCCATCACGATATAGTTCAAAGTGCCAAAATCTTCGTTGTTACAGCAACTATTGTTCAGGTAGTCATTGCTACTCTTTCCGTTTGTTTGAAGAATATAAGAGGAGTTCTCATCGTAACTGACAAAAACTTTACCGACAGCCTCAAAATTTGCAATTAAATTTTTAAGTTCAGAATCTGTTAAATAGGGAATGTTAGCATAAAATCTCTTTCCACTTTCTTCCGTTTCTACATTTGTCAGAATAGCAGGGTTTGTTTGAGACAAAAATGTAACACGAGATAATTTATTTTGACTATTTTCAAACTCTGTTTCATTATTTAATTGAGAAGCAGGAAATGAATATTCTTTAACAGAAGAGATAGGATCTTCCACCTTGAGTTGAATTTTTTTATCCGAATTATTGTTAAAGTCTGATTCGGAAAATTGCATTATCTCTCCATTGTTGACATGAAGATTTATCTTATTTTGAGCAAAAAGATTTAAGTTAATTGCAATTGCAATAATGGTAAATATATATTTTTTCATGATATGTAATTTTAGTAAAATACGTTTATAATTTAAAACGGTGAATTTATAGAACTCACCTTAAAGCTGTATTAAGCCATTCTAATCTGGCATCTATCCATAATTTTAACTGTTCAACTTCTTCCAGATACTTTTCGGAGAAAGAGGAGTAATTATTCGATTTTTCATCGAAATTGTTATGCAATAATTCGTTAGAAAATGCAGAAGGGAGTTTCTTCTTCGCCTCTTCGTCTATCCAATTTAATATTGCATTCTTTTGATTATAAATTACTTGGAATCTCTGATGGAGAGAGGTGGAGAAACTCATATCTTTCAATAACTGCTTTGCCCAACCATGGTTTATAACCACAAAATCTTCGTGAGAGTCATTGGATTTCAAACCAAAATAATCGCTCATATCCCATATCGGTCCCATAGAAATGATGTTTTCTGTAGAGATGTTTAAATAGCAATCTTTAGAAAAGGCATTTTCATTCTTAGCAATTTCGTTAAAAATCATCCAATCAATGAAAGATTCTTTATTTATCAACTCTATAGCTTTATTATTATCATTGGAGTTGTCTGAGTACAAAAGAGATTCAAACTTGTCTATTAATACTTGGGTACGTATCATTTTGGTTCCTATAGCTCCGGCATCGGGGTCTTGAAAGACAAACAATGATTTTGAAATACTGCTAAAAAAAGAGTCGTCATCATCATCGGCATCATTTTCTATAGAAAGAATAAGTCCGCTATTAATTCTTTCGTCGGTTATTCTGATTTGTTCAGTTAAGAGGTAACTTCCTTTATGTGTATTATTGATAATCAGTTCGCAAGCACGATAATTAGGAGTCCAACAACTCCCTAAGAAATTTTTATAGATATAGAACCCTAATTCTGCTCTTAACAAAGATTTATCATTGTTACAAGGGAGTGTAATCCAACGTTTCCCTTGGGGCATATCTAAAATTTTTGTTTTTTCTTCTAATTTGATACCATATCTATTCTTTTTGTCAGGAGCAAAGTTATTCCCCCTTCCTCTAAATTCAGACAATCCATTGCAATCTTTTCTTCCATTGGCATTTGTTGCAATAAACATAAAATTTTCCTTCCACTCGGTTGTTATTTCTTCATTTTCATTCTCTGTAGATTGTAAAGTAACGAGTGGAAGTGCTGCGTTTTTAATGGAAAGAGAATAGGTTTGAATATCACCGGAGTAGGATACTATTTTTATTTCTGCAGGATTAGAAAAGTCGATTGATTCCTCTCCATTTTTAAACAATTTACCATTGACAAAAATGTAAGCACCAAAACAATTAAATTCAGGAACGATTGCCGTAAAATCTGTTAGATAGGACAGAATGAATGTTGCAGAATTTTCGTTGAATTCAATTGTATAATCACAGTTGAGTTGATAGTTTTTACTCTGTTTAAGAGAGACAGAAAAGAGTTGGTTGAAAAAACTTTTCTTATCATTCGCACTTAGGTTTATTTCATTTTCTGCAATTGTATAAGGATAAATTATCTCTTTGATTTCCGATGTTGGGATAGATAAAAATAGCGTTTGATTGCTATTGTTACTTATCACAGAATCACTCCATGCGATAGGATAGGTGATTTGACTATTATCTGTTTTAATAATCTGAATACTATTATATATGGAGTTAGAGTAAGCAAATAATCCATAAAATAGCATAATCAAAGTCAAAAATGTATTTTTCATGAGATATAGATTTAAAATGGGTTTGTCGTTTCATTTTGCGGATTTTTTGAATTTATTTCGAGTAGGTTGCAGAGCGAAAGGAGAGCAGTGCGAGTTTTGAGACAGACCAACAGCAAGTAGCTAAAGGTAACGTCATAAATTATTAAAAAAATTGTCTTAACCTAATTTTAATTAAATCAAAAAATACCGAAAAGTATAGCCACCCACGATTTGTACTTTCTTAATTATAAACGATGAATTTACAGAACTCACCTTAAATATTGTATGCCATAAGAAGCAAAAAGTATTTTGTGGTAAACTTTAGAAAATTCACTTTTAATGTTTTATGAATTTGAAAGTTTGTTTATCAATGTGGAGAAGATAAGTTCCTTTAGGAATAGAAATAAGATTCAGTTGATGTTTTTGTCCATCAAAAGATTGAGATAAAGGAATACTTTTCCCCGTAACATCATAGCATTTTATCTCTATATTTTCATTCTTAGTAGAGATATAGATATAATCTGAGCAAGGGTTAGGAAAAATAGAAATGTCTAACTTGTCAGATTTTTCGGCAGAACCAGAAGAGGCTTCTATAGTCGAATAATAGAATTTTTTTACATTGGCAAACTCCATTTCGCCTGAAAATCCTTTCGATGAAATAAAGAGATTTTTTCCGCAATTGGTAGTCTGAGGCGTTTCCGTAAGACTTAAGATTAAATGGTTGGAATCGCTCAATTCAACAATAAGACTTCTTACGTCATTCGCAAGTGCAGAATGGGCATACAACGCACATAATGCAATCATTTTGCATAAAAATTTCCACATAATAGTTATTCGTAATAATGGTTTAAAAATTTCTATTGGTGTGAATTTAACTCCACACTCTTACTTCGTTTTGGGGCGAAAGTTACATAAATTTTTTAAATTTTGAAGAATTTTCAGGAAAATTTAGTTGATAGTCAGCGATATTGTTCTAAATATTTTAGAAGTTGTTTAAATTTTATTTCGAGCCTATTTGAGAGAGATTTTTAAATCTATTTTTAGTCTTCTTTTGCAGAAAATAGTGGACTATTATCAAAAAAGGAGAATAAAAATAGGTTTAAGGTGAGTTCTATAATTTGAGACTCATCTCACGTTTAAAGCTCTCCTCTTTATACATTTTGTATAATTTTGTACTTGTCAATTGACTCTACAATATTTCTATTCAAAAAATTTTTTTTGAAAAAAATGTGAAAAATTTGTTTGATTCAAAAAAAACTTTTGTAGTTTTGCAACGTTTTAGAAAAAGAACAAAAAAGTATGATTCAAAATTATAACATTATTAACATTATTTCATTGCTGATTATTTTGCGTATGCAGAGTCGGTGAGGAATGTGTGTATATTGTTATAAGTAAAAATAGAAAATGTAACCCTTTCTCACTGTCTGTGAGAAAGGGTTTTTTTATTGAATTAAATTTAATTATTAATTTTATGTCAGACAGGTTATTTATTTTTGACACGACATTGCGGGATGGAGAGCAAGTTCCCGGTTGTCAATTAAGTACGGTCGAAAAGTTGGAAGTAGCTCGCGCATTAGAGTCCCTTGGAGTGGACATTATTGAGGCCGGCTTCCCCATATCGAGTCCGGGTGATTTTAATTCAGTTGTTGAAATTTCTAAAGTGGTATCAGAGCCGATAATTTGTGCCCTGACCCGCGGAGTGGAAAGAGATATTGATGTAGCCAATGACGCCTTGAGATATGCCAAAAGGAAACGAATTCATACCGGAATAGGAACGTCTGACCAACATATACGGTATAAATTTAATTCCAATAGAGATGAAATATTAGAAAGAGCCATCGCAGCAACAAAATATGCCAAAAGGTATGTAGAGGATGTGGAATTTTATTGCGAAGATGCCGGACGTACAGATAATGAGTATTTAGCAAGAGTGGTGGAAGCCGTCATTAAAGCCGGTGCAACTGTTGTTAATATTCCTGATACAACGGGCTATTGTTTACCCTCTGAGTTTGGTGCAAAAATTAAATATTTGATGGAATATGTCAACGGAATCGAGAAAGCTATTTTGTCTGTTCACTGCCATAATGATTTGGGAATGGCCACTGCCAATACAATTGCTGCTGTAATGAATGGAGCTCGACAAGCCGAAGTTACTATCAATGGCGTTGGTGAACGTGCCGGAAATACTGCTTTGGAAGAGGTGGTTATGGCATTACGTTGTCATAAGGATATAGAAATCGACACAGCTATCAATTCACAACAAATTTATAATACAAGTCGAATCGTCTCTAATTTGATGAATATGCCGATTCAGATGAACAAAGCAATTGTGGGACGCAATGCATTTTCTCACTCTTCCGGAATTCATCAAGATGGAGTTCTAAAAAATATTTCTACCTATGAGATTATTGACCCCAAAGATGTCGGAATTGATAATAATTCGATACTTTTAACCGCAAGAAGTGGTAGAGCTGCGTTGAGACATCGTATGCAAGTGTTAGGATTTGTTGTTGATGACAAAAAATTGGATGAAATTTATCAATCATTTTTGGCATTGGCAGATAAGAAGAAGGATATTTCGGACGATGATATACGTTTGTTGATGGGAATTGATCGTTCCAAAAACAGGTCGATTGAAATTGATTATTTGGAGGTCAAATCGGGAAAAGATGTGGATCATGAAGCAAAATTGGGAATTAAGATTCACGGTGAGTTGAAAGAGGCGGTTGCCAATGGAAACGGACCTGTAGATGCTTCAATAAATGCCTTAAAGAGTATTTTGGGGTTAAAGATGACCCTAAAAGAGTTTACAATACAATCTATAAGTAAAGGTAGTAATGATGTAGGAAAGGTCCACATGCAAGTAGAGTATGAAGGACGAGTGTATTTTGGATTTGGTGCAAACACCGATATAGTAGAAGCTTCTTTAGAAGCATATATAGATGCAGTTAATAAGTTTATTTAAAAGATATGAAAACGTTATTTGATAAAATTTGGGATGCTCATGTAGTATCTCAAGTACCGGAGGGTCCAACTCAGTTATACATTGATCATTTATATGCGCATGAAGTTACATCAGCTCAAGCGTTTCAAGGATTGAGAGATAGAAATTTAAGTGTGTTTCGTCCGCAGCAAGTTACCTGCATTCCGGATCACAATGTGCCGTCATTGCATCAGGAGTTACCGATAGCAGAAGAGGCATCAAGAATTCCTGTGGAAACATTGGATAAAAATGCAAAAGAGTTTGGTGTGGAATATTTTCCTATTGGTCATAAGAAGAATGGTATTATCCATGTGGTGGGACCGGAAAATGGTATAACCCAACCGGGTATGACAATTGTTTGTGGAGATTCTCACACCTCTACTCATGGAGCCATGGGATGTGTAGCCTTTGGTATTGGTACAAGTGAAGTTGAGATGGTATTGGCAACGCAATGTATATTTCAATCTCGACCTAAAACCATGCGTATAACAATAGATGGAGAGTTGAAAAAAGGTGTTTGTGCTAAAGATGTTGCACTTTATATAATTGCCCAAATGAGTACAGGAGGAGCAACTGGATATTTTGTGGAATATGCAGGAAGTGTTGTCAGAAATCTCTCTATGGAGGGGCGATTAACGCTTTGTAATCTATCCATCGAAATGGGGGCAAGAGGAGGAATGATTGCTCCTGATCAAGTTACTTTTGATTATTTGAAAGGAAGGGAATATGCACCTAAAGGAGAAGATTGGGAGCGTTCTTTAGCTTACTGGAAAACATTGAAAAGTGATGAAGATGCTGTATTTGACAAAGAGATTTATTTTGATGCAAAAGATATTGATCCTCGTATTACCTACGGAACTAATCCCGGCATGGGAATGGCAATAGACGAGTCGATACCAACCCTTCAAGATATTGATGAGAGTGGAAAAGATTCTTTTGTTAAATCTTTGAAATATATGGATTTTCAACCGGGAGAAAAACTACTTGGCAAACAAATTGACTATGTATTTATGGGTAGTTGCACCAATGGAAGAATAGAGGACTTTCGGTTGTTTGCCGAATTTGTAAGAGGAAAGAGGAAGGCAGAAAATGTGGTTGCATGGTTAGTTCCCGGATCATGGAAGGTGAAACAACAGATAGAAGAGGAGGGGTTGGACAAGATTTTGTCTGAAGCCGGATTTGAGGTTCGTCAGCCAAGTTGTTCTGCTTGTTTGGCGATGAACGAAGATAAAGTTCCTGCAGGAAAATATGCTGTATCTACATCCAACAGAAATTTTGAGGGGAGACAAGGTCCCGGTTCACGAACAATTTTGGCAGGACCATTAGTGGCTGCAGCGGCTGCTATATATGGTAAATTGGTAGATCCTCGTAATGTCTAATTATAATACTTGAAAATATGAAACAATTTATAAAACTTACCAGTCGTATTGTTCCACTTCCGATAGAGAATGTGGATACAGATCAAATCATTCCGGCACGTTTTTTGAAAGACACCTCTAAAATAGGCTACAAAAAATATCTTTTCCATGATTGGCGTTTTGATGCGGATGGAAAGCCTAAGGCTGAGTTTGTATTGAATAATCCCACCTATACGGGAGAGATCCTTTTGGCAGGTAAAAACTTCGGAAGCGGTTCCAGTAGGGAACATGCTGCGTGGGCAATTGCAGATTATGGTTTTCGAGTAGTGATATCAAGTTATTTTGCTGATATTTTTAAGAATAATGCAATGAACAATGGGGTATTGCCGATAGTTGTTTCGGAGGCATTTTTAGCGGAACTTTTTGAGACTGTGGGAGAGGATGTTTCTATGACGATAAGTATAGATTTGCCTAACCAAGAAGTAAAAAATAATACAACAGGTAATAGCGAGCATTTTGAAATCAATCCTTATAAAAAGGAGTGTTTCTTGAACGGATTTGATGACATTGATTATCTGTTGAGTAAAAAGGATTTAATAGAAGAATATGAGCAAAAAAGAGACTTTTAAAGTAGAGATTCTTGATACAACTTTGCGCGATGGCGAACAAACTTCAGGTGTCTCATTCTCCTCTGCGGAGAAGTTGAGTATAGCTCGATTTTTGTTAGATTCGCTAAAAGTAGATCGAGTGGAGGTGGCTTCGGCTCGAGTTTCTGACGGCGAGTTTGAATCGGTTTTGGAGATTGCAGAGTGGGCGAAGAGTAATGGTTATTTAGAAAAAGTAGAGATCTTAGGTTTTGTAGATGGCGGAAAATCTTTGAAATGGATTCAAGATAGTGGCTGCAAAGTGGTGAATCTTCTTGCCAAAGGCTCTGCCCGACACGTAGAGCTTCAATTAAGAAAAAGTGTGGAAGAGCATATTCAAGAGGTAAAAGAATCTATTCTAATGGCTCATGAAATGGGCTTGTTGGTCAATCTCTATTTAGAAGATTGGAGTAACGGAATGACCAATTCCAAGGAGTATATCTTCCAATTTTTAGATGAGGTGAAGTTATTGCCGGTTGAGCGATTTATGTTGCCTGATACACTTGGTGTACTTAATCCGTTCTCTACATTTGAGTATTGCCAAGAGATGGTGCAACGCTATCCGTCGTTACGATTTGATTTTCACGCTCATAATGATTATGATTTGGCAGTTGCCAATGTCATGTCTGCCGTTAGAGCCGGTGTACAAGGTATTCATACAACGGTCAATGGTTTGGGTGAGCGAGCCGGAAATTCTCCGTTAACAAGCGTTTTGGCAGTTCTGCACGACCAATTGGGAGTAAAAACTACTATTCAAGAAGATAAAATGTATCAATTGAGTAAATTGGTTGAGATGTATTCGGGGGTACGTATTCCTAACAATAAGCCCATTATTGGAGACAATGTATTTACTCAATGTGCAGGTGTTCATGCCGATGGTGATTCTAAGTCACACCTCTATTACAACGACTTGATGCCGGAGCGTTTTGGACGTGTGAGGGAATATGCTTTAGGTAAAATGTCGGGGAAAGCCAATATTCGGAAGAACTTGGAGGCATTGAGCATCAACATAGACGAGGTGTCGATGCTGAAGGTAACCAAACGTATAATCGAGTTGGGAGACAAGAAACAGTTGGTTACCCCAGAAGAGTTGCCATTTATCGTTTCGGACGTTTTGAAACATCCATTGGGCGACCAAAAAATTAAGATGGTAAATTACCTGTTGTCATTGACTTACGGGATTCGTCCTGTGGCCACAATCAAGATTGAAATAGATGGAGAGGTTTATCAGCAAACTGCTGCAGGAGACGGACAGTATAATGCGTTTACAAAGGCGTTATGGAAGATTTATGATACCCTGAAGAAGCCTATTCCGGAGTTGTTGGACTATGTTGTAATTATACCTCCTGGAGGGAAAACGGATGCTTTGGTGCATGCCACTATTACATGGAAATTTAAAGATAAAGTGTTTAAAACACACGGTTTGGATCCCGACCAAACAGAGGCGGCTATTCAGGCTACAATCAAAATGTTAAACTTAATTGAAACAATGTAAAGTTATGAAAATAGCAGTATTACCCGGCGATGGTATCGGACCGGAAGTTGTTGAGGTTGCATTGAATGTAACCAAGGAAGTATGTAAAAAATTTGGACATGAATTGTCCTATGAATATGGAATTGTAGGAGCTTGTGCAATTGATAAAACCGGGAATCCTTATCCCGAAGAGACTCATAAACTGTGTATGGAGTCTGATGCGGTTTTATTTGGTGCAGTGGGAGATCCTCGTTTCGATAATAATCCCAATTCAAAGGTTCGTCCGGAGCAAGGATTGTTGGCGATGCGTAAAAAATTAGGATTGTATGCCAATATTCGTCCTATTGCTACATTTGATTCATTATTGGATAAATCGCCATTGAAAGCAGAGGTGGTCAGAGGTGCCGATTTTGTCTGTATTAGAGAGTTGACCGGCGGAATGTATTTTGGTCGCCCTCAAGGTAGAAGTGAAGATGGAGACACAGCTTATGATACCTGTCTGTACACCCGCGAAGAGATAGAACGTATTTTGGACTTAGCTTTCCAATATGCTATGAAAAGAAGAAAACACCTGACGGTGGTTGATAAAGCGAATGTATTGGCTACTTCACGGTTATGGCGACAAATTGCCAATGAAATGGCTCCTAACTATCCCGAAGTTGAATTGGATTTCCTATTTGTGGATAATGCAGCCATGCAGATGATACAATGGCCTACTCGTTTTGATGTAATAGTGACTGAGAATATGTTTGGGGATATTCTGACAGATGAAGCTTCTGTGATTACCGGTTCTATGGGCTTGTTATCTTCGGCTTCTGTCGGTGTTCATACTTCGTTATTTGAGCCTATCCATGGTTCCTATCCGCAAGCAACCGGAAAAGATATTGCCAATCCGCTTGCAACAGTATTGTCGGCTGCTATGATGTTTGAGTATGCTTTCAATGGCGCAAAAGAGGGGGCTCTTATTCGTGAAGCCGTTGCCGCATCTATGGAGGCAGGAGTGGTGACAGAAGACCTTGCCAATGGAGGAAAGGCTTATAAAACAAGCGAAGTTGGTGCATGGTTGGTAGATTATATTATAAAGGCTTAAAGGTGTTGTTTGGCAACGAAATAGGAGAGAGAAATGAACAGGGAGATAATGCTGAAATCATTGTTTTTATCTTATAGTAGTTGCCATTAATTAAAAAGTGTCGTTTCTCGCAGAAAGAGACGACACTTTTTTAGTTGTTTAATTGTTCATAACGAATCGAAAACGATTATGCTTTTGAGTCTTTTTCCAATTTCTCTGATTCTTCTAACTTATCTTTCAACTCTTGTTCGTTGGGTTTGCAGAAGAAAACTAAAAACATTAGTGTAATTCCGGCACAGATCAAAAGCGAGTTGGAGCCGGCTAAATAGTAAGACAGAAAGAGTGTAACAGATGTCATAATCAAGATGTAAATACGGATAATGAACCACTGTTTTAGATATACAAGCTTTGCTTCATTACTCACTTCAGAGGGAATGGCAGTTGCTTCTGTCTTCTTTTTATATAATTTTAGTGAGAAAGGGATCGCAACCAACATTATAAGCATGGCAATTGATTGTATGATTGTACCCTCTTCTGAATCGAAGATGGGTCCGGAGAGTTGGTGCATATAGTAGAACAGACCACCGAAAATTATAGAAATTGCAATAAATCCAAAATAGAGTCTATTCATCACTCTTATCTCTTGTTTTAATAATTTTTCGTCCATGATTAATTAATTTTATAAGGTGTTCGATTTATTATTGATCTTCCTAATGTTATCTCGTCAGCATACTCTAATTCGTTACCAATAGAGATTCCTTTAGCAATAGTACTAATTTCGATGGCAAATTTAGCCAATTTTTTATATAAATAAAAATTGGTGGTATCTCCCTCCATTGTAGGACTTAAGGCCAAAATAATTTCTTTGATGTTGCCTGTTTCTGCTCGCTGTATTAGTTGGTCTATAGCCAAATCTGCCGGACCAATTCCATCCATTGGAGAGATAACTCCGCCTAAAACATGATACAATCCTTTGTATTGTTGCGTGTTTTCTATTGAGAGAACATCGTTGATATTTTCTACAACGCAAACAGTGGTGGCATCTCTTCGAGTATCTGAACAAATTTGACAAACCTCGGTGTCTGATATGTTATGGCATACGTTGCAATATTGAATTTCGTTTCTCAATGCAATAAATGTATTCCCAAAATTCTCTACATCCTCCTTGCTTTGCCTTAGCAGATGGAGTGCCAGACGGAGAGCTGTACGTTTCCCTATTCCAGGTAATTTGGAAAATTCTTTTACGGCATTCCCTAATAATATCGAGGAAAATTGTGTGTCATTTGTCATAATTGTAACATTTCAAAAGTGGGAATTTCTTTTAAAAACAGATATTTTTGTTCCTCATAATTTATCTTACAACAATAGTGAGATATACCATTGGATACAATAAGGTAGTTAACTTTTAACTTAAAGTTATAGGTGGCAATTTGATCAAATGTTTCTTGCGTAATTGTTACGTTGGGTGCTTTGTACTCCGCAATTAACAATGGTTTTGAATTTTGATCGAAAACTACTGTGTCACACCGTTTTTTCATTTGGTTGAGTTCAACAGTAACCTCATTTCCAATCCAACTTTGAGGGAATTTTTTTTCATGAATTAAAAATTGAACCATGTTTTGGCGTACCCACTCTTCAGGTGTTAAAGGGACATATTTTCGACGGCAAGAGTCAAAAATCAGTCGCTTATTTTCTGTCGATTTTACTTTGAACGAATATTTCGGAAAATTTAGTTGAAACATTTTTAACTAAGTTATTTACCATTCCTAAATCGTTACAAAAGTAGTAAAATTCTGTTGTTTTTCCTATAAATTCACCATTTATAGTGTAGAATGTACACGGCTCTTTCATTTAAAATCTCTTGTTCATGTTCTTTTTATCCATATTTTATAGGCCAATCTAACTATGTGA
>SUWZ01000037.1 GCA_015061185.1 Bacteroidales bacterium
TTTTATCCCCTCCTCCCCTAAAAAAAACGAAAAAAAAGGATGAATTGATAGCCCATTTTTAAATCCTATTATAACATACATCCTCTTGCGTTCTAAGCACAGAGGTTACAATAATCTTGTTGGGATTCAATCCTTTGCTCACCAATGAATCGGAGAAGTTTTTTCCTATCTTATCAAGTAATTCTGCCGCACCAGCCGTCAAATAAGGAATGGAATGAGTAAGTTTAGCTACACTATAATATTCATTATCATCAATTCGAACCCAACCAGATTTTATATCATCTGCATCTTTCCTATTCATTAATGGATGTCTAACACCCAACTTTCTCGCAGCATTCAACTGCACATCATTCATATCATTAAATAAAGAGACATAGTTCAACTCCTTTATCTTAACCGGTCTGTTCTTATTAGGGAAAAGGAGTGCAAAAGTCATCCAGACAATAGCCAAAACCAATATAATCTTCTTACTCATTTTTAAAATAAATCTAAAAACACCTTACCATTCTTCTCAGGTAACTTGATAAAGACAAAATAAAAAGAGAGTCTCACCTAAGGAAACTCTCTTTAAATATTTAAGGCAACCCCTATAAATTATGATATAAGCTCAAAATAAAATTTAAACAACTTTTGATAATCTTATTCCGGATGCTTCTGAAATTCATTATATTTATCTTGCTTCCTTACATTCAGTTACGATGCACACATCTCACCTTTACGAATAGAAACAACCTAAACAAAATGCTCATCAAAATCAACTCAACCTAATTTATAGAACTCGCTTTAAGATAAGCAAAATTATTTACTCAAAGCTTGAGCAACATCCACAGCACAAGCAACAGTACAACCCACCATAGGGTTATTACCGATACCTAGGAATCCCATCATCTCAACGTGCGCAGGAACAGAAGAAGAACCAGCAAATTGAGCGTCAGAGTGCATACGACCCATAGTATCAGTCATACCGTAAGAAGCAGGACCTGCAGCCATGTTATCAGGGTGCAAAGTACGACCTGTACCACCACCAGAAGCAACAGAGAAATAAGGTTTACCTGCTAACACACGCTCTTTCTTATAAGTACCTGCAACCGGATGTTGGAAACGAGTTGGGTTAGTTGAGTTACCTGTAATAGAAACATCAACACCCTCTTTCCACATGATCG
This sequence comes from Bacteroidales bacterium, assembly GCA_015061185.1. Lineage (GTDB taxonomy): Bacteria > Bacteroidota > Bacteroidia > Bacteroidales > Paludibacteraceae > UBA1181. The sequence goes on from SUWZ01000037.1 coordinate 1,164, forward strand.
CAACACCTTCGCGAACATCGTCAGCACCATAACATTTCACTTTAGCGCGAGCACCGTCAGAATAAGGCACCTCTTTCACCACGTTTAATTCACCTGTAAAGTAATCAAACTTAGTTTGAACGTAAGTAAACCCGTTGATACGAGAGATGATTTGCGCTGCATCTTTTCCTAAACCATTCAAGATAACGCGCAAAGGCTCTTTACGAACTTTATCAGCTTTTGCAGCAATTTTGATAGCACCTTCAGCAGCAGCAAAAGACTCGTGACCTGCTAAGAAAGCAAAACATTTAGTCTCTTCGCGAAGCAACATAGCAGCCAAGTTTCCATGACCGATACCCACTTTACGATCGTCTGCAACCGAACCCGGAATACAAAATGCTTGTAAACCTATACCAATAGCCTCAGCTGCATCAGCAGCCACTTTACAACCCTTCTTGATAGCAATAGCACAACCTACAACGTAAGCCCACTTTGCGTTCTCAAAACAAATAGGTTGAGTCTCTTCACACGCCTTGTAAGGGTCAAGACCATATTCTTCACAAATAGCATTAGCCTCTTCGATGTCTTTAATACCATTTTCGTTCAATGCAGCAAGAATCTGCTTGATACGACGGTCTTGGCTTTCGAATTTAACTTCTCTAATCATAATTACTTTCCTCCTTATTTTATTCGTGACGTGGATCAATATGTTTAACTGCACCTTGCTCTTCGGTGAAACGACCGTAAGTTCCGGTTACTTTCTTCAATGCTTCATTTGCATCTGTACCTTTTTTAATTTCATCCATGAAACGTCCAAGGTGAACAAATTCATATCCGCAAATCTCATCATTTTTATCCAAAGCAACTCGTTTGATGTATCCTTCTGCCATCTCCAAATAACGAGGTCCTTTTTCCAATGTACCATACAAAGTACCCACTTGGCTACGAAGGCCTTTTCCTAAATCTTCCAAACCGGCACCAATCATCAAACCACCTTCTGAGAAAGCTGATTGTGTACGACCATAAACAATTTGCAAGAACAATTCACGCATTGCAGTGTTGATTGCATCACATACTAAGTCGGTATTCAACGCTTCTAATAGAGTCTTTCCCGGAAGAATCTCTGATGCCATTGCTGCAGAGTGTGTCATACCGGAACATCCTATTGTCTCTACCAATGTCTCTTGAATGATACCGTCCTTAACGTTTAAAGTTAACTTGCATGCGCCTTGTTGAGGAGCACACCATCCAATACCATGGGTCAATCCCGAAATGTCTTTGATTTCTTTTGCTTGAATCCATTTTCCTTCTTCAGGAATTGGAGCCGGACCATGATTAGGTCCCTTTTTTACAACACACATTTGTTGTACTTCGTGCGAATAAATCATAATTAAAATTTGTTTATTGTAATATAATTCTTCTTGTTTCTATAACAATCATACAAAAAAACGCAAAAAAAAGCAATTGACAAAATATTGTGAATTGATTTTTTATTTTTTTTCTAAGTAGATGATTATTTTTATTTATTTGGTCTGAAATTCTTTACCTATTTGGAAGTTCATTCCATAGAATTTATAGAATCTTCCTGATAAAATGATTCTACCTGCTTCATCACTTTTTTATAGGTGATTGTATCTAATTTGCTATCAAATTTTTCTTGCAACTGAGAATTCAGACACTGAAACGAACCATCGTAATAGAGATTGGTTATCTCTCCGTTTTGCAAAATCCATCCCAAACCTATATAACTATCCACCAATAAAAATTCTCTGTCTTCCTTTTGGAAAAGGTTGCTTCCTATTGAATAATCCGCTGAATTATTCTTAACAGCAAATATCTCTTCCATCAGGGTAGGTACAACATCATAATGCGAACTCCAATGTGTATAGGTTGCAGGAGTTTTCTCTTTATCATAATAGATAAAAGGAACTTGCAACTGAGATTGGGAATAATTGCCATTATGTCCCCAATAGGCACATTTATTATCATCAAACTCTTGAGCATGATCTCCGGTAATTATCACAATGGTATTATCAATCAGACCATTCTCTTCGAGTGCATCTAAAATCTGACCTACTATGCCATCCAAATAATAGACCATATTCTTGTATAGGTTATAAAATTCTGTTGGATCCACATTTTTCCCAAGTTTCTCATATTGTGCAAATCGCCATGCAGGTTTAAAGGGACCTTCGTAACCATCAGGCATAATCATGCTATGCAAAGAATCAAAAAATAAAAAAGAAAAAAAAGGTGTGGCGGATGTGGTATCACGACTATTTATATAGCTAAGAAAATTTTTCAATACATTCTTATCCCTCTCCCATGCCGAAGTTCCTATGGCAGAATTGCATTGGTCCGGGTAGTTTCTAAAAAGTGATTTATCCAAAGGGGGATTTCTCAACGAGGCACTTGGAAATAGTTTTATGTCATAATTCTGATTTTCCAACTCCTGCATAAAAACAGGGGGTATAGATTGATTGCAAAAATCCTTGAAATAGACGCCGGGCAAACCATAAAACAATGAAAAAACACCGGAACGAGTACCATTGCTACCGCTATAGTGATGGGTAAAGAGGGAGGATTGTTTCGCAAATTTATGAATCTTGGGCGAACAGAGAGAATCCATTGTTGATGCTCTCCATGAATCCAAAGTGATAATCAACAAATTTTTTGTCGATTGTTCTGTCTTTAATTGGGCTTTCGGATAATTGTATTTTTTATCCGTCAAATTCAGATCAACTTTCATTTGCGGAATATCATCGCAAAAGAGAGAGAGAATCGAATTCGTATCAAAAGAGAGAGCCAAAGGATAATGACGTTCTATCGTCTCCACCACCCTATTACCATTTGCCAGAGAGAGAGTTCTATAAAGAAAAACAAATGCAAAAGAGATTAGCCACAAAGCCGGAAGAGTAATCAAAATCGAGCCGGAAAATTTCAATGCCAAATTGATTGCCAATCTAAAAAGAAATAATTCTGCCACATATAGGACAACAAACAATAAAAAAAACATCAAATACTGCATCCACGTAAACTCAAATACCTGTCCGGCATCAGGACCTAAGAGTTGCTCCAAAACGTAGGAATTTATATGAAATCTATAGAGCGAGAATATATAAGCATCTATAGCCAATACTACCAAGCCCAATGTAACAACAAACGCCGAAATAGCACAAACAATCTTCGGATTAACCTTGTTTAAAACTAAAGGAAGATAGATAAAAAAAAACGGAATAAATGAGAGAAATAAGAAATGAGAAAAGAGAGATAGACAAAGATATATAGTCTGACTCTCCCTTACAACAGAAGGAATTAACTCTACATATTTTCCGGAGATAAAGAAAACAAAAACAGAATTCAATAAAAAGAAATAGATTCCAACCTTGATTGGAATCATTTCAAAACTCTTTACAATCTTTTGTAAAATAGACATTCAATACAAATCTGTTAGAAAAAAACACACAAAGGGAATTCAATAAATCCCAATCAAAGATTAGCAATTATAATCTATAGCGATAAACCTAACACATTAGGTGACACCAAATTCCCTAAAACGAATAATGATATCCCAAACCGATGTTAACACTATTTACGGCATTCTTCGTATCCAATCTATCGTCATATTGGAATTCCAATTTCAAAGAATTAGACCTGTTAAACTCATACTTTAGAGCAGCAGAATAGCGTAATTTAGAAGCATACAACGGTTTTTCTGTATAATCATTTGCCCTCAAAAAAAGTTCAGCACCAACTGAAGGATATAATTTAATTTTAGGAGTTTTAAAAGAGACAGACAACTTATTACGCCAATAATCTTTCCACTGTTTATGAACTTTTTTTTCAGGAGAATAGGTCTTTTGATAACGAGACCTCCAAGCAAAAGTAAAACGATGAGCAGAAAATTTCAAATTGGTGTAACCCATAAAACGATGATTCAAGTTAATATAATCATCTTTATGCATTTTCCCAATCAAGTAATAGTTGACACCCACCTTAAACACCTTCCTAACGACCGCAAAAGAGAGATCAGTTTTGGTCACAAACTTATCAAAATCAGTTGAATTATTTTTAAATGCCACCTCTTCAGCCAATCCTAATTCCAAACGTTTAAAGAACTTTTTAGAAAGACCGACCTCCAAATTAGAAGTAAAATCATGATCCTCTGCCATAGTTCCCAACGAAACCATGACAGAGAGAAATAAAAATATGCTTTTCTTAATATTTGCCACACTCATTATCCGTTAAAATCTTTAGCACGAGTTACTTGGTCTATCGTATTAATCTCTTGAGATTCTGTTTCATAATAAACCTTTACGAAAGCAGTATCTTTAAGGAAATCGATATAACCAACTTCACACTTTGTAATATTCAGACCCGTACGAGCTTTAATATCAGCAACCATTTCATCATATTTTTCAGGAGTGATAAGAGCGATTTTCTCGTAACGAATCAACTTACAAGCACTCTTAGAGACAATTCTTGTTCTCTCCATCAACCAAGTCATCAACACAAACAAGAAGTTAGTTGTAATCAACTCAACATAACTCACACTCACAGCCAACGCATTGATAACAGAAAGACCGATGATTAAGAATAAGTAGGTCATTTCACGAATAGGCACAGTATCCGTTCGGTAACGAATAATTCCAAATATTGCAAACAAACCTAAAGCCAAACCAATTTGCAGTTTTTCACTACCTAATAAAAATATCAATAAAAAGACGGTTGTACTAATTAATGTAAAAGTAAAGACATAATCGCGTCTTTTAGATTTTCCATAATATAACCATACGATGATAAGAGAAGTAACCAAGACATTCAAACCAAATCTCACTAACAACTCTAACCAACCATCCATATTTACCAATGGAATTCCAAAAATCCCATAATCACTTAAACTAGCCAATAATGCCATAATTTCACAATTTATTTATATAACTTACTTTTTCTTTAAAACGATTTTGTTTCAATGCGGGGTCGGTCAAGACCATACCCAAACAATACTTACTCACGCTACGTTTCTTTATTCGCAACTTGGCAAGGTATTTCTTAAAGTGAGAAAACGCATTTCCATCTTGCTTCACCTCCACTATACAGAGATGAGGAATATTATTCTCTATCCCGGTTACACAATTCTTAAAATTAATATCAAAATCTATTGTTAACCGCTCCGATTTTTCTTTATTAACAAGTGTAATTCGATAAAAATTATTTCTCAACCTAAAGTCAACTTCATCCATCTTGTAGTTAGACTTTTCATTCAAAAACTCAATTGCTTCCTGATTCTTCAGCACATTTTCATCTGTCACCGTAATCCGTTTTTTAGATGTGCGCCCTTTATTATTTTTCCTCTTAACTTCAAAGAAAATTAAATTAGAGTCAACATACTCTCTTATTCGGATTTTCTGTCTATTGAGTTTTTGATTATGATGAACAACATACATTTCTGCAGTAGGAGTATCATAATACAATGTTCGGTAATATGCCTTTCGCAAATCTCCTATCTCTTGCACAAAATAATCCTCTTTTGCCATCTCTAACAACAACGGCAATTGATTGACATTCACAAGAAATTTCGTATCTATGCGATTCATTAATCGAATCCCACTCATCTGCTCCAAAGTAATAGGCGCAAACCTTGCCAAACAATCATCTATTTTTCTTACAACCTCCTCCATAATCAGAGTCTATCGCAATATATATTCAAATTCCTTGGTATTTTTCAACTTGCCATTTGGAAGAATTGTGCGTTGCAAACTCTTCTTGCCCGACTCATTATACTCAAATTGGATAGTTTTTTCCAATTTATCAAACTCATCAAAATGTTGCTCTTCAATACATTTATTCGCATCATTATATTTGTAAGTCACTCGAGATTTTTGATCTCCTAAAGAGTTATATTCAATCTCTTCAACTTTCTTCCCCTGTTCATTGTACTTTGTAATATGGTCTAATTTCTTTTTAGAACCAACCAAAGACCACTCTTTCACCTCTTTCAACAATTTACCATCTATCTTCTTTTGTGAAAACAGAGTTGAAAAAGATGATAACATAAATAATGCTAATAACGATAAAATAACTTTCTTCATAATTCCTTCAGTATTAAATTTAAGCCAAAATTAAAATTAATAGTTTACCATCAAAATTATTTTCAACAAAACTAATAATTTGTAAAACAAAATTACCTCAAGACTTCAATATAGACAACTTTAACCAATGAAGTTACTTCCATCTTATTAGATTTTCTTCTTCGTTAAAAACTGACACTCCGAGTTCTTTCCTCAATTCCGTTCTAATAATCCACAACGCTCTATCCTTTTCTTCTCTCTCGCCAAATCTAAAGTTTACTCGTGCAATAACGTTTCTTAAATCCAAATAGCGAAGGCAATTTCTATAAACTACGTTTTGTGATTTCTTAAATCAGTTTTTATCTTTATTCAAAAGATTTATAACTATCCTCAACCATTTACAAAAATCACCTAAAATTGTCGCCTACAATCCTTCTAAAATCCGAGCAATTCTCTCTATATAACAAAGCAAAAAGTATGCCAAACTACGACTATTCGTCAAAATAATTATCATTAATGCTCAGATTATCCAACTCGTCCTCATTGAAATCATCTCCGAAATCAAAATCGCCAAACCCATCCAATCCAAAATCCTTATCTGCCGACACCTTCTCCTCCATGAACAATCCATCCAAAACTTGTGTTGGTGCATTTCCTCTTGAAACCTCACAAACTGCCTTATCTAAAGACTTATTTGTTATAATCGAATTTAACTCCATGAAAAACGAACGCTCGTTCATATAATCAAAAACAAACATCAATTTCTGCCCCTCCTCTGAAACGAACTCTTCAATACGAACATTTTCCATCACCAAACTATCCTCTTCTGAGGATGTATCCATTTCAACCAAAGTAATTTCATTTTCAATCTCCCAATAATCATTACAGATCAAAAATGATGTCATTTGCTCTCTTCCATAACCTACCGACTCTAAAATAGCGTCGTTCAACTCCAAAAATGTAGCATCAGATTCAATATGAATCTCTCTTACGAAATCATCTACTTCATCTGATAAAATAACAAATTTAAAAACCATACTTTTCTTACTATTTAAACATTCGTAAAGATATATAATTTTTACAATTTAAAGGGAGAATTTTATTATTTTTTATCAGATAGCCGTTAATTTTTATCTTTCTGCCATTCTAAAATCTATTTTAGGTGGATTCTATAAATTCATTTTTCGGAATTTTTGAATTTAAAGGACTCTCCATTATTGCTTATAAACTCGATATTATTGTCTCAAAAAAAATATACCGGAACTAACAATTTTACTTGCTAAATCCGGTATATTACCCTATATAAATGTAGGTATGTTCAAAAAAAACTAATCTTGGCAATTCCAACTGAGTGGTACAAAAAAAACTACCTTAAGGAATTTTCAATCGCCTCTAAACTTTTTTGCAAAGATTTATCCACATCAACCAAATCAGAAACGGCCTTACATGCATACAACACAGTAGCATGATCTCTCTTCCCGATTTGTTCACCAATGGAAGACAACGAATTTTTAGTATATTTTCGAGCCAAATACATTGCTATCTGCCGAGCCTGAACCACCTCTCGCTTCCTTGACTTCGTTTGAATATCATTAAACTCCAAATGATAATAGTCGCACACAGCCTTTTGTATAGTCTGAATTGTAATCGTTTTTGGCTTAACGTTTATCATCCGTCCCACTACATGCTCTGCCAAGTCTATATTTATCTCCGCATTCGTCAATGTAGATTGAGCTAACAGAGAAACCATAACCCCCTCCAGCTCTCTAACATTTTCTGTTACATTAACAGCAATGTAATCCACTACACTTTCAGGGATATACAATCCATCTGACTTAACTTTTGCCCGAAGAATCGCCTTTCTTGTATCTTGATCAGGAGCATCTAAAGTTACATTCAACCCCCATTTAAATCGACTCAACATCCGTTGATCCAAACCTTGCATCATGTTAGTTGGAGAATCTGACGTCAAAATAATCTGCTTCCCTAACAAATGAAGATGGTTAAAAATTTGGAAGAAAATATTCTGCGTACCTGTCTTCCCTGCAAACATCTGAACATCATCAATAATTAATAAATCTAATTGCTGATAAAAATTCAAGAAGTTATTTATTTGACCATTCAAATGAGCTTCAGTAAACTGTGCCTGAAACCTATTTGCATCTATATAGATTACCTTTTTGTCCGGGAAATTATTCAACGTTTCATTTCCTATCGCTTGAGCCAAGTGAGTCTTTCCTAATCCGGAACCTCCATAAATAAACATCGGATTGTATGGGTTATTACCGGGAGACTTCGCTATCGACATTCCGGCTGAACGAGCTAACTTATTACAATCGCCTTCAACAAATGTATCAAATGTATAATTGGGGTTTAATTGCGGATCCAAACGATGAGGAGCAATCTCTTTAGCTGTTGTTCTGGCTCTTCCACAATCTACATTGACGGTTGTCTTACCAACACTCTCAACCATAACAACATAGGCAGGCTTCGCGCCATCACCCATAACACGCTGAAATGTAGATTTTAACAAACCTACGTAATGCTCGTCAAAAAATTCAGCAAAATACATACTAGGAATACCCAATCGTAAATCCCTTGTATTCTCATCCCATCCAAGTGGAACAATTGGTCGAAACCAATGCTCCAATTCGGACTTCGAAAGATTATCCTTAATGATAGTTAAACATTCGCTCCAATACTTCTCATGTACCGAAACTTCTCTACTAAACTCGTTCATAATTTATATTTCTATTTGCAGTAGCAAATTACTCATTTTTTTTTCGATAAAAAAAATTGCAAAAAAATTTGTTTAATAAAAAAAAAAGCAAACTCCTGAAAAACAAATAGATAAAATATTCCATTGATTATCAAGTGATTAAAAACAACCATCGTAAAAACAAAGCTGATTTTTAAGAGATTATAAAATTTAGCACATTTTTATTTTTTAAATGTATTTTTTCTCAAACCTCCACTATATCGCATTTTATCTATTTTACTAAAATCTCTTGTTTTTTCTGTTATTTAGAATAATTATAAATAAAAAAAAGTAAAACTATTCTCCATTTTCAGTTGTTAATTTTTCCCAACTTCAATCCTTCTCCCTATAAAAAAAATCGAATTAAAGAAAAGAAACAACATCGGAAGCGAGAATCATTTCTGCGGACGAAAGCAAAATATACGGAGGCGATTTTCAATTGAAATCTTCAGGAAACTTCTATAAAAAAATCACCTCGACCTGATTTATAGAACCTACCTTAAATGATTGCAATTCTAAGTTACTAAAAGAGAGTAATATGCGTAACTAAAAAGAATATTATGCTAAATAAATTCTGCCAACAGGTGGACTTATAATCCCCCTTTACTAAAAAGCAAGAAATCACCCTCAAAAGAGAGTGACTTCATGCACACTATATTCAAACTACCTCCACAAACCACCGAAGAAACTCCTCTAAATGGTCAAGAAGTAAACTAACAATTCCCAACTACTCTTTATCTTTCTTGCCTCCCCATACAGAGAAGTGAACATATCTCTTAGGATTTGCCTTTAGGTCAACCAACAACTCGTTGGCACTTGATACCGTCGTATTCAAATTATTATACAAACCTTGGTCTTTCAACAACAAACCTAAAGTACCTTCCCCTTTATTCACTTTATCAACCATTGTTTGAACACCCGACAAAGTAGAATTAAGTTGCGCTACCGTTTTGTCGAAATCAACTTTACTTAAATTTCCACTAACTTTAGAGAAATCTGTCAACACCGTATTCATATTTGTACATAATTCCGGAACATCTTTATCAACAATTCGATTGATACCCACGGAGGCTTTCTTTAAATTACCCGTCAACTCATTTATGTTAGCCAAAGAACTCTCAATTGTTTTGTTTTCTGCAATGGCATTCAAAGAAACAATCAAAGAATCCAATTGCGGAATAATTGTTTGAATTCTCGGCATAACTTCAGATGTCAAGGCACTTAAAATACCATCATCTATATAACTTGGGATGGTATCCCCCCTCTTATAATAAGAGGAAGACTCATTCAACATCAACTCAATTGTAGCACCACCCATCAATCCTGAAACTAAAGCTGCTTTTGTACCTTCCGGAACTCTTAAATCATCATCCAACTGCAACACTACAACTATATCTTGGTTTGGATTCTCGTAATCATAAACAATCTCTTGCACCAATCCAACCTTGTATCCTTTTACATTTACCGGATTTGTCTCTACCAATCCATTAATCCGATCAAATTTTAAATAATAATAATTTGTTGGGTTAAAAATATTTATCCCTTTCAAATAATTCACGCCAAAAAAAGTAATGGCAATCGTCACAATTACCAATATTCCAATTTGGAACTCTTTACTTAATTTAAATTTCATATCTATACTCTTTTAATTATTTTCTTAATCCATGTTTCACTTTTTACGAATCGTCAACCAAGCATTAGATTCATCATAAACAGTTTGACAAATAACGATTGATAAAAACTACTTGTAATATTTTCGCGCCTCTTCTGTTGATAATTTTTCTCCATTTCTGATTACAACTAAAAAGGCATCCTTAAATTTCTGTTTCACTTTATCCCTTAATGCAAGACCTTCTTTAAATGTTTTTTCATTGCCATATACGTATTTATATTTATACTTACCGGTCTCTACATATTCTTTTGCAGGTATAAATCCATGAAAATCCCTACAATCCAAAGGCTTCCTTTCGCTGGAACTACAAAATTGAACGGCATAGTAAATCTCCTCTTTAGCCACAGAATCCTTAACAACTTCTTTTTTCTCTTCACTCACTTTTTTTTCACTTTTGGTCTCTTCCGAATCTAAATCAGTACCTTTATATACAACACCATTTCTATTGTCGTGTTCTTTTTTATAAGACAAAAATGCTCTGTACAAAGATTTAGCAAATTTATCCAACGACTCATCCTGACTCAAGTATCTCTCCTCTTCTGCATTAGAGATATAGCCCAACTCAACCAATACAGCAGGCATCGCAGCTTGTTTTAAGACCCAAAAACCGGCCTGTTTAACACCTCTGCTATAACGATTACAATTAGCCACAAACTGCTTTTCAATTTTAGAAGCCAAACCAATACTTTGTTCCAAATATTTAGATTGAAGGAAATCAAACATAATGTAAGATTCTGAACTATTGGGGTCAAATCCTTGATATCTTGTTTTATAATCCTCTTCATACAACATTACAGCATTTTCTCTTTTTGCCACCTCTAAATTCGCCGAAGAGGAACCCACTGTATAGGTCTCTGTCCCTTTTGCAGAACGACTTTGGGCAGAATTGGTATGAATAGATATAAACAAATCGGCTTTCGCTCTATTGGCAATTTGGGCTCTCTCATCCAATGGGATAAAAACATCCTTTTTCCTTGTATATATCACCTTCACATTTTCCTCTTTTTCCAACAATTTGCCCAACTTCAAAACCGTTTTTAGGTTTACGTTCTTCTCCTTCAACTTTAAAGAATAACCAATTGCTCCGGCATCCTTACCTCCATGTCCCGCATCCAATACAACAACAAAAGGCTTCTCTGCAGAGTGTAAAAAAAGTATGTTTCCAAAATAAATTAAAAACACAACTCCTATATAATAGAGAAAAGAATTTTTCATTTAAATACATCTTTTAATATTACAGTGGCAAATTTAGGAAAAAATATTCGTAAATTTGCACTCTGAAGTTGTTGATTTTGATTTAAATGAGTGTTATGTTCTTATTTATTTATTTCATTTTTTCAACTTTACAAACGAAATTAAACTCTGATTTTCGGCATTTTACTTACTAATTAATAGAAATAACTCTTCTTTAAGTGAGAAAAAACAAGTAAATTTGCGACTGAATTTCGAAGGAAATTTCATCAATATTTAATTTTTTTTAACCGTAATAGATTGAAGTTAAAATTTATATCATATTTAATTTGGATTTTTCTGTCCATTCTTCCTTGCTTTGCGCAAGCCAAAACCTCAAAATCAGCGGAAGAGGCGACAGAAATAGATTCAACGGCTCCGAAGATTCGCATCTCTAAAGATGCAATCGAATCAAAAGTTAATTATTCAGCGAAAGATTCGATTGTTTTCTATGCGGACGGACAGGCGGATTTATATGGCGAAGCGACCGTCAATTATCAACAGATGGAGCTTACGTCTGCTCAAATTACCATTAACACAGATAGTAGCATCGTTCATGCTCTATCCGGAACAGATTCTACCGGAGCAGAAATTGGAAGACCTATCTTTAAGGATGGCGGAGAGAGCTATGAATCCAGACAAATCGACTTCAATTTTAAAACCAAAAAAGGATTGATTCGGGATGTAGTAACCACTCAAGGTGAAGGATACGTAACTAGTAATAAAGCAAAAAAACTGGAAGACAATACGTTCCTAATGGAAAATGGTAAATATACAACTTGTGACGACCATGAACATCCGCATTTTTACCTAAATTTAACAAAAGCAAAAGTCAAACCGAAAGAGTACATCGTGGCGGGTCCCGCCTACTTAGTGTTGGCTGATGTTCCTCTTCCATTAGCACTCCCCTTCGGTTTTTTCCCATTTACCGAAAGTTATACCTCCGGTATCTTGATGCCAACCTTTGGTGAAGAGACGCAACGAGGTTTGTATTTGCGAAATGGAGGTTACTACTTTGCTATTAATCAATATTTTGACTTAGCTTTACGTGGAGATATATATACAAAAGGTTCATGGGCAATTAATGCAACAAGCAGGTACCGAAAAAGATATAAATTCAGTGGTAATTTTTATGTTGGCTACCAATCAACTGCTGACGGTGAAAAAAACTTACCCGATTTTCAACGAACTAATGACTTGAAAATCACATGGACTCACACTCAAGATGCTAAAGCAAACCCATTTAGCACTTTTTCGGCGTCTATTAATTTTACGTCAACTTCCTATAACAAGAACAATATTAATTCTCACTACAATCCATCATCATACGGTGAGAACAATAAATCTTCAAGTATAAACTACACCTACAGATTCCCGGAATCACCCTTTTCTCTCACTACGAACTTAACTTTAAATCAAAGACAAAGTGACTCTACAATTTCGTTGAAATTTCCAACAATTTATTTGAATATGTCTCGTGTCTATCCTTTCAAACGAAAGAATGGTGTCGGGAAAGCTAAATGGTATGAAAAAATTCATATCAATTATAGCCTGAATATGGATAATTACATTTCAACGAAACAAGATAAATTGTTTGAAGCTAATCTTTTGAACGATTGGAATAATGGTATAAAAAATCAGGTTAACATCGGGGCTTCTTACTCTATTTTTAAATACATCATTTTCACCCCGTCTTTAAGTTATAATGAAAAGTGGTACTTTAGAAAAACTATTCGCTATTGGGACCCGATAGAACAAAAGGAGGAAAAATATAACGAAAACGGTTTTTATCGTATAAATGATATGAATGCGTCAGCCTCTTTAAGTACTCAACTATATGGTTTCTACCAGCCTGTCATCGGCAAAAAAGTGAGTATGATTCGTCACGTTTTTCAACCGGCTGTAGGGTTCTCCTTTCATCCTAAAATGGACTCTCCATTCCCCTCTTTCGACCAAGATTATTATGGGGAATATTATCGAAAAATGGCAGACGGAAGCATTGATACTGTGAAATATTGCTACTACCAAGGGAATTATTATGGAATTCCTACAAGTACCGGAAGTGGTCTTATTAACCTGAGTGTAAGCAACAATTTAGAGATGAAAGTTCGATCAGATAAAGACTCAACCGGATACAAAAAGATCTCTCTGATAGACAACCTCACTTTAAGTACGAGCTACAATCTATTGGCAGAGGAAGACGAAGCTCCCTGGTCAGATATATCAGCCAATTTGCGTCTGAAATTTTTCAACAAGATTAACCTGAATATATCAGCAACCTTCTCTCCCTATACATATCAGTTGGACGAGAATGGCAATCCGTACAAATCAAATGTGTCTGAATGGGAACGCAATGGAGTGATAGCTCGACTGACATCAGCCCGCACCTCATTTAACTACAACTTTAACAACAACACTTTCAAAAAGAAAAAAACAAAAGCGGAATTGGAAGAAGAGCAAGAGGATCTAATGATCTTGGAAGCAAATAATTTGGATAATGCTTTGGAAATTGAAGATTGGGAGAATGAACAGATTCAAAATGAAGAAAAGAATAACCCCAACAATGATGACGAAAACAGCGAATTTGATAAAGAGGGATACTTGAAATTTAATTTGCCTTGGAACTTGAATATCAGTTATTCTGTTGCATACGGCAACTACAAGTTCAACTTCGAGAAATTGGAATATGAACGACGACTAACTCAAACCTTAAATTTCTCAGGAAGCATAAATTTTTCTGAAAATTGGAGATTCTCAATCAGTTCAGGTGTCGATTTTTTAAATCATAAAATGTCATACACCTCTTGTTCCGTCACAAGAAAATTACATTGTTGGACTGCTTCTTTAAGCTTTATACCTTTTGGAATGAACCAAGGATTCGACTTCCGAATTGGAGTTAACTCGTCTATGCTGCAAGATCTTAAATACGAAAAGAGGACAAGTTCCGGAGATTATCCGTCTTGGTATTAACAAAATTTGTATTTGAAGTGATATATGACTTTATTATAGATATATTTTCTCGCTAATTTTTGAATTAATTTAAATTTTTCTTACATTTGAATGATTAAATGAAAATAAATAGTATATTTGAGAACTAAGAAGTTGTCTGTAACGTGTAACACACTTGTTTTCAGCCTCTTTAAGATTCTTTTTTAACTTGCTTTTATTATTCTTTTTTTGAGAATTATTTACTGCAAACGGATAATAAAAACAAACTTAAAATTCGCTTAAACAGGTTCGAAAAAATTAAAACAACTTCCAAGTATAAGACTGATTAGGATTAAATTATGAGTAAAAAAGAGAAAACACCGGACATGGTATTTAGTGTAAGTTGGGAGGTTTGCAATCGTATTGGTGGTATTTACACTGTTCTATCAATGCAGGCAAAGGCTTTGAGTGAACGATTAAATGACAAACTAATATATATTGGTCCCGACTTCGGCTTAGAAGAAAATGAGTTATTCTCAGAAGATAAAGAGTTATACAAAGAATGGATTGCAAGTTGCAAGAAAAAAACGCGTATTTCCGTTAAAGCAGGAAGATGGAATATCCCCGGGAAACCATGCGTATTACTCATCGACCATAAAAATGTTGAAGATGAATTAAATGATTTCTTATTTGATATGTGGAAATCCTATAAGGTGGATTCGCTAAATGCATACGGGGATTATAATGAATCTGTGTTGTTTGGCTATGCATCGGCAAAAGTCATCGAAAACTTTCAAACGTATCATAAGCTGACTAAAAAGAGTGTAATGGCTCATTTTCATGAGTGGACAACAGGCTCCGGATTGTTGTACCTAAAAATGAATGTTCCATCAATAAAAACATTGTTCACAACACATGCAACAACAACCGGTCGTTCAATTTGTTTCAACCAAAAGGCTCTCTACCAATACTTCGCCAACTACAATGGGGATCAAATGGCTGCCGAACTAAATGTCACCGCTAAACATTTGGTTGAAAAACATGCCGCTCATGAAGCAGATTGTTTTACAACTGTTAGTGATTTAACTGCTACCGAATGTAAGCAACTATTGGAGAAGCAACCGGACATCGTTACTCCTAACGGATATGAAGATGACTTTGTACCAAGCGGAACGAAGTACACAAAAGCCAGAAAAGAGGCTCGCGCAATACTAAAAAATGTTGCAGAAAAGCTCTTAGGTTACCAATTAGATGATGATGCTTTATTCATTGGCACAAGTGGTAGGTATGAATATCGAAACAAAGGAATCGATCTCTTCTTAGAGTCTTTAAAATTGGCTACCAATGAGACAGAAAATAACAAAGAGATTGTAGCTTTCATTTTAGTTCCAGGTTGGAATATTGGAGCAAGAAAAGATTTGCAACAAAAATTGGCAGATTCAAATGCAAATTACAACTTGTGCAGACGATTCATCACGCACGATATTCATAATTTCGACTCAGATTTAATTGTAAATGCCATCCGCTCATTCCGCTTTAACAACGAGAAATCGGATAAAGTGAAGGTTATTCTTGTTCCAAGCTATTTGCATGGTAATGACGGAATATTTAATAAATGTTATTATGATTTGCTAATAGGCTTAGACTTGACTATCTTTGCATCGTATTACGAGCCATGGGGATATACACCTCTCGAAAGTGCTGCATTTGGAATACCAACGATAACCACCAACCTTGCGGGATTTGGTTTATGGTGTTCAACTGAACAAGTTGATATATCAAACGGAGTTGCTGTAATCCATAGGAATGACACCAATTACTTTGAAGCAGCAGACTCTATCAAAGATAATATCATTCAATTCGCCTCCATGAAGAAAAAGGAGGTGCAAGAATGTAGCAAAAAGGCACTCAATTTGGCTAAGAATTGTTCTTGGGATACATTTATATCCTATTATATGGATGCATTCCAAATTGCTTCGAAAAAGAAAAATTAAAAAACAAATAATTATATAAAATTTGACAAGATGAAAATTAAGGTAAATCAAGCAAATTTTCCAGTCTGGAAAGAGATTACATGCAAGGCTAAAGTTCCTGCTAAAATGAAAAAATTACAACTAATCGCAGAAAATCTTTGGTGGGTTTGGAATAGCGACGCAACAGATCTATACAAAGAAATTGATGAAGAGACATGGAATGACTGCGGATGTAGCCCAACCCTATTTCTAAAAACTATCAATATCGAAAAATTGGAGGCTGCAGAACAAAATAAATTATTGTTGAAAAAAATCGATGATGTTTACGAAAGATTTGAAAAGTATATCTCGACTCCAAAAAACGATGAGAAACCGTCTGTAGCTTACTTCAGTATGGAGTATGGTTTGACAGACATCTTGAAAATCTATTCAGGAGGTTTGGGTGTTTTGGCTGGCGACTACTTAAAAGAGGCTAGTGATTGTAACGTAAATATGACTGCGATTGGATTCTTGTATCGCTACGGTTATTTTACTCAATCTCTTTCTATGAATGGAGAACAAATTGCCAACTATGAGCCTCAAAATTTCAGCACTTTGCCTCTTACTCAAGTAAAAGATAAAGATGGTCATCCTTTCATTCTTGAAGTTCCTTTCTACGACCGTATTATCTATGCAAACGTATGGAAAGTGGCTGTTGGTCGCGTTGATTTGTATTTGATGGATACCGACTTGGAAAAGAACTCTGAGTTTGACCGCTCTATCACTCACCAACTTTATGGTGGAGATTGGGAAAATCGTTTGAAACAAGAGTATATGCTTGGTATTGGTGGTATCACTTTGTTGAATAAATTAGGTATTAAACATGATACTTACCACTGTAATGAGGGACATGCAGCTCTAATCAGCGTACAACGTTTGTATGACTACATTAGTAAAGAGGGATTGACTTTCCAACAAGCATTTGAGGTTATTCGTTCTTCATCTTTGTACACAGTTCATACTCCGGTTCCTGCCGGTCACGATAAATTTGATGAGGGATTGTTTAGCAAATATATGTACCACTTTGCAGAGAAATTGGGTATTTCTTGGGATGACCTAATGGATTTGGGTCGCGAAAATCCTGGTGATAGAAACGAAAAATTCTCTATGAGTGTGTTTGCTTGCAACACTTGTCAAGAGGTTAATGGTGTGAGCTGGTTGCACGGAGAGGTTTCTAAGAAGATGTTCTCTAATATTTGGAAAGGTTACTTCCCTGAAGAGTCTCACGTTAGCTACGTAACCAACGGTGTTCACATGCCAACTTGGGCAGATGAAGAATGGAAAGCTTTATACGAAACTCAATTTGATGACTCGTTCTACTCTGACCAATCTAACATGAAGATTTGGGAAAAAATCTATACCGTTGAGGATGAAAAGATTTGGGCTTTAAGACAATCATTGAAAAATAAATTGATTGATTATATCCGTATCAAATACAAAGATAATTGGTTGAGAAATCAAGGAGACCCATCTCGTATCATGTCTATATTGGAAAGCATCAATCCTAAAGCTTTGACAATCGGATTTGGTCGCCGTTTTGCTACTTACAAACGTGCACACTTGTTATTTACAGACTTGGAACGTTTATCAAAAATTGTAAACAATCCAAAATGCCCTGTTCAATTTATCTTTACCGGAAAAGCTCACCCTGCTGATGGTGCCGGACAAGGCTTGATTCAACGTATCGTTGAGATTTCACGTCAACCTGAATTCTTAGGAAAAATCATCTTCTTGGAGAATTACGATATGAGATTGGCAAAACGTTTAATCTCCGGTGTTGATATATGGTTGAACACTCCTACTCGTCCTTTGGAAGCTTCCGGAACATCCGGAGAAAAGGCGTTGATGAATGGTGTTGTTAACTTCTCTGTTCTTGACGGATGGTGGTATGAAGGATACAAGAAGGGAGCAGGATGGGCTCTTACTGAAAAACGTACATACGAGTACCAAGCATATCAAGACCAATTGGATGCTGCTACTATCTATAGCACATTGGAAAATGAAATCATTCCTATGTTCTATGCTACTAATAGTAAAGGTTACTCTCCTGAGTGGATTCAAACAATCAAAAACTCTATCGCCCTAATCGCTCCTAACTATACTACAAAACGTATGTTGGATGATTATATTGACAGATTCTACAACCCACTTCGTAAACGTTTTGCATTCATCACTGCAAATAACTACGAAAAGGCAAAAGAAATTTCAGCATGGAAAGAGAAAATTGCTTCCGGTTGGGAACAAATTGAAGTTATCTCTTCTTCTGTTTCTGAGAAATTGTTGGATAATCCTGAAGTGGGTGATGTATATCAAGCAGAGGCTATTATCGACCTTAAGAATCTTGGAGACACCGGAATTGGTGTTGATTTTGTAAGTCTTGAAAAAGATAAAAATAATAATGACAAGATTGATGAGGTGAAAGAAATGGAACTTTATAAAGTGGAAGGTACAAAACTTTACTTCAAACTTGAAGAGCGTATCTCTCGCGCAGGAACATTTAAATATGCGTTCCGTATGTTCCCTAAAAACCAAGATTTAGCTCATCGCCAAGATTTCTGCTACGTTCATTGGTTCTAATTTGAAATTCGATATTATTAATCTCGGAAATTTCTAAAATTTAGATCGAGACATCTTTTAAGAGGGTACGCTTACCGGTGTACCCTCTTTTATTTGCTTCGCTAAAGTTCAAGTACTTAAAAAGCATCGTTTCTCATTTCTTTATTCTATCTTTGCACGTCAATTGAACAGAAAAAGATGAAAGAGAAAAAATTAATCATTCTATTAGGACCTACCGGCGTTGGAAAAACCGAGTTGAGTCTGCAAATGGCTGAGGAGTTGGGAACGGAGATTATCTCTTGTGATTCTCGGCAAATGTACCGAGAAATGAAGATTGGTACTGCAGCCCCAACAGAAGAGGAACTAAAACGCGTGCCTCACCACTTTATCGGACACCTTTCTATTCACGATTATTATAGCTGTGGCAGATTTGAAATTGATGCATTAGCCAAATGCAATGAACTATTTCAGAGTCATGATACTGTTATTATGACCGGTGGTTCTATGCTCTACATAGATGCTGTTTGCAAAGGGATTGATGACATCCCTAATATTGATGAGGAACTCAGACAATCTCTATTAGAACGCTACCAAAATGAGGGAATTGAAAATATTCGTCAGGAACTCAAAATTTTAGATCCCGACTACTACAAAATTGTTGATTTACAGAATCATAAACGAATTATTCATGCTCTTGAGGTTTGCATTCAGTCTGGAAAACCTTATTCTTCGTTCCGTAGTGAGTCTGTCAAAAAACGTCCTTTTACAATTGAAAAAATCGGATTGAATCGACCGCGCGAGGTATTGTATGACCGTATAAATAAACGAGTTGATATAATGATGGAAAATGGTTTGTTGGAAGAGGCTAAGAGCTTATACCCTTTCAAAGGACTTAATGCTCTAAATACCGTTGGCTACAAAGAACTTTTTAACTATTTTGATGGCATCTGGACTCTCGATTTCGCAATTCAAATGATTAAACAAAATAGTCGAAGATATGCAAAAAAACAACTAACTTGGTTTAATAGAGATTCTGAAATTACTTGGAGATTGTTATAAGATGTGTCACCATTTTTCTAAGACCTCAAAGATAACGTCAAACAGGTTTTAAGGCGAGTCCTATAAATCTGTCTGTGTATAAAAATATTTATGAACGAGTTTTTACTTATACTATTCTGCTGCGGTGCCTCATTTATTCAACGAGTAACCGGATTTGGATTTGGAATTTTCATCATGACAATTCTCCCCTTCTTGATGCCCTCATACGGAGAAGCTACAACCCTTTCCGGATTATTAGCCATAGCACTCTCCTTTTCAGTTATGGTTAAATATAGGAAATACATCGTCTGGCATAAAATCATTCCTATACTTATCTCGTTTCTTCTATTTTCACTGATTTCTATACAATTTGTAACCTATGTAGAAGACTCGATTCTGAAACAATTATTAGGGGGAGCTCTTATTTTATTAAGTATTTACTTTTTCTTTTTTAGTGAAAAACTCCACATTCAACCTACATTAACAGCGCAAATTGGCATGGGCAGCATAAGCGGAATCATGGGTGGTCTATTTGCGATGCAGGGTCCTCCAGCAGTTCTTTACTTTATTGCAGCAGAAAATGAGAAAGAAAAATATATGGCAATGACTCAGACCTATTTCCTTTTTGGAAATATCTTTATGAGCATTGTACGGGCAATTAACGGCTATTTAACAATTGCCGTTGCACAAGGTTGGCTATATGCCTGCATCGGAATTGTTATTGGCGGATTTATTGGAAATAAAGTATTTGAAAAAGTGCAAACCAAGACTCTCAGAAAAATTGTTTATGGTTATATGGCAATTAGCGGAATTGTTGCTATTCTCTCTACATAGTACCCTTAATGATCTTGAGAAGACGAATAAAAATAGAATTTACTCGTTCAACCTTAGCATACTCTACCCGTTCCGTTCCAAATTGTTTATATGAGCGAGCTATATTTTCATCCATACTTCCCTCAAAATCAAATCTTTTCACCCTATTTCTCACCATTTTAATTGCCTCCCAAACCATCAACGAAGAAGCTCCTGATGACCTATAATTGCTATCTATAGCAGGAATTAAATAATAGGCTGTTGACGTATCCCAGACAAAAAATAGTGCTGAATGCAAATGATTTTCATTGTCTAAAACAGAAATTATAGCTCCTTGAGAACGATTTATAGCTTCTCGACAAAGCGAAATTTCCACCTCCGGCGCATGGAAATTGTTTTCCCCTTTTTGGTTTAAACATGCTGTATGAAACAACACAAAATCTTCGGGATTCATAGTAAAATCTACTCGCAAATTATTTCTTATTGCCTTTCGTATCTGTCTTTGTTTTGCAGAAGAAAAACTATTCATAAGCTTTTTCTCATCAGATATATCGGGAATAACAAAAGTTTGACGAGACGATACCAGAAATCCTCTCTCACGTAAAATATCGGGAATTGACGATTGAGGATGAAAATATTGAAAATACCAATCTAAATTCAGTCTTTCCAACTCTTTCTCAAGAGCGTCTGCAACCATTTTGTCTAAGACTATTTTTTCATCGTCCGACTCATTCCCGTTGTAGAAAATCCAAACTCCATTTGTTTGAGACAAGAGCGGCTGAAGAACCATTCTAAATCCCCACTTTTTCACCAATAAATAGGGCATAAAAGCGACAATATCACCAGAATGGTTACGAATTAAAATAACATCCCAATCCTTGCCAAGACAAACCATCTCCACCCACCAAGCTTGAAGGAAAAGCGGAATTTCCGGATGATTGTCGCACAACTGATGATATATAGATTTACTCTGTAAGCAATTTTCCATCAAACAAGGCTTGTTCTATTACATCTGAAACACCCAATTTACCTTCAACCAAAGCAACGGTTTCAACACGCCCTTTCGTACAGAGAGCATTATCAGACAAACGATAAATATCTTGGTAAAAGACGTAGCGAATCCCCTCTTTCTTCACATTGGTTCTGCAAACAAAACGGTCGCCACTGGTTAATGACTTTTTATAAGCAATTTCAATCTTGGAAACAACAACATCAATTCCATTATCATGAAGATTTTTAAAATCAAGCCCAACAGACTTTATCAAACAATGTCGAGCATGCTCCATGTAGTGTTGATAGTTTGCATTATTAACAATACCTTGAATATCACACTCATAATCACGAACTTCAAACTCTTCGCTAAAAAGATATACCATAAGAATAAGTTATCACAAAAATTATGAAAGGGTGCATCCATACGGGTACACCCTTTCTTATTAAATTGACTAAAAATTACAATTTAGGACCTGCAGCCACCAAAGCTTTACCAGCATCATTACCTGTAAATTTAGCAAAGTTCTTAATGAAACGATCAGCCAAATCTTTAGCTTTTTCATCCCATTGAGAAGCCTCAGCATAAGTATCACGAGGATCCAAGATATTAGGATCTACACCAGGCAATTCTGTTGGAACTTCGAAGTCGAAGTAAGGAATCTTTTTAGTTGGAGCAGAGTTGATAGAACCATCAAGAATTGCATCAATGATACCACGAGTATCCTTGATTGAGATACGCTTTCCGGTTCCATTCCATCCGGTATTTACCAAGTAAGCTTTAGCACCTACTTTTTCCATTCTCTTAACCAATTCTTCTCCATATTTAGTTGGGTGCAAAGACAAGAATGCAGCACCGAAGCAAGCAGAGAAAGTTGGAGTTGGCTCAGTAATACCACGTTCAGTTCCAGCTAATTTTGCAGTAAATCCAGACAAGAAGTAGTACTTAGTTTGCTCTGGAGTCAAAATTGAAACCGGAGGTAAAACACCAAACGCATCAGCAGACAAGAAAATAACTTGCTGAGCGTGAGGACCTTTAGAAGGAACTGCGATATTCTTGATATGATTAATAGGGTAAGAAACACGAGTATTTTCTGTTACAGATTTGTCAGCAAAGTCAATTTTACCATTTGCATCAACAGTAACATTTTCCAACAAAGCATCACGAGTGATTGCATTGTAGATATCCGGTTCGCTCTCTTTATCCAAGTTGATAACTTTAGCATAACAACCACCTTCATAGTTGAATACACCTTCATCATCCCAGCCGTGTTCGTCATCTCCAATCAACAAACGTTTTGGATCGGTAGATAGAGTTGTTTTTCCTGTTCCGGACAAACCGAAGAAAATAGCTGTGCTTGTACCTTCCATGTTTGTATTAGCAGAACAGTGCATAGAAGCAATTCCTCTTAATGGATTGTAGTAATTCATCAAAGAGAAAATGCCTTTCTTCATTTCTCCACCATACCAAGTATTCAAGATAACTTGTTCCTTAGTTTTTAAGTTGAATACAGTAGCTGTTTCAGAGTTCAATCCCAACTCTTTGTAGTTATCAACTTTTGCTTTTGCAGCATTGAATGAAACAAAATCAGGCTCTCCATAATTTGCCAATTCCTCCTCTGTAGGACGAATAAACATATTTTTTACGAAGTGTGCTTGCCATGCCACCTCCATGATAAAACGAACTTTCAAACGTGTTGCAGGATTTGTTCCACAGAAAGTATCCATCACGAACAAACGTTTTCCTGAAAGTTGTTTTACAGCTTTTGACTTAAGGTCTGCCCATGCCTCATCTGAACATGGTTTGTTATCATTTTTATACTCATCTGAAGTCCACCATACAGTATCTTTACTTGCCTCATTACAAACAAAGAATTTATCCTTAGGAGAACGTCCTGTATAAATACCGGTCATCACATTTACAGTATCTAACTCTGTAAGTTGACCCTTCTCGAAACCTTCCAACCCAGGTTTGGTTTCCTCTGCAAACAATACCTCATAAGAAGGATTGTGAAGTACTTCCTTTACATCCGTAATTCCGTACTTGCTCAAATCTAAATTAGCCATGTTTTAAAATTTATTAATAATTATAATTCTAATCTCTTTTTTCTTTATGTCAACTTAATATGTAAAATTTCCTTAGCATTTCTACCATTCAAATCTTCTACAATATTAAGAAGCTGTTTAATTATTATTGAAAAAAATTAGAGTTTCAATCTCTTATTTTCGGCATCTTTTAGATTCTTTTCAACCTATTTTTATTCTTCTTTTTTATAATAGTCCACTATTTTCTGCAAAAGAAGGCTAAAAATAGATTTAAAATCTCTCTCAAATACGCTCGAAATAAAATTCAAACAACTTCTAAGTCCCTGTTTTCGCAAATTTAAGAATTTTTTTTTAATATTCCATACATACTTTTACTATTATTTTCAAAAAATCTACTTTTATCGCAACTTCTTTTTTCTTGCTTTATCACTTCGTCTGTTCTGAAAAATTTATGACCGATAAATGAAAAAACTAAATTTAGGGGAAATTCAAAATTTAGGTCGAATTGACTTTGAAGCGCTTTTTGATTAGCTTAAACATTATATTCGAACAGAAGAAGTGCTATCATCGTAACTAATTGAATAAAAGCAGACATTAAAAGTAAACTTAGAAGCTGTACTATAAAAATTCACCTTTATTAGTTACTTGAAAATTTATTATAATCTACCCGAACAATCAATGCTTTTTCCTTACCTTTGCAGTGTTTTTGACAATATTTATAATTATGAACAAACTTTCTTTAGAACAATTTAACGAACGAAAAATTGTGACGCAGGATATGCTGAATAGCAATGGAACTCTATTCGGTGGTTACGTATTGAGTTGGATGGATTTAATAGGACATCGAATGGCTATTCATATTACCCAACGTACCATGTTTACTGCATACGCCGACAAAATCAAATTTAAAAAACCTGCATTCCTGAACGATGAAATAGAAATCAGAGGTACAGTTAAAGAGCTTGGAGGAGTCAAATTAGTTCTGCAAATGGAAGTTGTGGCAAACCCCGACAAAGAGTGCCAAAAAGTTGTAGAGGGAATTTTCACCTTTGTAGAACTGGATAATAACATGAGACCTACTCGTATTCATTACCCGTCTCACTCCAACTGATTTAGGGATTGGACGTCTTTTAATTCATTTGAACACGTTTACGGAGAATTCTATTAATTCACCGCTATAAGAAATATAAATCAAGAAAATGGCGGACATTTGCTGAATTTTTGAATTTATAGCCACACCTCGTTCTTTTTTATTAACTTGATTGCAATAGAGATATATTTCGATAAAATAAAAACAAAGCAACACAACGTCTTCAAAAACATCCAAAAACAAATTTTGTAATACTATGAAGCTGTTTAAATTTTATTTCGAGCATATCAATAATAAAATTTAAACAACTTCCAAATTACAGAATTTACAAAGGGAGGTTAAAACAGAAAGTAGGCCAATGACAAGGAGAGATTTCTATTTTTCATATCCAAATCCCAAGTCCCATCATACAAATTTCTACACCCTAATTGATATGAGAGGTCGATTCGGAAACGACTCAAAACTTCAACACCCAAAATCACTCCAAAACCAAAATCTGTTTTTAATAATTTTTCCTCTACATTATCAGCTAACCAGCTAACATTTTTATCAAAACTTTGATGCACAAGAAAAGATAAATAAGGACCTATTCCCACGTAGGGTCTAACCATAGGAAAATCATATCCCCACCGAAAATAGAGCGGTATATCAATGTAGTTTACACGACATCGAACTTGCTGTGACTCGCTTCTGATAACTCCACCTTTCTGCGAGAACAGTGTTTCAAACTGAACCCCCAAACCAAAAAATGGCAGAGTTATAGAACTCGTTAATCCGGCATGAAAGCCGGCGATACTAGGTTGCTCCAACCAAACATTTTCTAAACTCACATCTTGATAAGAGAAATTAACACCTCCCTTAACTCCAATATTAATCCGCGCATGCAATGAAAATACGGATAACATCATAAGAAATAATAGCAGCGAAAATTTTTTCATAGTTATATTTATTGGTTATTTTCAATCTAAACAACGTTTCTTAAACCTACGTTTATTCCTATTACACTTTCCAACTCTATTTCACAAATATTCTCTATTTCACTTAGAAAGTGTTTAAAATTTATTTCGAACCCATTTGAGAGTAATTTTAAGGTAAAGAGTATAATTACTACCCAATCTAAATGACAACTTACAAAAAAAGTTACTACCTTTGCCGAAAATTTTTAAATTTTAAAAGTACCTTTTTTAAAAGCTATGCTAATACGAGTTTATCCGGAAAATCCCAATGAGAGAGAGATTGATCGTATTGTTCAATTTTTACGAGACGGAGGAATTATTGTATATCCCACCGACACTATCTATGGTTTAGGGTGTAACATATTCAATACCAAAGGGATTGAAACAATTTGTCGTCATAAAGGGATTGACCCCAGAAAGGCTAATTTATCGTTTATTTGCTACGACTTGAGCAACATTAGCGAATATGCAAAGATAGACAATACAACCTTTAAATTAATGAAGAAAAATCTTCCCGGACCTTTTACGTTCATTCTAAATGGGAATAGCAATTTACCTAAGATTTTCAGAAACAAAAAAACAGTGGGTATCAGGGTGCCGGATAACAACATCATCAGGGAATTGGTCCGAGTATTAGGGAATCCGATTCTTTCGACATCTGTTCGTGACAAAGATGATGAAATCACCGAATATTTTACCGACCCTGAGCTTATTCATGAGCGATATGAACATATTGCTGATGTTGTCATCAATGGTGGATATGGAGAGTTAGAACCTTCCACCATCGTTGATTGCACAGGAGATGAACCCGTAATCGTCAGACAAGGGAAAGGTATTTTACAATACTAAGAAGTCACGATTTTACGGAATTTCTAAAGGCAAATTCAATAAGTTATTATTTTCATTTTATGCAACATAAATCTTATTTCTCAATTATAAATGGCGTATTTTAGAACTCACCTTTAATAGAATCCGAAAACAAAATGATCTTCAAAAATCATCACATCTTAAAATTTGTTCAAAATCTATTTCGAGCATAATTGAAATTCAAAATTCATGTGGATATTTTTAGCTTTAGCTTCTGCCCTATTACTCGGGGTATATGATATATTTAAAAAAATCTCATTAAAAGAGAACGCAGTGATACCGGTTTTGGCAGGCTCTATTTTTATTTCTGCCTTCCTATTTTCGTGCTGCATTCTATTATCCCACACTCATCCCGAGATAATGAGGAGAGTTGCCTTTTACGTTCCTTCCATAAATTGGGAAACGCATCTATCTATTTTCATGAAGGCTTCCATCGTTTTGGGTTCTTGGATTTCAGCCTACTTTGGAATGAAATATGTTCCGCTAACCATCTTTTCTCCTATCAGAGCCACCCAACCCATCTGGACAGTCTTAGGGGCTTTCCTACTCTTTTCCGAGCATCTGACAACACTTCAAATAATAGGCATAACAATAACGATTTCAGCATTTTACCTATTTTCTTTAATCGGCATCAAAGAGGGATTTTCTCTAAAAAACAATAAATGGGTGTGGTTAATTATTCTTGCCACTCTATTGGGTTCTGCAAGTGGTTTGTATGACAAACACCTAATGACTAACTACGATCGTGTTGCCGTTCAGGTTTACAGCACCATTTATCAAGCTATTATCATGCTATTTATCCTATTTTTCGTATGGTACCCTCAACGCAAAAAAAGTACTGCTTTTCAGTGGCGATGGAGCATTGTAGGAATAGCAATTTTCTTGATTTTGGCAGACTATCTCTACTTTTGGGCACTCTCACAAGAGGGGGCACTTATCTCCATTATCTCCACTATCAGAAGATCGGGGGCAATTGTTCCTTTTTTGTATGGAGCATTATTCCTTCACGAAAAAAATCTTTTAAAAAAGGGGATTTTACTAATCTTTATCCTCATAGGAGTGTTCTTATTGGTGGTATAAGCTACTCAAGAAAATTTAAACAACCTCTTATTAGTTTCGTTGGAAGAAAAATTTGTTCCATCAACCGCTCCGTATATGGACAAATATTTGTAGTTTTGTGAGAGGTAAGTTCTACAAAAATTAGATTAAAATGTTTTTGATGTGTATTTCTTTGGTTGGAGATATTCGCAAAGAATTTCTATAAACGACATAACAAATTGAATATAAGAAAAATATACAAAATTCAAAAACATCAAAAAAAACATAATTTATAGAAGTTGCCTTAAAGTCACCATACATAATTAAGAAAAGTATAAATCGTGGGTAATGAACTTTTCGGTACTTTTTGAGTTGTTTGTTAGTTGGTCACAGTGCACACGCTACACTCCACTCTCACTCAGCAATCTACTCGAAATAAATTCAAAAATCTGCGAAAAAATTTAAAGAACAAAACAAAATTAAACAAAATGAAGAGATATTTTTTCATCCTACTCTTATCACTTTACAGTGTACTATCATGGGGGCAAACTCTTGAAGACTTTTTTATTCATGGCACAAATGAATACGTCCAACTTAACAAAGAGCAAAGGACATGGTTACTTAAAAGACATAAAGAAAACAAAAAAAAGGAACCAACCTTAACCATTTATCAGGGGAAAGCCGAAGTGGTCGAATACAAAGAGAATAATTTGCTAACCATCAAAACATCAACTCAAGGAAACTTCAGTCTCAAACGATGGGATTTAGGACCCAATGGTGTTGTTTTTGGAATATGTTTCAGTGTATGCAGCCCAGTGTGCGATGGTTGGATAAAGTTTATCTCTCCCCAAGATAAACTACCTATCACATTCCCAAAAGTTAAGATAACAGACTTTGCAGATTCCGACACTCTGTTTAGTGAAGGTTGGAACGAAGTTGATCTGGAAAAGAAAATAGAAATTCCCTTTTATCATTATGAGTTCACCGAGGGAGACACCATTAAGGTGTACAATAACTCGCCACAATTCTTAAGCAAAGATAATCAATCTCGACTATCCAAATTTTGGAAACGAAATGTTATTAACTACCTTTTTAAAGATGGGAAAATAGAAAAGCAAGAATAGTATTTTTTTTTTACAAGTTAGCAACTCTTTTTTTCGGCATCTTTGAGAGACTTTTTAGACCACTTCTTTGTTACCGAAAGAAATCAAAAAGGATAGAAAAGTTCTCCACCTTTGATTTATAGTTTCTTAATTAACTGTAAATT
>SUWZ01000038.1 GCA_015061185.1 Bacteroidales bacterium
ATACACTAACCTCTCTCATTTTAAGTTTATCCATGTCGCAATAAATCTCAAATGAAATCTTGTAAATTTTTTTTTTGCATTAGCGAAGCGTTAGAACCTCACTATAGCAACTATAAAAGCTAATTACTTTCTTCGAAGTAATATAAATTCCATGACAAAAACAAGAATTTTGCAATCTACACCGAAGATAAGACACTACTTTTTCATTTAGAAATTCGGATTTTCAGTCTTACTTTCCTCTTTTTATCTCCCCAAAAGCAGTATCAATTTTAACGAGAACCAGACGAGATTTGGGAAAAACAGGAACAAAAGTTCATAAGAAATTTCCAATGGCACTTCCTATACTTTTAAGTCCTATAGAAATTCTACTTCCTACACTTTTTACCGTACTGATACAGCTATGACAGACAGCCTTAACTCCTGATATAATTTTAGATGATACATTTCCAATAGACTGCCCAATTGTACTGCCAGCTGCATAACCAATACACGACCCTACAAACCCACCAATAATTGCCCCTGCAGGACCTAAAACAGAAGTTAAACTAGCACCTAAAACACTTGCTTTTGATGACGCAATTAACCCCATTGTCATTGATATTGATGTTCTAATCATCTTGTCCATACCATCTCTAAACGTTATTTTTAAGGTTGAAATGTCGTATGCTATTTTTGTATTTTCAATGGCTAAATGTACAATTGCTGAAATTCTTGACATGGGAGAGCCTTTAGGAATCGCTTTTATTAGACCTTTTTCTGAAGAAACCTTTAATGCTCCTGCAACAATCATTTTCAATGCTGAAGAGGAACTTGATTTTAAAGAGTTTACCACTAATTCTTTAGGAGTTATTTTTTCATTATTTAATAATTTTTTTGCAGTATTCACCCCAAGATCTAAAGTAAAACTCAACAGAGCATTTTCGACAACTTTTTTCCCGAAACCTCTTGCAATATCTTTAATTCTAAACATATTCCAATCCCATTCTTGAAATTCTCCATTTTGAAGTTCTTGGGCTCTTTCTCTTCCTTCTTTTTTTGATAATGCGGTACTTTCGGCTCCTTCATATTCAATATTGTCTGTTACTGTTTTATTAGGAAGATTATTTTTTACATCATTTACTTGTTCTTTGGGAACAAGAATTCTTTGGCCTCTATAATCTCCAGAACAAGCCATGCCAGTTGTACTACCGGAATTACCTCCATATTTTAATTGATAGTTTTGAGCATTTTTTCCATTGTTTTTTATTGTAACATCAACACTATTAGAATTATTTCTATTGTTTACTACTGCGCGAGCGTTATCCCCTCTAGCTGTCGCGCTTAAATTAAAACTTTCTGTGTGATGATGTTCTGCATATATTCCATCAAAATTAGGATTCTGATTTATAAATCCTGAATTTGTTATTACAGAATTTCTTAAATTTTCATTTGCTGTATTTATTGCATTGCTGAGATTATCCATATATACAGCAGAACCATTGATTCCAGCTGCTACACACGCATTACGCAATTCATTTGCAACCCAACTCTCCTTAGACTGTCCGTTTATAGTAGCCCTCTCTAAAGACTTTGTTTTTTCATCGAAAACCTGAAATGAGTTACTCGTTTCTTCTATCATACGATTAATATTCTCATAACTCTCATTAGGTAACTCTTTATGCATTTTTTCATAAAGCCAATTTTCTACGTTTATGTGCTGATTTTTTTCATAATCTTCAATAAACTCAAATATTACTGTTTTTAAGTTTTTTAAGTCTTCATTCATGTCAAATAGATTATTTTGGGACTCTATATTTTTCATATATTACGTGTTTTATTGTTTTTATTTACTCGCGTATTTAAAACCATACTCGTCAATTAGACTTTTTATATCCTTTTGCTCTTCTTTATTATTAAAAGGCTTAATGCCTTTTATTGCATCTAATATTGTAGATGTGTCTAACTTTATTGCAGACAAATCTAAATTTTCTTTTAATCCTCTTAGAAATTCTACTTCTACTGCGTTTTTTACAATTGTTTCAATATCTGCACCACTAAAATTTTCTGTTTCTTTTGCCAATTTTTCAACATCTATGTTTTTATTCCACTTTTTTCTTTTCTTTAAATGAATATTAAATATTTTTATTCTTTCAGCCTTGTTAGGACAGTCAACATAAAACAATTCATCAAATCGTCCTTTTCGGAAAAATTCTTTTGGTAGTGATTTAATGTTATTTGCAGTAGCAACAATAAACACCGAACTAGTTTTTTCTTGCATCCACGTTAGGAACTGCCCAAATAAACGAAAGGTTATACCGCCATCGTTGTTGCTTGTTACTCCAGCAAAAGCTTTCTCCAATTCGTCAATCCAAAGAACACAAGGGCTTATAGCTTCTGACAATTTTAAAGCTTTTCGCATATTTTCTTCGGACTCCCCTACATATTTACCCAATAAACGTCCAACGTCAAGACGTATTAATGGAAGATTGAACATCGCTGCCGTCGTTTTTGCAGTTAAACTTTTTCCGCAACCAGGACGTCCCATTATTAAGATACCTTTGGGAAGATCTACACCAAACCGTATTGCTTTATCTAAATTTTTGAAAATATTTGCCTTTTGGTTTAACCAATCTTTCATAATTTCAAGTCCACCTATATCTTCGGGTTTTTCTTTAACAGGAATAATTTCTAACATGCCTGTTTTTTTTATAAATTGCTCTTTCTCTTTTAGGATAAGACTTGTATCTTCTTTTACTAAATTACCTCCATTATGGTATGCTAAATTTAATATTTGGGTAATTTGAAATTTTGTCATCCCTTTTAAAGATAATACAATGGAATCTATGATGTCATCTGATACATTTATATGCATTTCTTTTGCAAAATCTTTGACAAGGATATAAATCTCTTTTTCTATAGGCAAAGGATAGTCAAAAATTGTAATATAATTTTCGAGCTCGTGAGGAATGACGAGCATATCAGAAAGAATAAAGATGGTTGCATGATAATCATTTGCATAGAGAGTCCTTTCTGAAATATACTTGAGTATTGACAAAACCTTTAAATCCTTGTTTGGCCCTGAAAGCAAATCATTTATATCTTTTAAAATTAAATATGTCTCCATTCCGTATGCATCATCCTTTACCTTATCAAGAAAAGAGTAAAGAGTTTCTGAAGAATCAATATACCGAGGGAAAGGGGATTCATGAGAATATATGCCCAAACCTTGTGCATTATCAAATACCAAACATTGCACATTTGTATCTAATGTCCTTATTGTATCAATAACTTCTACGTGGTCATGATGATTTATATATATAATAGGTCTAAAAGACTCTATATATGATAGTAAAGAATATTTTATTTTTGTACTTTCCATATTAATCATTTGCAATAATATAAAATATTTCATAACAACTATCAACTATGCTCAAGCCATAACTCAATGCACATTCACGCCTTGTGTATTCCTTTGATCTGGAACTAGCAAATTGTAATGAATGAGGATTGTATACCAAACATATTTTATCTTCAGATTCTATCTCCTTCGCCCCCCTAGTGCCTCCTCCTCCTGCTCTCATAAATCTTTTAGAATTATACTTGAAATAACCTTTTATTATCCGACCGTAATCATCAATTGACCCCCCCAAAAAAGGATATTTCTTGCAGATTGTTTTCAAATTAAAAAATCTAGCATAAATGCTAAGATCATACAATTTTTCCCTTAATTTATAGAATTCAGACTTGCATTCATTTATTACATCATTATAATCAGTTGTCTCATTTCCTACATTAATTTTAAAATAAACATCCAAATCTTTCTCGTAATTTTCAATGGAAAAAATCTCGCATAAGGATTTGATAACAAAATTTCTTTCTTGAGATACAATTTTGTCTATTTTTTCAACATACTCATTGTATCCTCTGATTTTCAACCATTTAATTAGCAGTTGATTTTCTCCAAAATAATGTTGAGCAATATCTTCAACAGAAAAATGCTCTCTTAACTCGTCAATAGTCCTAACGGGGAAACCATCACAGACCAAATTAAACTTTATCTCTTTAGCCATACATTTTAATTTTCACGAATTAACCTTTGCTTTATTTAAAATTACATATTTATACTCACCACTAATAATTTTTGCATCAACATAAATTGAATAATCACCGAAATGATAAGATTCAAGAGCGTTTATATCACTTTCGGAGTAGTAGCTGCAGTCAGAAGATAAAACTAGTATTATTGTTCCTATTAATTTTTCTGTCTTTGTTCCATTAGTGCTCACAATTTCATATCCATGCTTTTCAAAAAAAATATCATCCTCATCCTCAAGCTCATCTATTAAACGACTAATTTTCCATTCGTTTTCTTTTATTGAATTTTGTAATAATCCTAATGTTTTACTTTCCGACAAGATGGAAATCAATGCACACTTTGCTTCACAATCCAAAATAGTTCTGAATATATCGCTGATCGTAAATTCTAAAATCCATAGATATTTTTTCACCAATTCTGAAATTGTATATCTGCATTTTTCAATATCATCATAGGTTAGTAATGCAGACTTTAAATTTTCATACCCTTGTAAATAATTTGTAGTTCTATCTAATTTTGAGCAATTCGATTGTTTTATTTTGTCTTTATATTTATATCCTTTTGTCAACAAAAAAAAATCAACATCATCCTCATATAAATCGACAGAAAATATTTTTATCAATTCCATGATTATCTGTTTGGGATCTGTTGACTTAATAGCTGACACTTGTTCATACTCTTTAGTATAGCCTCCCAAATCTAGCCACAGAAGTAAAAGTTTATCTTCTTGATAGAAATAATCAAGAATTTCATTAATGGAAAAATATTTCTGCAGATCTTCGATAGTTCTTACAGCATGGCCATTCATGGTTAATTTAAATTTAATTCTTTTTGACATTATGAATATAACTTTAGGGTGAAATTAATTTAGTATAACAACTTGCAAAAACTACACACGTCTAATTTTTAACAACTTAGAATTATAAACATTTAAATTCTATATTCTTGTCATGTGCAACATATATCCAAAGTTCATAAAGTTTTTGTAGATATGCAAGCAATTCACCTAGTATTTGGTTAATATAATGGGAATATTACTCTCGTTGTTCGGCTCCTCGTTTTTTTATCTAAAATTGCTCAATTTGCAAAGCTATTAAAGAGCAAAACTTTCATTCCGCAACTAAGTAACCAATTTTTCGTCCTTAGTAGCTATATATAGTTGCGTTTTATTTGCCAGAATCCAGAGAAAAGTTAATGTAGTCCCATATCTTACCTCAACAATGAACAAATCTTCGTTACACTTCACACTTCAAACCTCAGTCTAATTCTTATCGAATAGCTGTTTGAGAGCAATGTAAATAGGTCTTACATTATGAGAAATTTCATTTTTTTTGTTTAAATACTATAAATCACTGAAAAGACAACTTGAATTCTGCCAAACTTGAAATCTGAGTAGAAATAATCGCTTTAGAAGCTACCAATTCATCTCTTCTCTTCTTCGTGTTTTGCAATTCCTTCTCCTTATTTTCTTTCTGATCTCGTATTTCTTTTATCTGCTCTTGAAGAGGTTCTATCAATTCAGTTATGAATGTATTCTTTACAAAATCAATTACAGTTTCCTTTCTTGCAAAGGCGGTATCAAGATATGGTTTGAAGTCAAAATCACCACTAATAGAATTAATGAAATTCTCAACTTTAACTACATTTTCACTGTGGCTTAAGATGTTATCTACTACTTTATCTACTAGTCCAAGAACACCCCAAGAAGCCACATTTCGAATATCCCCCACCATATCTCCTACTCCATAATCACGTTCATCCGTACCAGAATCAAATGAAAACAAATCAGAAGACTCCATATCCATTTGAATTTTGTTTTGAGTTGATTTTACAAAGTATCTCGAATCAAAGTCTGGTAAATAACGCATCAATAAATCTTCAGCATCAGCAAAGAAATCACCAATGCTTCGCTTAATTTTTTTCTTGCCCTCATCTGCAAGATTCTCTGTAGCTCTTTTCAGTTTTCGAGTTACTAAACTTTGAATCTCTGCATCCAATCGAGGTTGTATGCTTTCAAAACTCTTCATTCGCCCCCATTCATTATGAATGATGTCTTTCATTCGCTTACATGAAGCATCTACGATGTCTTCGAGCTCATTTTTGCCTTTACGTACAAGATTCTGAATATCAGCATCTAAATCTTCACCTAGTAAATTAATTTTTTTGGTAAGACGTTTGTTCGCTTTTGCAAGATTCTCTTCTTTTTCGTCAATACCAGAATCTGGCATCATAAGTAATTCTATCTTACTGTTTACTAAGTTTAACTCATTGTCATTATCAGATTTCTTCCTGTCACCAGCAGCCATAATTGCATTTAATGGCTTTGCAAACAAAATCTTATTTTTCTCATTTTCGATAAGATTTTTAACAGCAGCAATAAAATCATTGATATGGCTCCATTGTAATAGTTCGTTTTGGGTGCTGATGCCAAAATTTGAACAATGACGTTTGAAAGCAAAATTCAACGACTCTGTTGAGGTAATCTTACTCATTGGAAGCTCTGATAATAATGCCATCTCGGCAGAAAGTGGAATAGGCTCAACATCATTGAGTATTTCAACTAGAGTATTATCGTTGCAGTCACGACATGCTTTTCTTATTTCTGATTTAACATACTCTTTTATTTGATTCTCATCTTCAGGATTGGTTTCACTACAATATGGAATATCATATTTATTGATACCAACCAATACCTTTCCAATTCCGCATTGACGAACATTTTTAAAAATTATGTCACGATCAGTAGCATCGAAAGGTCTTCCAGCATAAAGCATCATTATGACAACATCTGCTTTCTTTAAGAATTCCTTAGTTCGTTCTTCTCGAGAAACAATAGGATCATTGAATCCAGGAGTATCAACTACTTCTACACCTTTAAGGTATTCATGAGGATAATAAATTGTGACTGATTTTGTAATCGAAACAAATTTACCATCAGCACCAACATATTCTATAAGATTATTGAAATTATCTTCTTGAGTTTGACCAAGGTATCCATTTAATGATGATCCAAGTTTTGCGGCTTTTGATACAAGCTCTTTTGCGGCCTTAATCTTTGATTCATCTAAACTATTTGCTGCATCATTCTCATCTCGTGAAGCTTGCATTTTCTGCTCTTCCCATTCATCTTTTGTATAGAATTCAGCAACAATACGCTCTTTTTCTCCGTAAGTAATTACTGATAGAGTAGCAGTCATTGGAGTGGTTGCAGCTGGCAAGATGTCGTCTTGGAACACAAATGAATTAAGGAAAGTGGATTTTCCGCATTTCATTTGACCAATCACTCCAATAGTGAGAGTGTCTTTCTCTAGCTTTTCTTTTATTTCTTCTAGAGAGATTATTTCTTTATTCGAAGCATCGTTGGATTTCTTTGTAGGAATCCAACCAAATTCAGCTGCTTTATCTGCAAGCTCAATCAACTTTGTTTTTTTTTCATGCAATTCTTCAAAAAGATTCAGTTTCATATTATTCAATATTTTTTGATACTTTTTTGTACTGTTCAAAACAATCATTTATTTTCTTCCACGCAGCCTTTAAGTCACACAAGTCAGACCATTCCCGTTGAATTTCGGCGGCCTTTTCAACTTGTTCATCAAATTTCTGTGCCAGATCTTGAATCCTATCATCTGCAATTTGTTGCAGAAGATCTTTTAGATGTTCCCCTTGGTGTGGAGTCATAACGAATTTGTCATCAGTACCAATTCCAAAA
Organism: Bacteroidales bacterium; assembly: GCA_015061185.1. Taxonomy (GTDB): domain Bacteria; phylum Bacteroidota; class Bacteroidia; order Bacteroidales; family Paludibacteraceae; genus UBA1181. The sequence continues at coordinate 7,785 of SUWZ01000038.1, forward strand.
ATTTTAGTTCCTTCTCTAAACTGAGGAATATTGTAAGCTATTTCACAATCCTCTTGAAGAGCTTTTATACAGTCAATGAATTGATTTGTAATGTTATCTCCTTCCTGACGTGCATTGTCATAAGATTGGTTAGATGATTTTACGGCTTCATCTAAGATGCCTAATAATTGTTCAAGGTCTGTTCTGACATCGGAAACAAATGTGTCTCGAGTTGTTATTTTATTGACACCTTTTATAGGGTTCATTATTGATGTAAGTGGAGCTTTAGAAGAGAACTTAATAAACTGCTGGACCTGTAATCCTGCATCAGATAACGTTTTCTTTATGAGATTCTCAACTTTCTGTACTTCTGAATCAGCCTTAGTGTCAACCTTATTAATGACCACATAGAGAGGTTTATTCAATTTCTCTTTGATTATTGAGATTGAACTGCGATTAACAGTACCAGCATTTACGTCAAAAACCCAGAACAAAGCATCGCATTCGTTGATTACATCAATTGTCCTCTCGCGATCTTCGCTATCATTAGAATTGAATCCTGGAGTATCCAAAATACTCAATCCATTGAGATTTGGATTTTTATATGTCATTACAAAGTACTTAATTAAGGAAGACACACCCTTAACTTGGTCAAGAATGTCTTTTGAAACTTTCTTGAAAGTATCCTCGAGTATTGTCTTTCTTTTGCCATCTCCTGAAATAAAGCTATATGATACTGTTGAACCACCTGCAATATAAGTAGGTATGGCAGTAGTAGCTTTAGTGCTAACAGGTAATTGTGGGATGTTTGGATTATCTTGAGATAGAATTCTATTCACAATAGAAGTTTTACCTGCTGAAAATTCTCCAACAAATGCGATTGTAGTTTTGCCATCAAGCCAACTCTTTCTTTTAGTAGATGCCCACTGGTCAAATGCGTTGTGAAAATAGGTTCTTTTATTTTCAAAACCAGCCTTACCCTCTATATTATTCCAAGTCAATTTATAAGTTGAGTAAAGATAGGCGTTTAAATCCGTAAATTGCCCTTTTACAAAAGACTCAAAAAAGTCGATATTTTTATTCAACTTATTAGTATCTGCTGTACTTATTTCTCTAGCTGATAAAATTTCTTGGATAAAATCAAGTGAACCCATCTTCAATCTAAGTTCATCTATTTTTTCTTCAAGAGTTTGCTTAACTGAAGCAAGTTCATCTTTCAATTCCTTAGAAATTTTCTGCTCCTTTACAAGAGAATCCTGTAAATCAGATATATCTGTATCTTTATTCCTAATTTTCTTTTTGAGATCATCAACATCATCTTCCTTCTCCTCAAGGTCATCCTCAAGATCTTTGATTTTTCTCTTCAACTTTTCAACATCAGCTAGCTGGTCTTTGATAGAGTCATCTAAAAGTGTTACAGAACTGATTTGTTGTTTAGCGGACAGTAATAGTTGCTTATCTAATTTTTCACTTTGTTCATTTGCTTCTTTAAGTAGGGCTTCATATTTAGCCTTAACGTCATCAATAGCTTTTGTAGAATCATGAGAAGCCGATTTAACTTTCGATTCTACTTCAGACAACTTTGATTTGAGAGTACTATTCTCGTTTGTTAATTCCGTAATACGAAGGTCATTTTCGTTGTTCTTACCTCCTTTTTTAAGGAAGAAAGCAATGATAGCTCCCAAAATGAAAGCTATCACAATATAAATAATAGTCGTAAGTTGCATGTTAACCTAATTTTTCTTTGAGTAAAGAAATTTCTGCCTCTTGAGATTCACAAATTGCCTTATATTCTCGAACTTTTCGGACTAATTCATCATTTTGTAAACGAACACTTTTAAGTTCTTTTTTTGCACGATCCAACTCATCTTGAAGGTCATCATGATCATCGTCTGCAATTTGAGCTTTTTTACGTACTTTATTCAATTCTGAAAGCAAATCTTCTACTTGACGTTCTAGTTCTTTGTTGCGTCTGCTAAATTTCTCATTTTCCTCATATAGATTATTCAACTCTTGTTGCTTATTTGTATTTTGGTCTTGTGTTCCCAAAATTTTTTCTTTTAGAGTAAATGCTACAACACTACCAATTACGATACCTCCTAATAATTCTATCATTTTCATATAAATTAAATTGTTAATAATAATGTCTTAAATTCTCGTAACTGCTCCATTCGATTTTCAAAAACTTCCTTTTTTTCTTTCATTTCAGACTTTAGCTGATTCAAAGCATCTGTTTTTTGTCCAATTAAAATTGAAGCTTCACTTTGTAGGCTGGTTCGGATGGAATTAACTAAAGATTGAGATATGTTGCTTAACTGTAATTTGAATTCCGGAGTCAATGAAGAATCTATATAATTTCTTATTGCTCTTACTCTTTGAGGTTTCGCCATCATTTTATCTGTAACCAAACCGACTATTGAATCAACCATACCTTTATTGCTACCCATTTGTTGTCCCATTTGTTGATTTAATTCATTGAAACTATTGTATTTGTCTCTTGCTTTAGAAACGAAAACAGCAGCTTCTTCAATTCGTCCAACAGTTCTATGATTTGATACTATACTTCCGATATCACTAACTGTATCAGCAATGTCAATAACTTTATCAAGCGAAGTGCCGACTGGAACTGCTGCAGTTCCTCTAGATGCTGCAACAGCAGCGACTGCTGCAACAGCCGATACCGCAATTACACCAGTTTTAATCCAACTGTCATATTCATGTCCCATTAAATTTAAGTCTAGATTATAACTCAATCCTGTCATTTGAATCATGGACATGTCAATTTCTTCCAAGGAAGAAAGAGTGACTTCGTTTTCTGAACCTTTTTGCTGATTTGCTTTTTCTCGGAGTATAGTTTTTATTCTATTTTGATACTCGTTTAATAACAATGTTGCTGTATTATTAATAATAGAAATAGCTTCAGCATCAAAATTAGTACTTTTACCGGTAACAAGTCCGTTTAATTTACTGAAAATAGTATCTTCAAACTTTCGTGAAAGAGTTCTACCTTCTTCCTCAATGTCATCGGACATAGAGTCTACAAGTCTATCTATATTACGGCTTATTTTATCTAATTCATATTGACATCTTCTGATTGCTTCTTCTAAATCTTTATCAGAATTAGAGGCTTTCATAAGTTCATCTATATGATTAGTCATAACATCAATGACATTCTTTATTCGCTGACTATCGACCTTCTTAAGAATATCCTTCTTATCTTTCTGAATTGAATCCAAAAGAGAATATAATTCATCAAGAGAACCTGTAGATGCAGAAACAACAGCTATCTGCTTGAGTGGAATCTGGCAATTATCACTTATATATTTTTTTGCTGCTTCAATTTCACTTTCTGATTTGGTATCACTCTTAGAAAGAATCAAATATATTGGTCTTTTTGACAATTTCATTGTTTCAATAAAATCTGTCAAAGATCTTGTTATCTGTTGGTTAATGTCTGTTACCAACATTATGCCATCAGCTTTTGGTAAGAAACTAACAAGAGTTTGTTTGTGTTTAGGATCTGGAGATGACAATCCTGGAGTGTCTACCAATATAGTAGTTGATGGTACTCGATTTGATGTGTCAAATACAGTCACTACTTTAGCGTCAGCTAGAGTATCATTTTTTAGATCTGCGATATCTTGAACCGAGTGAAGTTCTCCCTTTTCGTCTACAACTTTTGCATGACAAGAGTCACAACCGAAATGAACTTCATAAATAGTTGCTGTTGTCGGTTTGGTTGCTGTTTCTAGCTTTTTGCTATCTGTAAGAGCGTTAATTAGCGTAGTTTTACCAGAACTAAATTCGCCAACTAAAGGCAAGATTAGACTAGCGTTCTCTTGTTTTGAACGCATGTCAATAGCCTCTAGTTCAAAGACAAGATTGCTAAGCCCACAGTACTCAGCAATCTCACGTAATTTATTTAAGTCAGCCATAATAACTAATTTAAGTTTCGCAAGTACGAAAATGATACAATATAAACAACTAAGAAAGTTAGTGTAGTCCAAATGACAATGTCGTTATTTTTCACCTCTTCAGAAAGATTCCCACATAAAGAAGACAGCGGTATGTCTTGGCCCTTCTCATAGCTCAGCAACGCCAACACAACAATCGCTCCCGGCACTAAGTGCGAGAAGTAATCGAAGACATTGAATTTCTTAAAAATTTCGTTCATACCTTATCCTTTCTCATTACGTTTAAAAAGGACACAAAAAAAGCGTGAAGTCAACTGTTCGATTCACTACTTGGGCGTCGTCGAAATTGCCCCACTTGTCAAACCGAACAACATTGAACCCCACGCCGATATGAACAAACTACTAACACTGCAACTAAGAATCTTTGTTTGCAATGTAGTTAATACAATTACCATATCAAGCGTGGCGTCTCTGTTGCTTTGTTTCTGACAAGTGTTTGAAATTTTTCGACGACTTCAAGTAGTCAAAACAAAAGCGTTAGATACGCCATCTTTATGTCTGCTTTGCCCACCCCCTAACGGGTATTGAACAAATACATTTGCTAAAATATCTATTTCCCGAATAAAATCCAAGAGAAAACAATAAAAAGATTTCATATTTTTAACATCTACTTCCGCTCTCAATTGGGCTACGTTGCATTCTACATAAAAATATGGCGTCCCCCTTTGTTCTGTTTCAGACAAGTGTTTGAAATTTTTCGACGACTTCAAGTAGTCAAAACAAAACGCGAGAAACGCCATATATTCAGAATCACACTTAGCAACTATACAAACTCTCTAACTATAAAAGTTTATAATATTTAATCAAAAATATAAAAATTATTTAACTTTCATCATTATTTACTATCTCTGATGTTTCTGATTTACTTTCCGCCTCCTCTCCTTTTGATTCTGCTTTCAACTCCTCTTTAACTTTTTCAGACTCACACTCCTCCATCATTTTACTTCTAATTTTTTCTTTTAGAATCACTTTTCGTTCATTTTCTAACCGTTCTTTTTCCTCCTTTTTCTTACGAAAAGCCTCTAAAAGATCCTCTTCAGAGAAAATAACATCTCCATCAGGTTCGGCTTTTCGTAATAAAAGATCCAACACTGCATTTCTGATTTCTCTACCAGAAAAACCTTCAATCAATTTGCTTGCTTCTAAATAAACATCGTCACTAAAGGGTTGATTTTCCGAATAAGGGTTTTCAACCGGTAAACGAGGAGGAATTTTTCCTTTTATAATCATCGCACGAGCCTCCTCATTAGGTAAATCAAACTTGATACTTTTTAACATTCTCGACTGAAATGCTTTATCAAAATTGGTCACCAAATTCGTAGCAAAAAGCACCACTCCTTTGTGCTCTTCTAACAAGATAAGCATTTGACTTCTCAACGAATTTAACGCTTGGTCTGAGCCGTGATTCACGTTTTGAATACGCTTACCTAAAAAGGAGTCAGCCTCATCAAAAAACATCACTGCATCTGTAGCCCTTGCTACGTCAAAAGCCTTTTTCAAATTTTTAGGAGCATCGCCAACATACTTAGACTCAATATCCGCATAGTTCAACAAGAGGATTTTCTTCTCCAAATATTTTGCCATTGCATGCGCACACATGGTTTTTCCGGTCCCTGCTTCTCCATACATATTCACCACACACTTGGGAGTAGGATCTATTTCTCCAAACCCCCAAATATTGTATATTAAATCTTGACAAGCAATGGATTTCAATGCATCAAACACCTCTCTTTTCAATTGGTCTGTCAATATCATCTGTTCAAAAGAATACATAGGTTCCACCGGTATAAAATCGGGCAATCCATCCTCCTTTTTTGACTCTGGTTGCAACTCTTTCAAACTAAATTTAATATCTAACAACAGTGCATGATTAGGCAATTTTATATCCAAGTTTTTTTGTTTAAGAAAACTTCTAAACAAATCGTGCAACTTATATGTCCCGGCCAAATTAAAATCGGCATTACTTTGTAACAAAAAATGAGTTTCTTCGGAAGATTCCGTTAAAGGAACAATAGAAAAGTGCGGATTCACAACAATCGCCCTAAACTCATCGCTACTCACCAATGATTTTGCAAAGGTCTGAAAATCCCTTTCCAAGGCATCCAAACCATTCAATATTTCAGCAGAAATTTCTTTTTTATCAACATTAATTTTCATAAAAAAAAGTTTTTAGGTGGGTTATATAAATTCATTTTGCAGAAAATAGTGGACTATTATCAAAAAAGGAGAATAAAAATAGGTTAAAAAATAACCATAAATTTATAAAACTCACTTTTATAAATAATAAGCTTCTCCAACCCTTACGTTTCCATCAATCCCTTCGGTCGTTTTAAATTCAATTGAACCATAATTCTCGTATTGATTGTCTCCAACATCCTCAAAAATACCAACTTTTACACTATCTTTCTTTCTCTCTTGAATCAAGGCTATTAAACCATCTGTGTTCCCCAAAGCTTCCTCAACAACCTCGCACGTTTCTTCGTACAAAACATCTTCTGTGATTCTTCGATAAATCTCTATTACTTTATCTACTAATTCACACACTGCGGTTCCTATTAAAATGCCTGCCGCAGCATAACCTAACAAAGGCAATAAAGGTAAAAATAATAGTGTCATATTAAACTAAATTTAAGACTTAGAAGTTGTTTAAATTTTATTTCGAGCATATTTGAGAGAGATTTTTAAGGTAAACTCATATAAACTTACCATAAAATTTAAACAGCTTCTAAGACAATACAACAAAAGATTCGTTACCTAATACATCTTTTAATTGAGAATCAATATCCTTACAAAAAAGAATTTTCACATGCTGTAATTCCTCTATTTTTTCTTCGTAAGTACCCAATACAAAAGTTAAATATCCCTCTTTTTCTATTTCAATATTAAAATAATGCTTAAACATTTCATGACTCCCTTTGGCTATAAACGGAGTGTCTTTATCCTGGGATAAATCCAAACTCTTAAAATAACTTACAACATCCATCATCTTCAGTTCCCCCTCTATAGTAGATGTTGTATATTTCACCTCCTTGGGCTTATTAGGGGAAGACTTCTTTTTTGAAATATATATTGCTATAACAATAGCAAGACCAATTATAAACAAAGTTTTAAACATAATTTCTATACTATTAGAGTTATAAATAATAATTACATATTAAGAAGTCGTTTAAATTTTATTTCGAGCATATTTGAGAGAGATTTTTAAATCTATTATAAGAGAGTGAAACTCTAAAATAATTTTTTTAATAAAATTTAAACAGCTTCTAAAGGCTACTTCTGCAAATTTCAATTGGTGAGTTCTATTAATTCAAAGATTCCACAAAACGAATTTATAGAACCCTACCAATTAATTTTTGATTTAACTAAGAACAACAAGCGGTTCATTTTGCATAACGTTCTTTGTTTGTGAATCTACTTCATCTGCTTCCACAAATTCAGGATGCTCAATCTCATCTGTTTCTTCATTGTAAACACCCTTAAAAATACCAACATTCTTATTAGGTGCACGTCTTAACATTTGCTTAAATTCCGGAGAATTTGCATTTGCAATAAACGGAGTGTGCTTATTGGGATTCAAGTTTAGGTTTCTAAAATAAGAAACCACGTGATCTACAAAATTCAACACTCCTTTAATGACGCGAATTACGAAATCAACAACCTTAGAAATCGCATTTTTAATCCAATCGATAATATCTCCTACCATTCCCATAATAGTTTTATTTTAAAATGATTAAATTTTCTTCTCCAAATAACTCTAAAACATCTCTAGTAAGTGCTTCGCTCTGAATATTGACATAGCAATTTTTCTCTATTTCAATAATTTCGCCATCTTTCATATAGGTAAAATAGATAATATCTTTTTTATCTACTACAGACCTCATAACGGCAACTGCATTAGCTGTTTGTACCATATACTTTTGAGCAAATTCCACTAATTTTTCTTGATTTAGCACCGGAACTTTCTCTACATGTATGGTTGGACTTTTCATATTTGCTAGTTGTGAAAGAAAATCTGCCATTGCTTTTCTGGATTCTCTCTTCAATCTATCAAATTCATTGTCGGCATGACGTTTAACATCATCCAATCCATTTGCAACCTCAATAGCCATATCAGAGAAATTGTTTAGAAATTTCTTTAAATCGTCTAATGAAAATTGCTCGCAAATAAATTTTTCTTTATTTTCCATTTGTTGTTTTATTTTAATGTTCTACATATAATTTTATACTTGTAAATATTTTATTCACAGATATTTAGAATAAAAATATAGAAGTATAAAACGATTATTTTCTACAAAAATAAGTAACTATTCCCGTCCTTGAATGCATTTTTTGACAATGTCTAAATCTTGTCGGATTTTAAAAATTCAGAGTTACTATCATCTTAGAAGCTGTTTAAATTTTATTAAAAAAAAATACTTTAGAGTTTCACTCTCTTATTTTCGGCATCTTGAAAAATACCAATTTCCACCTCCTTCAACTCTTCCACAAATAGTTCTTGCGCCTCCCAATAGCCTATTTCGTTTGTGGTTACTGTGGATATCTGGCGTAAACTCTGTTTTTGCGGATGCCCGTTTTTGTCTAAACTTACAAAGAATTGTGCCACCAAACTCCACCGATTAAAATACTTCTTGTATAACTCATTTAGAAATACTCCATACGCAAAATATTTTTCTCTTCGCCTATAGGGTATCGTAAATATGCCCTCATTAAATCCTATATACCCTTTTTTCAATGCTCTATAAATCACCAAATCTAACGGAGGATATCCCTCCGGATGGGGTATCACTTTCATCTGCTTACGTATCTGTGCACTCACCCACTCCCTCGAAAATTGAACTTCAGTCTGGTAGGCAAATAATGCTACCTCCATAACTTGAACTTCCGTCTCCATCAATATCTCTCTTAATCCTTCTATCTTCGATATGTTGGCTCTCAATGCATCGGCTACCGACTTGCTCCATACATAAATCAACTGGGGTTGTGGCTCAACTGCTTTAAGCACCTGCTTGAATGCTTCTATGTTTTCATTAAAAAATGACTTGTTATCACTGTAATTCGGAATCTCTCCATTGGATAAATAGTGTTGCAAAAAATTATAAAATACTACTCGCTCCCAAAATTCTTCGCGCTTCTCAGACGATACATACCCCCTCTCCTCCAACATATACTTGGTAAATGTAGTGTGGTCCGAATAATTGGCTCTATCTGCGATATAGGTATCTATCTGAACTCTACTCGAATTACTTAAACTATAATAGGTTTCTGATTGTCGATTCTTATTGCGAGGACAGCAATCTTCCATTTCCCAAATTTGGTTGTTCGTCGTGCATAGCGATTTAAATTCACAACTATCCTTGCAAATTAGATGCGAACCTACAACCATGGTATAATATCCATTCCACTTTTCTGAATATCGACAACCTATTCTCGGTGTAAAAAAATATTTTCGTTTTCTCTCTTCCTTTTGTCTCATTTCCTCTTTCTCACTATCTTACTTTCTGTTCATTCAGTTGCCGTTATTCAAGATATTCTTTTTGTATAAAATGAAGATACTTTATCTTCCTCTTCTTGGAAAACAGCCGTTACAACCTCTTTTAATGCTCCTAAGAATGGTGCTGTACTTACAACTGTGTCCACCAAAGACTCTACCAATATCTTTTGATGCGAAACCAATTTCCCACATCTGCACCAATTGGCAAAATGCTCGCAATTGTTACTTAAAAGGTTATATGTTCCAAGTTTTGTCCCTATTTCGGAACGTGCTCGTTGTACAATCTCTCCCCTGTCATATAATGGCTCTTCCGACTTATCTACACACACCCAATCGCCCTTGGAAAAACGAGAAAAAGAAGTCTCCACAATATCGGCAGAATTGGGGTCCAATTCATTCCCTCCGGTGGAGCAAAAATGGACAACCTTACCCTCTCCCACATAAACGCCAAAGTGGAAATAAATACCTCTAAAAGCTTTTATTATGTCGCCCGGCAAAAACATTAAATCACTCATAACCGACTATTTTAAAGATTAATAAATAGCACTACATCAGATATTTCTCTCTTCTCCTCGAACTCAAGGTAAGTTCGAGAAAAGAGTATTCTCTAATGTTGTTATCACAAAAATATTAGATACACCTAACTTTTTAACTGATTTTATCATCTTGTCGTAAAAAAGTCGAAAAACAAAAAAAGTCGCTCTATTGGCGACTTTATTTCCTTTAATGAAGGTCATCAGGAGTACCATAAAAAAACTCCTCTAATTACAAAATAATCACACATCTTCTATCTCACTATCACTCAACTGCTTGTCAAAAATACGTTTCACTTCTAGTTGCCCATAATATTTTACCGAATCGGACGAAATTTGCCGTAACTTCTGTCGCTGCTTTTGGCCATTTTTATCCAATAGTACAAAAAAGGATTCTACAACGTTCCATTTTTCCATATAGTTTTCATACAGAGTCTCTAAAAAAAGTCCGTAATCAAAATGCTTTTCTTTTCTCTTGTAAGGTATTGTAAACATTCCGTTTTTATAGCCTAAATATCCTTGTTTTATGGCTCTGTAAATTACTAAATCCAATGGAGGGTCCACCTCCGGAATAATTATCGTGTTACGCTTTAATAATGAACGGACCCACTCCCTTGAATATTGAATCTCCGTCTGATAAGAAAACAGTGCAACTTCCATCACCTGCGACTCTCTTTCCATCGGAACCTCTTTAAGTCCTTCTATTTTCGATAAGTTATTCCTTAATGCCGAGGCAACGGATTCGCTCCAGACATAAATGAGTTGCGGTGCAGGCTCTATAACGTGCAACATCTGTTTAAAAGCCGCCACATCTGCATCAAAAAGCAACTGATTTTCTCCATACGTTGGAGTATCACTATCCGGAAGATAGTGTTGCAAATAGTTGCAAAACACAACTCTTTCCCAAAATTCTGCTCTTCTCTCTACAGAGACGAATCCTCTCTCCCCCAACATATACTTAGTAAAGGAGGAGTAGGCAGGGTAGTTGGCTGCATTTTCTATATACGCATCCATCTCAATCCGATTTCCATTGCTTAATCGCAAATAGGGATCTTCTCTGCCCTCTTCATAAACCGGGCAGGCATTATCCATTTCCCGCACTCCGGCATTGGTAGTACAAAGCGACTTAAATTCACAATTTGCAGTACACACTTGATGTGCTCCCAATATCATCGTATAATATCCGTCCCACTTTTCGGCATAACGACTGCCCACTCTGGGTTCAAAAAAATATTTTTTCATATCATCTCTTCTTGTTTTTTGATTGCATGATTCCTAAATCTGAAATCCTGCCTTCTGATTCCCCAAAACACTCTCCTACGTTTGTATCCTTACATCTACTCCTCAACAACTATCAAACCGCCACCTGAATTGGCAGAATAGTCTGGTGCATACAGACTTTGCAAAGTGGCAATCCCTGCAAAAAATTGACCTTCATGACTAACATCAAATGGTAATTCAAATATATAGGTTCCTTTAGGCAAATGTTCAAAGAAATATTGTACAGATGCGTCGTTTATAGATCGATAATACCCTACTCCTTGCTCAAAACGATAACCGGAAAGTTGATTTCCAACCTCCATGCAACTTGCCAATTGATCTTTTAAGAGAACGTAATCCAAATCCTCTTGTGTCCGAACAACCAAACGGGAAACTAATTTATCCCCCACCTTCAGCATCTGCTTTTTAAGTGGTTCCAATGTTTTACCCTTTGCAGTAAGTTTTTCCACCCATATCTGTTTCTCTATTTGAAGATCGGTCTTATGCTTCTTCACCTCTGTAACAAGGTCTGAGTAGCGCCAATACAACGAAGCCCAAACCATGGTTTTCCCACTGTTTTGGATGGCTACTTCTCCCAAATTCGGTGTTATATCTGCCGACTCATATCGTTTTGAATTATAACCGATTGAGTTTCTCCCCGCCCAATTTTCACCACCAATTGTCACCTTAACCGGATTATCTTCGGAAAACCAATCAGAACCGGTCAGCATAATTGCGTAGGCTGCATCCATCGACGAAACTTCATCATCCCAAGATTGAAGGCGTTTTTGCCCTAACAACCACGTCTTCATCCCATCCATCTGCTCTGTTGTGCAACCTATCTCATGCAAAGCTTCCATCATCGCTACTTGCATCGAAATTGGGGAATATCCTCGCATTGCACTGCCCTGCCAATAAATCCCCTTCTCCTCAGATTGGGTTGAATATTCTAACAAGGAGGAGACAATTGTTTGTGCCAATTTTGCCTCGTTCTCCCTATGTGCTACAAGGGCTGCCAACGCTCTGTCTCGCAACGAAAGTTGTTTCCAATCGGACAAATGAGACAAGTAGAATTTATACGCTCCACTATTCTTGACAGTTATCGCTATCTCCGGAAATTGGGAACGAAGATAGAGATAATGTAGGTCCGATGTTGCGAGCTCATAATTCTTTTTGTCATCCTGTGTCATCTTCTCAAAACATTTATCTTCTTCAGAGTCTATATACTTCAATGCCTGCTTCACCAACGATTGGAATTTGGATGTCATCTCCACTGCTCCCAACTGCTTTAAATGACCTAACTGCGAGACTACCATCGAGGTCATATACAAACTTCCCGGCATCCCTTCAAACCAGGAGAAACTTCCATCCTCATTTTGGAATGTGATTATCTTATCCCAATAGGCAGTTTCCGCTTGACGAACATAATTGGCATCCAAAAGATTCGTCAATCCCAAAATGCGCTCATTGTCTGATTGTGCATCCATCACCCATGGCGTCTCATTCAACATGATATTCTTCACATCCTCATTGCGCTCCAAATTGGAGGTTAAAACGGATTTTTCTTTACTCTGCTTTTGACTCATCCTTACTACATCGGCTATTCGGGGCTGAGAATCCACAATCTTTTTAGACATCATAAGCGTAGAATAGCCATACAGCATCGATAATAATCCTCTCGACTGCGACTGTGCGCCTCCGTCAGAAAGCAACTGCAACACACTCCATTGTGGATTCTCTAACAACTCTACCTTGTACAATCTGTGACGGAGTGATTTTTGATTGTTATTCAATAACTCCTCGAATCGAACCGTTTTACTACCCCCACCCTTAACGGATATCGGAAGCGAAACCAAGACCTCTGTTCGGTTAGGTAAAACAGCTAACAGCGATTGCTCTCCGTCTGAATACCTCTCGGTCTCTGCTTTCCACTCTATTTGCAACAACTCTATCGACTCGGGTACTTGGAAACGGAATGCAACAAGATCTGTCGATTGCGAATTGACCTTAAACGAAACCGTCTCTTCCCTCAAGAGTTCACCTGTCAAAGGATTCTTAATTCTCAATCGAGCATTTCCTGATTGCAATTTTTCTGACAAATTTAATACTTGTGCAGTCAACTCTATTTGATCTCCTTCGCGCACAAATCGAGGTAAATTGGGTTTTATCATCAATATTTTTTCGGTGACAACCTCTCTTGTCAACTCACCTACTCTCCAATCTTTTGAGTGGGCAAGCACCTTGAATTTCCAACGGGTCAAAGTTTCCGGCGACTTAAATTTGATAGTTACAACTCCATCGTCATTGGGCTTTAAATTCGGATAGAAAAAGGCTGTTGGAGAAAAATCTTTCCTATATTCAAATTCTTTATCCGTCGAATTGCTTGCTCCGGATTCCAGACTAACAGACTCTTCCTCTGCAGACTCTTCTGTAACCACAGCAGCATCAGCTGCCATTTTACGACTCATTGCATTCATTTGCGGTGCACTTTTCATCGTAGCACCCCGAACAGATGTAAAAGTAATCATTCCGTAATCCATCATTCGACGGAGACCATTAAAATTCGTCACATCGTTCAATCTATCCATCTTAAAATCAAGAGAATATCCGCTTGTTTGAGAGTTCCAATACATCGATGATGGCGCAGAAAAATAATCACCATTCCAATGGTTATATGAAACTCGCCATGGATAATGCGTGGTAACATTCCAAGAATGCTTGCTTAGCATATCCAACGAGGCATCATACATGGCAACCAACACTTCGGCAGAATCTCCTCCGATAGGCAACTGCAATTCCCATTCCTCCTCCATATTGGGTGATAATCGGTCTCTAAATGTCTTTACCTGAATAGGAATATCATACGCAGGCACTCTTTTTGAAATCATAAATGTCTCATGATGACAGACACCATCGCGTATTAAATATAAATCAATCTTAAGCCCCTTCCCATTCTCTTTTTCAAAGAGAATCGGAATAGATTTTATCTCGTTGGAGAGTGAATACCACCGTTTTTCAACAATTTTATATTCGTCTTCAATAATACATAATAGATGTGCCTCCGAATAAGAGGTGCCTACTTCTAAATGAAACGCATCTCCCCAACTCATCTCTTTGGGCACTTCATTATGAATCCAAATCTCCGAAAACACAGGCGGACGACTCTCCTTTTCTCTGTACAAGACCACCTCAAACGAATCTTCAACAACTCCCCCTTTGTGATCGCAAGTAGAAAATTGGAACAAATACCGCCCAGACTTCCATGTATCTGTAGCAATATCCAAAGCAGCCTCTCCGTTGGAGTCTGTTTGCAATCGACCTTCATAAATCCAATTCTTTTCAAAAGAGACCTTATAACTCACCTCTTTTTGCTGACCAACTCCATCCAAATTCTTCAAATTTATCTGCACCTGATTTAAGGAATCAAAAAGCAATCTTTCAGGGTGTTTAAAAACAAAGAGCAAAGACTTTTCTCCAATCGGAACAACTATTTTGGCACTTCTTGTTTCGCCACCTTTATCCGTCACATCAACCTCTATTTCATAATTGTAATAGAGATGCTTCATTCCCTCCACCTTATTAGCTAAAAATGAAATATCAAAGTTCCCATTCTCATCTGCCTGCACCTCACCTCCAACTTCAAACGCTTCCGCCTCATCAAACACAAATATCGGATACCGCATCATCTTTCGTTCCACCCTATACTTCACCTTTGCACCATTCAATGGGAGTCCGATTAAATATTTGGCAACACCACTCACCAATATTGAATCCCCCCAAGCATAATCTTTTTGAGGTTTGGAGAGGGTTACTTCAAATGTAGGACGCTTATAAGAATCTACACGGAATGACGTACTTCCCCTCTCTGTTTGAAGCGAATAATAACCGGGCAGTCCGCTCTCCGGCAATTGAATGTCAGCCCATGCAGAACCCAATGCAGAGGTCATCAACTCCTTTTCTAACACAACATGATGATTCGCATCGTACAAAGTAACCTTTACAGGCTTATTAGGAAGAACCTCCCTTCCAGCTTCTCCCAACTGATAAGCTATACATTTAAATGACAACTTATCACCAAAACGATAGATAGAACGATCGGTCAATATAGAAACATATTGAAGCACAGGACTCTCCTGTTCTTCTCGATTACTATAAAAATAGCGAGAAATATCCCCATAATAACGATCTTCTCCTCTCTTCAATAAAAATGAGTATGAGCCTCTCGATGGAACGCAATAAGATGCAACACCTTGACGATCTGAGAGATATTGTGACAAGAAAGTTTTCCCTTGATTTTTAAAGAGTCGCAAAGCCACCGATTCTAACGGTGCACCGGAACGAGAATCCATGACAATAAACTCACCACACAACGGATTTTCTTTTAACCTTGTATTCAGCTCATATAGGTCGGATACAACAAAATAGACAAAGCTGTTTTTATCTTTCCCTCCCGGCGCAATATCTAAATAATACAGACCATACTCTTGCGCCGGCAATTCTATAATCGTATCCAACGGAATATAATAATTGCTCTTCTTTAAGGGAAATTTCCACGAATCCTTTTTACTATAGGACAAATTTTGATACGGCAACAACAAGGAGGTTTCCAAAATATCATTGCATCGATACATTGTTATTTCGACATTCTCAACATTCGCATAATGGAGATGTAATTTTACTTTATCTCCTGAATGAACTCTTGGCTGTCTGACCTCTACAGACAAACTTTGTTCTTTTACCTGCCCTTGAATCGCCCTTAAAACTTTAGTTCTCGAATCATTAGGAAAATCATCTATTCCCTCCTGACAAATAGTTAAAATCTTTTGAGGTGTTGATGGGTCAAAATCCTCGGTTCTACAATTCCTATTTCTGCAATCCAACAAAGAGGCAGCCCAATCTGCTCGTATCAATAAAGAAGCTGAAGAGTTCTTATATTTTGCCAATAAATCCTTCAATGAGTTATGATAAGCTTCACTTCCCATTTCATTCCCTCTCTGATTTTTCAACCACTTTAATTTCGCATATATGTATGCAGAAGGCTCTTTGTCTGACGCATGAAAATCCATCACCCCTTGCAAATAACGATTTTGTTCTTCTATCGACTTAGAACAATCTACTAACTGATAACTAAAAAAATCAAATAATGTTGGCTGATAAATCCGACTATCTGCTCCTAAATTCAGCATCGGAGAATATTTATTAGACAAACATTGTTTCAAATCATCAGCTCTTTCCATGGTACGCTCTTTCAAATTACGAATTGTATCCTCAAACATTTGCGAATCCCACTCATCCAAAGGAAGATCCCTTTTCTCTCCGCTAACAGCCGTAACCGCCCTTATTTTTCTTATGTTATTATGATAATAAGCGTCGTACAACTTTGATAACGAGAGTGCAGCAAAAGCTTTTATTGCCACATCGTCTTCATTTTGATAATATTGTTCCAAAAGCGAAACTCCCGAGAAAATAGAAGAGTCATTCACTATCCCATTTATGTCGATCTTATACAATAAAGCACACAATAGTTGAACTTTGTCACCCTCCTTCTTTGCATGCGCTTCAATATCATTAACTATAGATAGACTTGTACGCGGATTACTCGACTTTTCTTCGTGAACCTTCGTCCAAAGTTTATCGTAATTTATTTCGCTTGAACTAATATTTCCCATAAACAACATCAAAAATGAAAATAATATTATAACTCTATTCATAATGCACTCAATTTATTTCTGTTGAAATATAATAAGTTTTTTTCTATAATCGAAAATTTTAACAATTGGTAACTTCTACAAGTTGTAATTTATTTTTTGCACGGTGTTTATACCGACTCATTTTTGTATTTTTTAGCAAAAAACATGGTTATTTATGAAAATTTATTAAATTTGCCAACTCAAAAGCAATTAGGCTATTTTAAGGATTAGATTAAGTTGTTTTTTAGGGCGGTTGACTCAGAGAAATTCTGTTGTTTCTCATTGTTTTTGAAACGGAAAAATATTACAGTTTAGATTAGTAAAAAATAGTAACATTCAACAAATAATTAATTTTATTCGATGGAAATTTTAATGATTATCTTGTTCCTTGTAGGTTACGCATGTATTGCGCTGGAACATACATTGAACGTAAATAAGGCTGCATCGGCTTTGTTATTGTGTGCATTATTATGGACGTGTTATATCTTCAATGCGCCCAATGTTCTTCCTTTGGAAGAGAGTTTTCAACGATTTGTAGGCTACACTTCTAATCCTCGTATTGCACCGGGTATGGCCGGCTGGGAAAGTTTTGTGAGCAGCATTCCTAACTTAGACAATTTCCATCAGAAGGTGATTGAATTTGTTACCGGGCATCAAATTATTGAACACGTTGGAGACGTTGCTTCAATTTTGTTCTTCCTAATGGGTGCAATGACAATCGTAGAATTAATTGACGTTCACGGAGGATTTTCTGTAATCACCGACAGAATTACCACAAAAAACAAAAAGAAACTCCTTTGGATGCTCTCAATTATTACTTTCTTTATGTCCGCAATTCTGGACAACTTAACCACTACAATCGTAATGGTTATGCTTTTAAGAAAGATTATCAGCAACTTTAAGGAGCGTTGGGTATTTGCCAGCATAATTATTTTGGCTGCCAATAGTGGTGGGGCATTCTCTCCTATTGGAGACGTTACAACCATCATGCTTTGGGTTAATGGAAACGTAACAACCGGAGGTCTTCTACCTAACTTGATTCTTCCTTCCATCGTATCTGTTGTTATTCCGGTTTTGATTGTCAGCCGATACTTATCCGGAGAATTAACAACCAGAGAACGTCGAGAAGCAGTCTCAAACAACCATCTAAATGCGGCTGAATTGATTACTAAAAAAGAACAAAAAATTATCTTTGGCATGGGCGTTGCTGCTTTGGTTTTTGTCCCTATATTCAAAGCAATCACACATCTTCCTCCTTTTGTGGGCGTTCTACTTGGATTGGGTGTTCTTTGGGTTTATACAGAAATTTTGTACCACAACAAGAAGAATATTCCGGAGGGATCTAAAGCAAGAATTTCTGTAGTAATTGGAAGAATCGACTTAACCACTATTCTATTCTTCTTAGGTATTTTGATGGCGGTATCTGCACTTCAATGTGAAGGTATTCTTAGACAATTGGCTGTTATATTGGATGAAACCTTTAATGGTAATGTTTACGCAATCGACATCATCATTGGTATTCTTTCTTCCATTGTGGATAACGTTCCATTGGTTGCCGGTTCTATGGGTATGTACGAAATTACTGAAGTTGGCAACTTTGCAATAGATGGAACTTTCTGGATGTTCCTTGCTTATTGTGCCGGTGTGGGTGGTTCTATGTTAATCATTGGTTCTGCTGCCGGAGTTGTGGTTATGGGATTGGAAAAGGTTAACTTTGTATGGTACTTGAAAAATATCTCTTTAATTGCCCTTATTGGATACCTTGCAGGCGCATTTGTATTTATTGCTCAAGAAGAATGGATAAAACCTCTATTCGGCTTCTAATAGCTCTATAGAAAACAAATTGAGGCTGTCTGACAATGAGAAGTTGGACAGCCTTTTTTTACACCTCAACTCAATATCGTAAACTCTATAAATCTTGTCGAAATAAAAGAGACATTTCTTTTCCGATATGGAGTAGTATCAAAATAAATTCAAAATTCTTCGAAAGGAACTTATAGAACTCACCTATAAAAATTATTTTCGATAGGACAAAAAAAAGAGACTGTCCAACTTTTGTCGTTAGACAGCCTCACTTTTATCGTATTTGCACACTTCCGTACAGAGATTTTTACATTCTCTCCGGAACATCAATTCCTAAAAGGCTCATACCCAATTTAATAACTTTCGCAATGGTTTGAGAAAGAACTAAACGGAATGCTCTTACAGACTCATTCTCCTCCTTAAGGATAGAGAAATCATGATAAAATGAGTTATACGATTTAACCAAATCATATACATAATTGGCGATAAGTGCCGGACTATATTCGGCTCCTGCCTGACGAATAACAACAGGGAAATTAGCCAACGCTTGAATCAAATTAGCCTCAACTTCACTAACCTCCAAATTCACATCCAAAGAGGAAGGAATCTCAAATCCACTCTCCTTTGCCTTACGCAATACAGAACATATTCGAGCATGAGTATATTGGATAAACGGACCGGTATTTCCGTTAAAATCAATTGATTCCTTCGGGTTAAAAAGCATATTTTTACGAGGATCAACCTTTAAAATAAAATATTTCAAAGCTCCCATTCCACAAATACGCGCTATCTCATCAATCTCCTCTTGAGGCCGTCCTTCCAACTTTCCTAACTCCATCGAAACCTCTTTAGCGGTAGTCACCATCTCTTCCATCAAATCATCGGCATCAACAACAGTTCCCTCTCTCGATTTCATCTTACCTTCAGGCAATTCAACCATTCCGTATGAGAAGTGAACCAAATCTTTACCCCAAGAAAATCCTAAACGATCCAATAAAATGGAGAGCACTTGAAAATGATAATTTTGCTCGTTTCCTACCACGTAAATCATTTTATCTATTGAAAACACATTAAAACGTTGCGTAGCAGTCCCTATATCTTGAGTCATGTAAACAGACGTTCCATCTGCTCTCAACAACAACTTTTCATCCAATCCATCTGCAGACAAATCCGCCCAAACAGAGCCATCTTCTCTCCTATAAAACAAGCCTTTAGATAATCCTTCATTTACCTTTTCCTTTCCATCCAAATAGGTTTGAGATTCGTAGTAAATCTTATCAAATCCAACCCCCATCTTTTGGTAAGTCTCATCAAATCCGGCATAAACCCAGTTATTCATCTTATTCCATAATTCACGAACCCCAGGATCACCATCTTCCCATTTTTTCAACATAGCTTGTGCCTCTACCATCAAAGGAGCCTCTTTCTTGGCTTCCTCTTCAGATTTTCCTTGAGACATCAACTCCTTAACTTGAGCTTTATACTCCAAATCAAATTTCACGTAATAGTCGCCCACCAAATGGTCTCCTTTTTTACCGGATGATTCCGGGGTCTCTCCATTACCAAATTTTTGCCATGCCAACATCGATTTGCAAATATGAATACCCCTGTCATTTACAATGTTTGTTTTAACAACTCGATAACCATTTGCCTCTAATATTTTACATAAACTATATCCTAACAAATTATTTCTAACATGACCTAAGTGGAGCGGTTTATTAGTGTTCGGAGATGAATATTCTACCATATAAAGAGGTGAATTTTCTCCAACCTGAATAAAACCATACTTTTCGTCTTTTGCCATATCATTCAACATCGAAACCCAATGTTTTTTGGCTATGGTTAAATTCAAAAAACCTTTGATAACATTATAATTCTCTACTATAGGCTGAATCTTTTTCAATTTAGAACCTATTTCTTCTGCTGTTAATTCCGGGGTCTTCTTAGAGATTTTCAAAAAAGGGAAAACCACTAATGTCAGATCGCCATCAAACTCCTTGCGAGTAGCTTGCAACTGAATACTCTTTTCGTCAACACTTTGACCATACAAGTCTGACAAAACTTGCAGTATGGATTGTGACAATTTTTTTTCTATGCTCATATTTTTATCTTTTCTTGGCACAAAGATACAACAAAAAAGGGAAGCTAACTAAGCCTCCCTTAAATTTTATCAATCAAAGCGATTAATTAACTGCGCTTGATAATTCAGCACCAGCTTTAAATTTAGCAACTTTCTTAGCTGGGATTTCAATTTTTTGTTTTGTTGCAGGATTGATACCTGTACGTGCAGGATTCTCTTTTACTGAAAATGTTCCAAAGCCGATCAAACTTACTTTGTCATTCTTTTTTAACGCATCAGTTACAACTTCCATAAATGCATCTACAGCTTTTTTGCTGTCAACTTTGCTCAAGCCTCCTTTTTCAGCTATCGCATTGATTAATTCTGTCTTGTTCATAGTACAATTATATAAGATTAAAAATATTTCTACTTTGACATCTACTAACACTAATATTATCTAAGCGCTTGACAAATATATTATAATTATTCTTACTCTCATCAAAAAAAGAGAAAAAAATAAAAAAAAAATAAAAAGTTTATCGCTTTTATGCCCAAGAACATAAAATATATAGCTATTTAATTGATTTCGTCCTATTTGAGAGAAAATTTTAAGGAGGATTCTATGAATTCATTTTACGAAATTTTTAAAGATTGCTTCTTTAAATTAGGTCGAAATGATTTTGAATAGCTTCTAAAACGGAAGTTATGACACAAATAATAAAAATCGTAATTTAGAAGTTCCGAAATAAGAAGTTGTTTAAATTTTATTTCGAGCATATTTGAGAGTGATTTTTAAGATTAATTTTATTATTCTTTTGAAGTTAATAGTGGACTATTATCAAAAAAGGAGAATAAAAATAGGTTTAAGGTGAGTTCTATAAATTCACCGTTTAAAATTTAAAAAGTGAAAATTGGAGGTTGATAAACTTTTCGGTAATTTTTGATTTCTTTCGGCAATTTGCTGCTTGTCAGTCGGTCACAGTGCTCGCACTGCTCCTTCCTTTCGCACGACAATTTACTCGAAATAAATTCAAA
>SUWZ01000070.1 GCA_015061185.1 Bacteroidales bacterium
CAGTGGCCATGATTCAATTAGCCTTCTGTTTTCTGATGCTTAACAAAATATTTTAGAAAAATTTAAACAGCTTCTTAGTTATTTCCCGATTTTCTTTTCAGCTTTATAACGATTATACTCCTTTACGATTTCAGGCAGATGCTCACCTGTCAGTTTTTCCTCCTCAATCTGTTTGCACAAATCTGGGTAATCTCCAAACAAATGTTTGTAACTTGCTTCGAAATGGTCGCTTACATCACATCTTTCGCCCTTACGATTACATTCGACTATCGCCACCAAACCGGCAACCTCCTCTCCTTTCCTTTTACAATAATAATTTGTAAACTTCTTATAACCTTCATAGTAGATGGCGTAAAGTTCCAAGTCTCCCTTCTCCAAAACCAACGCGAATACATCTTGAGTGTGTTTATAGTTGTTTTTTACATAAAAATTAGCATACACCCACTTGATAGGTTCTCTCAACAAATACGATCCTTCCTCTATATTGAGATAGACTTGCGAAACATCAGACGATGCATAAAACTTATCTTCTTTTGACTTTCTTGGAACGGGTGCAAGCCATACACCATAAGAAGCTGAGCCGAAGTATCCAACAGTCATGAATCCCTCATCCTTAGTGCCGTCTTTTTTCACAACGACTGCGGGATAATACTTTGCCGCCTCTTTTTCTGCTGCTTGCGACACTCCCATTGCAAAACAGAATGTCATTAATGCTAATAATAATTTAACTACTTTCATTTTGTATCTTTTTTTTAATAACAGGCTACTTCTACAAATTTGGTCGAATATGAAAAAACAAATCATAATTTATAGAAGTAGCCTTAACTTATTACAAAAATTCTAAATTTAGAAAATGAATCCCAACTTTGTCGTCAAAAAATCATAACGGCTGATCGGGAAATCAGACAAAACAGAAGACGGTGTGCCACACAAACGATAACCCAATCCTGCATATAAGATTTTACTCTTATTCAAAATAAAACCTACATTCACAGATGGAGACAATGTCAGTTTTGTAGCAAAACCAATACCTCCAGCCTGTATTCCGACACCTCCCACAACTTCTGGAGAGATAAACAGACGATTAATGGCCATCGGACATTGCGCTCCAATATTGTAAGTAACACCTACCGAGAAATTTTTTGTTTCATCATCCAACCACTCATTCGTCCCATTTGAGCCATCACTTTTATTTAAATAAATAACATCTGTCATTGGACAAGTACCAAAATCCAACTCGACTCCATTGATAACAAAACGTCCCAAAAAGCCTCCGTATGAAAAGCCAAAACGTGCTTTCGGTGTATAAGTTGTCACCCTTGTTTGATTTGATGCTTCATCAGTAAAAACTAATGGGTCATTCAACGATGGCCATGCCATCAATTCCAAGCGAGAGCATTCCGACAAATCTAAAATCCTGAAACCAGTACCCAAGAGCCCTGCTTCAGAAGAGACAAATTCTCCATCTTTGTCAATCTCTTCCGGAATGAAATCAGTTGAAGTAATTTTCCATCCTTCAGGATACTTTTCCCATTTGGTGGTAAAAGTCTGCTTTTTATAAGTGTAGGTTGCAGTTCCCTTGTTTCCCGAAACAGACACATTGCCAAGCGCAACTTCCGCTGGCTTCTTAAGAGAAGCTCTCACCACATCCGCAGTAGCCAACTTCAAACCTGCAATCGGATAAGCGTCCCTCAACACAGAAGCAGTGTATGATGAAACTGCACCCAATATCGCCTTCAATTTATCCTCTGGGTAAGAGGTTACCATTTTCGTAGAGAAATATTGTGCGATAGAATCCGGAGTCGTCTCCGCCAACCCTTCTCTGAATTTTTCTGCCACTTTCTTCAATTCACTCTTAGATGACGCACTGGCTGCCCCCTCATTTTTCTTTGGAGAGTTCAAATATGCCTTCACATCAGCAGCTTTCAATGAGAAGTTCGCATTTTCACGGGCAAGGGCTTTCCATGTGTTCATTCCGACAACAAAATAAGAGTCGCCTTTCTTGATCATCAACGGACCTCCTGAACTTCCCGGATCCACTTGCGCAGTGTGCTGGATCACTCTGATATGCGCACTATCCGACATCTCCAAATTGAAGTAAGAACCATTGGAAACGATACCGTTACCCAATTGCCAAGCAGGGTCATTGCCCAATCCGGGGAAACCTGCCGTCCAAACAGAGATACCATCCTGCAATTTATCGGTATCAAATTCTAATGGAGTAACAAGCGATTTTTTGTCCTGAGGAAACTCCACCAAGGCAATATCCAATGTATCAGACATTAGAGTTTCACTCTCCTATTTTCGGCATCATTGAGATTCTTTTAGGTGGCTTCTATAAATTCATTTCGAGGAATTTTTGAATTTATTTCGAGTAAATTGCTGTGCGAAAGGAGGAAGCAGTGCAAGCACTGTGACCGACTGACAAGCCGCAATTTGCCAAAATAAATCAAAAAGTACCGAAAAGTTTATCAATCTGCGATTTACACTTTTTAAATTTTAAACGGTGAATTTATAGAACTCACCTTAAACCTATTTTTATTCTCCTTTTTTGATAATAGTCCACTATTTTCTGCAAAAGAAGACTAAAAATAGATTTAAAAATCTCTCTCAAATATGCTCGAAATAAAATTTAAACAACTTCTTAATTCACTTTAAAGCGATACTCCACAGAAGCCAATTCAGCATTCGCTTTTACAATTTTATCCTTCAAGCCTGCCTTAAAGTTTTCCAATTTCTTAGCCACTTGCGGGTCAGAAAGAGCAATCATCTCTACCGCCAAGATAGCAGCATTTTGCGCACCATTAACCCCCACAGTAGCAACCGGAATGCCCGGAGGCATTTGAATAATAGACAACATGGCATCCAACCCATCCAACATACCCTTGATAGGCACACCAATGACCGGAAGAGTTGTTCCTGCCGCAATCACACCAGGAAGAGCAGCCGCCATACCGGCAGCAGCGATAATCACCTTGATGCCACGTCCCTTCGCATTTGCAGCAAACTCTTCCACCTCTTTCGGAGTACGATGAGCCGACAAAGCATTCATTTCGAAAGGAATCTCCATTTCATCCAAAAACTTGGCAGCCTTCTCCATCACCGGAAGATCCGATGTGCTACCCATAATAATACTAACAATAGCCTCCATAAAACATCAAAATTATACAATTGAAATTGCGACAAAGATAAAAGAAAGAAACGAAAAGCCCAAGAAGGAGTGAAGGAGAAAGATTAATTCATTATCAAAGTGCATTATTGTTAATTATAGTGTTAAAAAAAACTCCGTAAAAATTTTACAGAATAAAAATTGTTATTACATTTGTCTAGGATATGATAATTAAACCAAGAAGTTTATGTTAATAAAATTTGCCGTAACCAATTTTAGAGGCTTCGCCGAAAGAATAGAATGGGATTTATCAAATCCAAGCAACTACGAATTTAACAAAAGTGTTATAAAAAACGGAGTTGTTAAAAACGGAATTATATACGGTCCCAATGGTTCAGGAAAGACAAATATTGGATTAGCTATATTTGATATAGAATATCATTTAGCACCCTTGAAAGCGAAAAAAAGAGACTATTATAATAACTTCATATATGCCGGTGCGATTGATAAACCTGTCACATTTGAATATACATTTAAGTTTGGCTCACAAATAGCGGAATACATATATTCAAAAAAAGAAAATGGTTTTTTAGTCAATGAAAAGCTTGTTGTTGATGGTAAGTCAATTTTTAAGAGAGAAAACAATCTTCTAACTCTTGATTCAGAAGAATTCCCCAACGATGAGATAATCATGGAGAATTTGAAAAATAGCGCTAATAACATATCTGTTGTAAACTTTCTATTAACATACTATCCATTACCTGCTGATAATTGCATTGTAAAGCTACAAGAGTTTGCAAACAAGATGTTATGGTTTAGATGTCTTGAAATTAGAGAATTTATAGGTATCGAGACGCAAGATAATGGAATAATAGAAGAGTATATAATATCAAATAATTATGTTGAAGAATTTTCCAGTTTCTTACTGGATATAAGTGGGCAGAAATTTAACTTTATCACACCTCAAAAGGGAGACAAACAATTATGGTATAAGGTAGGTAATTCTGCCGTCTTGTTCAATACAACGGTATCAACCGGAACACATTCATTAGAATTATTATTCTTTTGGGTAAAAAGAATGGGCGATGCTGAATTCGTTTTTATTGATGAATTTGATGCATTTTACCACTTTGACTTATCATTCAAATTATGCAAGTACTTGTTTAATTTAGGTTGTCAAATATATATGTCATCACATAATACATATCTGATGACGAACGATTTACTACGTCCCGATTGCAACTTTATACTTTCCAATGGTCTCATTAAGCCTTTAAGCGCTTGCACAGACAAAGAATTACGATTTGGGCATAATATTGAAAAGATTTATCGTGCAGGGGGATTTTATGAAGAATAAAGCCAAAACCTTATTTATCTTCGAAGGGAGAAGGACTGAAGAAAAATATGTAGAGAAGTTAGAAGCTAATTTCTTCGGAGATAGGCATGCTATAAAATGCGTGTATGATGCAGAGATATATCAATTATACAAAACTATTAAGGCAGAGAATGGTTTCTTTGATATCGTATCATTATTGAAAGAACGAAATACTATAAACGCTGAAGCATTAAAAGAATATAAGCGAGATAGTTTTGCTTATATATATTTGTTTTTTGACTACGATGCACACTCTACAATGGCAGAGGACTACAAATTAGAAGAAATGCTAACGTATTTTAATGACGAAACCGAGAATGGTCTCCTTTATATCAGTTATCCAATGGTGGAAGCAATACGCCATTTTAAAGATAGAAATAACTTTAAAGACCTAACAGTAAAGTGTAAAAGAGATAAGTGCACTTACTTAGAAAATTGCGAAGAGAGAAATTCGTGCTTGAATGAGCCTCATTATAAACAATTTGCTGAGCTTGATAGCAATGTACGGTTTTGTAATGTAAATAAATATACAACTAAAATTTGGCAAGAATTGATATTTGCCCATTTGTGCAAAGCTAATTACATTGTTAATGACGATTATACGTTTCCATTATCACAGCTAAGCCAACGTGATATTTTTACAAATCAGATGAAGAAATATATTAACAAAAAATGTCCTAAAGTAGCAGTTCTCAGTGCATTCCCTTTATATGTACTTGATTATTATGGATGCGACAATACCAAAGAAAAATTAGAAAAACAAAACAACGCAGGTCATAAATAAGTGGTTACGTATACGCTGTACTATAAAAACTCAAACTGCTTAAATCTTAAGATAGTATTTGTATTAGACAATATTTTTATTACTTTTGTCACTAATGGTTTTTGGGGGCTCAAAATAGATATACCCTCTTTTTTAATCTCAAAAAAAGGGTGCTTCAAAAATTGAATTTTGAGACACCCCCTCGTTCTATTAGTCATCATCGTTGCTTGAGTTTTTCATTTCATTGGCAACCAATTCTTGCAACTTATTCTTCGGAAGCAAGTATTGATATTCGGCAACACCAATTGGCTTGTTAATATCTTGCAATGCCAACTCTACCTCCAAATGGTCTTTTTCGGCGCATAGGATAATACCGATAGACGGATTTTCATCAGGGGCCTTTTCCAACTTATCCAGCAGGGAAAGATAGAAATTCATCTTACCAACATATTCGGGTTTAAACTCGCCAATTTTCAATTCAATGGCAACCATAGAACGGAGTCGGCGATGGAAAAAGAGCAAATCAACACGATACTCCTTGTCGTTACAGGTCAGTGTATGCTGATTGCCGATAAAACTGAAACCGCTACCTAATTCCATTATAAAAGTCGTAATTTTCTGTACAAGGCGGCGTTCCAACTCCAATTCCTTCAATGGTTCAACTGCATCTATGAATCCGAGATTATAACTACTACGGAACACTTCTTTGGCATAATCGGCTTGTTGAGCAGGCAATGTAGTGTCAAAGTTGTTGGACTTCTCTACCGCTTGCATTGAAAGGTGGTATTCAGATTTCAATGCGTGATTCAACATGTCTCGCGACCATCCTTTTGCATAGACTTCGTTAGCATAGAATACGATATACTCTGGAGACAAATCGTAACTCATAAGGAGCAGATTATGACTCCACGGTAAAACTGCTACAGCCTGTTGCACTTTTGTATCGTATTGACAATAACGAAGATAAAATCGTTTCATATTCCATAGGTTTCTTGGAGATAATCCCATGTCGGGATACTTTGTTTTCAAATCTATGGATAGCCTCTTTACGATACTATCGCCATGCTTGCTGTCAACTTTTCTCTCGTCTAACAACTTGCCAATCTCCCAATAGGAAGACATCGCAATAGTATTCAATTGTTTTGCTATTCGTAATCGAGAAGTTTCAATTACTGCTACAGCCTGTTGCAGTAATTTATTGTAATCTTCTTCGCTGAATGGTCTTGTAACGGTTAAATCCTTCATAGCCATTTCTCTCTATTGCTTAAACCTTATGCAAAGGTATAAAAGTTTTCCGGTTGAAACGTAATACGAGTGGACTTAAATGCCTTTTACCTATTGAATTATGATAATATTCTGTTCATTGGGGCATCATGTCCAACTATATGAGAAGGTTGATTCTGTCCTCTTTTCGTTGGTACAAAGCTTCCAACACCTTTTGCCTTATCCTGCTCACTTCATAGGTGTTCAACCGAAACGCAAGTGCAATGACCATTTCGAGATTATAGAATGTAGCCCAACTTTTAGGCGTAGCCAAATCGCATCGTTGGGTAACTGCAGGGCAACCGTTCTATTTCATTACCTTGCGTTTCTTTGCTAAATTGCCATCGTTACTATTTCCGAGGTTTTCTGTTTAA
>SUWZ01000071.1 GCA_015061185.1 Bacteroidales bacterium
AAT
Source organism: Bacteroidales bacterium (assembly GCA_015061185.1). Lineage (GTDB taxonomy): Bacteria > Bacteroidota > Bacteroidia > Bacteroidales > Paludibacteraceae > UBA1181. The sequence continues at coordinate 4 of SUWZ01000071.1, forward strand.
CCCCCTCTATGGGAACACCTATCTGCTGCATTGTTTACGCAGTTCTAAGTTGTAAGGTGACTTTACCCTAAAAACGAACGCAAAGGTAAGAATTTATTTAGAACTTTAAAATGTAATAATTAAATTTCACCTTTAAACCCTATATAAAGTTACTTCATGAATTCATTTTAGCACAATTGTATTTAAATTTTGATTCGTCAAAACATCCATCTACCAACGCAAAGTTATTTAAGGTAATTATAATAAAAATTATGTAAACTTAACTATGCCGACAATAAAAAATAGATAACTTTGCACTATAGAAATCATATCAGAGTTCTATATTCCATTTGTAAAAAAAACACAAAATAAATAGTATGAAATTTTATCAAACATCCATCAAAGAAGTAGTAGATTATTTTCAATCTAAAACAAATGAAGGTCTAACACAAGAAGAGGCAAACAAGCGATTGGCTCGAGATGGTTACAACGAATTTGAAAAAAGCAAAAAGAAATCCTTTTTGGAGAAATTTATTGCACAATTCAAAAGTTTCATGATAATCGTCCTTATCGTTGCTGCAATTATTTCCGGAGTAACCGGAGTTTTGAACGGAGAAGGAATAACCGATGCCATAATCATTCTATCCATTATAATTGTCAATGCCCTTATTGGTGTATTTCAAGAATCAAAAGCTGAAAAATCATTGGAGGCACTTCAAAAAATGTCTGCCCATAATTGCAAAGTAGTTAGAGATGGGACAGTACGAATAATTGCCTCAAGAGAATTGGTAGTCGGAGATATCGTTGAATTGGAGACCGGAGATGTGGTACCTGCAGATTTGCGATTAATCGATTCAGCCAATCTGAAGACACAAGAGGCTGCACTAACCGGAGAATCGTTGCCGGTAGAAAAGGACATTGAACCAATAGAAAAAGATGTTCTGATAGGAGACATGACAAACATGGTCTTCTCATCCAGTTCAGTTTCGTATGGACGCGGGAAAGGGATTGTTGTGGCAACAGGAGCTCAAACTGAAGTAGGGAAAATTGCCGCAATGTTGCAAAATGTACAAGAGGAAAAAACACCGATGCAAGAACGCCTTGACCAGTTAGGGAAAATTTTAGCAATCGTATGCATTGTTGTTTGCGTTGTAATTTTTGTCGTTGGACTTTTATACGGGAAAGGTTTCATGGAGATGTTTATGACAGCTATCAGTTTAGCTGTTGCAGCAATTCCTGAAGGGTTACCAGCCGTTTCCACTGTTGTATTGTCATTAGGAGTTCAACGGTTGGCCAAACAACGTGCCATAGTAAAGAATTTACCATCTGTTGAAACATTGGGAAGTACCACGGTAATTTGCTCTGACAAGACAGGTACTTTAACGCAAAATGTAATGACCGTTACCGAACTATTTGCGGATGGACAACCCGGACAACCCGGCATGAAAAGCGAAAGCATTGATGAGATAGTAAAGATAATGGTTCTTGCCAACGATGCACAACTTTCTAACGACAATAAATCCATCGGAGATCCAACGGAGACTGCCCTGCTCGACTTAGGAGTAAAATATGGCGTTCACAAAAATGAACTGATAGAAAAATTCAAACGGGTGGCAGAAGTTCCATTTGACTCAGAACGCAAACGCATGACTACCATCAATCAAATAGCCAATGGTAAATATATGGTTGCAACCAAAGGAGGAGTTGACGAGATTTTGGAATGTTGCACACATATTGCCGAATATGGAAAGATAAGAGCTATAACAGATGAGGATATCAAAAATATTAAAAATGCCAATCTAAACATGGCTCAACAAGCTTTACGAGTATTGGCATCCGCCTCAACCATTTTAGAAAATGTTCCAAACGAAGTCTCTCCACAAACAGTAGAACATGATTTGGTATTTTTCGGGATGGTGGGAATGATAGATCCCCCTCGCGAAGAGGCAAAAGTAGCTGTTTCTCAATGTAAAACAGCCGGAATAAAACCGGTAATGATAACAGGAGACCATAAAATAACTGCAAAAGCAATTGCAAGTGCGTTAGGTATTTGCGAAGAAAAAGACAATATCTTGACCGGAGCTGAGGTGGAGAAATTAAATGACGATGAATTGGACAAGATTGTCACATCCACCTCTGTTTTTGCGAGAGTTGCACCGGAACACAAAGTCCGGATTGTAAATTCATACAAACGCAATGGAAATGTTGTTGCCATGACGGGTGATGGCGTAAATGATGCTCCGGCTCTAAAGTTAGCAGACATAGGGGTTGCAATGGGAATTACCGGTACAGACGTATCCAAAGAAGCAGCAGACGTAGTTTTGACAGATGATAACTTTGCTACCATCGTATCAGCTGTACAAGAAGGCAGACGTATCTATGCCAACTTAATCAAATCCATCCAATTTATGTTATCCACCAACATTGGAGAAATTCTTTTACTATTTGTTGCAACCCTTTGTAATATGCCCACCCCATTACTTCCGATACAACTACTCTGGATTAATTTGGTTACAGATAGTTTACCGGCGTTGGCACTTAGCGTAGATAAGGCAGAAAAGGATATTATGCAACAAAAACCGATTGACCCTCAACAGGGAATATTGACCAAAGAATTTGTATCGAATATTATCTTCCGCTCCATCATTATTGGAGGACTTACCATTGGAGCTTATACCATCGGACTAAATAGTTCAGAAGTTGTTGGAAGAACTATGGCTTTTGCAGTATTGGCCTTCTCGCAAATGTTTATTATTTTCAGTGTACGTTCCGGAAGACATGCATTCACACATCAATTACTCACAAACGGATTTTTATGGGGAGCTATAGCTATCGTAATCGGACTTATGCTAATGGTTTTGCTTATACCTGCCCTACAAGAGTTATTTAAGGTTGTTGATTTAACCTCAACACAATGGTTGGTTGTTGCAGGATTCTCTACAGCCTCCTTGGTACTAAGCGAACTTTACAAGTTGATTTACAACTTGATTCACAAAAAGTAAAAAGCTTTAAAATTTTAGGTATAGAACTAACCTTCAAGGGATAAGACTCAGAATAGGATTATATTAAAAGCAGCATGGGAGAAACAATCTTCCATGCTGTTTTTTGTGTGTTCCTCTCTTCAGATATGTTGTTACGACTAAGAAGCTGTTTAAATTTTATAAAAAAAATTAGAGTTTCACTCTCTTATTTTCGGCATCTTTGAGATTCTTTTAGGTGGGTTCTATAAATTCATTTCGTGGAATTTTTGAATTTATTTCGAGTAAATTGCCGTGCGAAAGGAAGAAGCAGTGCGAGCACTGTGACCGACTGACAAGCAGCAATTTGCCAAAATAAATCAAAAAGTACCGAAAAGTTTATCAATCTGCGATTTACACTTTTTAAATTTTAAACGGTGAATTTATAGAACTCACCTTAAACCTATTTTTATTCTCCTTTTTTGATAATAGTCCACTATTTTCTGCAAAAGAAGACTAAAAATAGATTTAAAAATCTCTCTCAAATATGCTCGAAATAAAATTTAAACAACTTCTAATCATTGCACTGCAAATACAACCTTTGATGCAGGATATCTGCAAAACTTTGCCAATATATTTGGACATATAGTTGAGAAGAGTTGCAAATAGAATTATTTTCAAGAGATAAGAGATTAAAAACGCTGTAAAACAATAGGTTATAAGTAACAATTTTCAGTCAATCCAAAATAAAAAAAAGGTGCAAAGAAAAAATCCTTGCACCTTTTTATGCTTCAACACAATACAAAGTAAGTCATAGACTAAATAAATCAAGAACTCCTATTTCTTAGCTTTTGAATTACGTTTTCTATCTTCAAAACAACTATTGTATAAAGATTGAGATTTCAAAATCTCCACCCCTTTATTATAGATAGGATTCTCAACATTCATAATCTTGTAATATTCACTTGTATCCCAAAGATCACGCGCTAACATAGCTTTAATTTGAAGTTTAATCAAATCCTTAGAGGTTGCCAACTGAGCAGAATCCAACTTTACCCCCTCTTTTTCACCCTCCTTAACCAAATCGTTGATAACCTCGTCAGAAATAAAGAACTCTTTTTCAAACTTTTCAAAAGATTTTTCACCTTTGTTATCATCGGTTGGGTATGTACGAGACAATTTTTTTCTCTCTTTATCCAAGAAGTTAAGAACAAACTTATTCAAAACACCTTTTGCCACGATATTCCTATGATAATCAGTATATTTTGTAGTATCTAAAGGAATGAATATATCCGGCATAATTCCACCACCACCATAGACAGAACGTTTCAGTTGCAACGTTTGGTAGCGCAAAGAATCAGGGAAAGCAATACTATCTTCATGCATCAATTCGCCATGGTTATACCGTTCAATCAAATCTTTATTGTAATTCTTAAGGTTTTCCTTATAAGGTCTCTGAATGCATCTGCCTGTAGGGGTATAATAACGAGCAACGGTCAATCTGATTTGAGCCCCATCCGGCAAAGCAACAGGTTTTTGCACCAATCCTTTAGCAAAAGTTCTTCTACCAACAATCACTCCCCTATCCCAGTCTTGAATAGCACCGGAAACAATTTCGCTTGCAGAAGCAGAACTCTCATTCACCAAGATAACTAAATTACCTGATTCAAAATCACCTACAGCTGTAGATTCATGAGTCTCTTTAAGTTGATTAGCCCCTTCTGTATAGACAAGCATTTTTCCGCCAGACAAGAAATCATCAGCCAACTCGATAGCAGCACTCATATAACCACCACCATTATCTTGGAGGTCAAGAATAAGAGACTTCATCCCCTTTTTCTTTAACTTTTCGAAAGCTGTTTTATACTCAGCAAAAGTAGTACTACTAAACCTATTTATTTTGATGTATCCGATTTCGTCATCAACCATGTAAGCTGCATCGAGACTAAAGATAGGAATTTTGTCACGAACGATTTTAAATTCGATCAAATCTTTCACGCCTCTACGGAGCACTTTGACCCGAACAGAAGTACCTTTTGGTCCTCTTAACTTCTTCATAATGTCGGTATTTTGCATATTAACGCCGGCGATAGAAGAATCATTCACCATAACAAAACGATCTCCCGCCATAATACCCACCTTTTCGGATGGACCACCGGAAATAGTTTGAATTACCAACAACGTATCCTCCATCATTTGGAAAACCACACCAATTCCCTCAAAACTACCTTCAAGAGGTTCATTCATCTTCTTCACCTCCGACTTTGTAATGTAGATTGAATGAGGATCCAATTTCTCTAATACGCCCACAATAGCATTGTCAACCATTTTTTCAGAATTGACAGTATCCACATAATGACTTGTAACAGCATACAATGCCACGGCAAACTTTTGAATATCACTTTGCTTAAGAGGTCCTGCCCAAATGCTCATCCCAAAAAGAGAAAAAACAAGAGAAAAAAGATATCTATTCATGAATCAAAAATTAAAATATGAAGCTACTAAATCAATGGAATGTTATTTTTCAAACACTCTTTTCTCATATCCTCAGGCCAAATACTAGCTTGAATTTCACCCACATGAGCTTTACGTAAGAAGAACATACAAAGTCGAGATTGACCAATACCCCCACCGATAGATTCACACAATTCACCATTTAACAAACGCTTATGGAAGTAAAGGTTAGCCCTTTGTTGCTGTCCCGTCAACTCCAACTGACGAGCCAACGCATCTTTATCAACACGAATACCCATAGAAGACAACTCTATAGGTTGTTCTAAAACCGGGCTCCATACCAATATATCACCATTCAATCCCGGCAAACCATCTTCACCCACTGAAGACCAATCATCATAATCAGGAGCACGACCATCATGTTTTACCCCATCACTCAAAACAGCACCTACCCCTATAATAAAAACAGCTTTATGCTTTTTAGTGATTTCAAATTCACGCTCTTTCGGAGTTAAATCAGGGTACAACTGACGCAATTTCTCTGAATGAATAAAGAATATTTCCTTCGGCAAAATAGGTTTAATATTAGGGTACATTTCAAACACCACATACTCAGTACGAACCATTACCGAATAGATTCTTGAGACAATATCTTTCAAGAAATCAATATTTCGATCAGAAGGTTCCAAATGTCTCTCCCAATCCCATTGATCGACATACAAAGAATGGAGGTTACCCAACTCTTCGTCGGAACGAATTGCATTCATGTCCGTATAAATACCAAAACCCGGCTCGATATCATATTCCGAAAGCATCAAACGCTTCCATTTTGCCAATGAATGAACCACCTCAGCGCGTTGGTCTCCTAAATCTTTTATAGGGAATGAAACCGCACGTTCTATACCGTTTAAGTCATCATTGATTCCCTGTCCTTGCAACACAAATAGAGGAGCAGTCACTCTTCTTAACCTTAACTCAGCAGACAAACTACTTTGAAAAAAATCCTTTATTCGCTTGATTCCCAACTCGGTTTGACGAGCATCAAGCAATGGCTTATATCCCCTTGGGGTCTTTAAATAACTCATTGTATTTTTAATTTCTAAATTTCTTACAAATATACGACAATAGAGTCTATTTATCACCATTTGTTTAAAGATTTTTAGAAAGAGTTTATTTTTATTGCTGAATTCAAGTTGATAATGCACGATATTAAAAATATTCAGGATGTAACACTCTAGCGACCTCAAGAGGAGTC
>SUWZ01000039.1 GCA_015061185.1 Bacteroidales bacterium
TGAAAGGGGGAAACTCCTTTCTCTTGAAAAAAATTTTTTATTCCCCGAGTTGCATTATCAAGTTGAATTTAAGATTTTATTTCTTAACTACTTTAAAAACTTTTGTGTTCACTTTTAATAGGTACAATCCTTGTGGTAAGTCATCCATGTTAATTTCTGTCTCCTGACAACTTTTAATTAATTTACCGTCTTGATTGTAAAGGTTTACTTTTTCATCTTCGGTAATTCCTTTGATGTGTAGTACGTTTGTTGTCGGATTTGGATAAACAGAAATATTACGCTCCGAAGCGGTGTTAAATACATTGTTCTCCTCCCCCTTTTGGAAATAAATTTTTTTTACTTGATCTAATTTATTACTTATAAAATAGTTTCCTTTTGAATCAGTAATATTAATTTTGTCTTCCTTAAACTCTATTTTTCTAATTTTTTCGAGGGACTCGGTTTGTTCTGTACCGTTTAACCATTCAACAGTCAGAGTTGCACAACACGTTGACTTGCAAAAAAGTACAGCTCCAACAAGTATAATAATTTTATTCTTCATGTTTTAAATTTAATTCATTTTTATATTAGTTGTAGTTCATAGACACAATAATCCTTACAAAATAAGAGGACTCATGATCGATACTTTTTTCTTTTCCATACTTTACACGTTATAGTTAGTATCCATTTGTTTTTTATTTGCATAAAAATTAACTAATTACGTAAAAATAGATAAACATTAACGTTTTCTATATATTTTCATGATAATAATAAATTTACATAGGCTCAAAAATTTTTATGTTTGCATTAATATTTATATTCACATGACAAATATATGATGAACTTTAAAAATAATCAAATTTTATAAAAATTTATTTTTTAATATGTTGCCAAGCATGATTAATTTTTATTTTCTCTATCATCTCTCTTTCTGCGACGGGGTATGACCAAAATATTCTTTGTATTTTCTTGTAAAATAGGATGGATCGTTGAACCCTACCATGTAGCATATATCACTGATGGAATAGTCGTTATTCGGCTTTTGTAATATCTCTTTTGCTTTTTTTAGTCGGTATTCTGTCAGTAATATGATTGGTGATTGAGAGGTTAGCGTGCGTAGTTTCCGGTTCAATGTCGATTGACTGACGTTCATTTTTTGCGCCAATAATTCCACTGATACTTGGCTCTCTGTATAACACTCTTCTAACACCTCCATAAAGTGAGCTACAAATGGATTTACCTCCTCGCTAATTACTTCATCCTTAATTTGGTTGGCTTGGAATTGTTCTATATACCTTCTTTGCTGTTCTTGTCGAACGCTTAGTATGTTGGATAGTTTTATCAGTAGCTCCTTTTTATTGAATGGCTTGGTTATATAATCTATTGCTCCATGCAAGTAGCCGGATAGTCTCCTGTTCTCTTCGGTGCATGCCGATACAAACAGAATCGGGATATGATTGAATTGAGGATCTTTATGCAAGATGCTGCACATTTCTATGCCATCCATTTCCGGCATCTCTATGTCGCTTATTATTATGTCCGGCATATTCTTTTGCGCAATTTCAATTGCTTCTTTCCCATTACTTGCTGTAATTACAGTGGTGTACTGACTTATCATGTATGAGATGTTCTCCCTGATTAGTACGTCATCATCTACCACCAATATTACGTTGCCATCAAATATGCTTGCATCTAATTGTATATCCACCGGCAGAGTCAGATTGTTTCTTGTTTCGTTGGTTTCAACGGTCAACTCTTCTTCTGATATTGGGAGTGAGATGATGATGGTTGTACCAACATCTTTTTTACTTTCAATCTCCATCTTGCAATTATTCTTCAACAAGTATTCTCTGCACAGATTGATTCCTATTCCATAACCCTTTTCCATTCTGGTTCCCATGGTAGAAAGGTTTTTCTCTCCGTTGAGAATGCTTTGTATTTGGTTGGGAGTCATTCCCACTCCTGAATCTTTGATTGTTAGTAGAATAGAATCGTTGTTTTGTTCTCCGATAACCTCAATATCTCCTCCTTCAGGAGTGAATTTGATGGCATTGACCAGCAAATTTCTTAGCACGGTCTCTATCATCCTTGCATCTACGTATGCATAGTTTCTCAAACTGAATTGAAGCTTCAGATTCAAATTCTTTTCGTTAACCAACGACAATATCAATTGAATGATGTTATTGGTGCAAAGTTCCAAATTGGTATTTTGTGGTTTAAATGCAATCTCTTTTACGTCAGAGCGAGCCCAATTCAGTAGTTTTATCATTTCTGATTGAAGGGCAACGGCAGATTCATGCACCTTTTCTATTGTTTGTCGGTCGTCATTTTTTTCTTTCTGTAACCATGTATTCAATGCTCCCACAATTGCAAACATCGGATTTTTAAGGTCGTGCGCAATTACAGAAAGCAACCTGTTCTTTTCACCTAAAGCCTCTTTCAGCTCCCATGTACGCTCTTCCACAACATATTCCAATTCTCTCTTTTTTCTAAGTAGATGATGGAAGCGGAAATAGAAAAATAAACTAATAAGGGCAATTGCCAAGAAAGCCATAATCGTGTAGAAATACCAACTTTCCCACCAAGGTGGCAGCACAACAATTTCTAACGAAATCTGTTTGGATTTTTCCGGATTAGAACGATAGGTCTCAACAACTAATTGGTACTTCCCGGTGGGCATATAGTTGATGGTAATCTCTCTTTTGCCATTCATATCTATCCATTTGTCGTTGAAACCGATGATTTTATATCGACATTGTAGCTTTTCAGACTGTGATAAATCCAATAGATTAATACCGATTTTTATGTCGGTTTCATCGTAATTTAGTTCGATTTTTGAATGATTGCTTAAATTCCCCTTTTCTAAAATTGATTTGTCGAAGGGTTTGATTTTTTTCTGATTGATGTATAATTCAGAAAAGCCAAAATTGTCTATCTCACTCTCTTTAAAGACATTTTCCGGTTTGAATTTAAAAAATCCGCTATTGGTTCCAAAATAGATGTTCCCTTTCGAGTCTTTGTAGCCGGAGCGACAGAAAAAGTAATATTTAGACATGTCTTTGATATCTAAATGTACCGTTTGGTATTTCTTGTTGTCATAATCAATTGAGATGATTCCATCGATACTTGCAGCCCATATTGTTCCATTATTATCGAGCCTTATGATTCTATAGATAGAATTGGGGATAAAATTAAGGGTGTCCGGAGCTCCCCCTTCGGCAGGGAATCTATAGATACCATAGTTGGTGGCAATGAAGAGGTTACCCTCTTTGTCGCAAATTCCATCTTCGATGGATAGTGGTCGGTGCGACTTTGATGCGCTGAAGTCCGGCAACATTGCTTTTATTTCGCCTTTACTCAATTTCCACAGAGTGTTGGTTGTGACCACCCATTTGGTGTCATCTTTCCCGTCTATGACGTTAAATATCCATTTGTTGGGATAGGCAGACAGGGAGTCATCTTTCAGCTCCGGAATGTGCCATTTCCCATTGTGATGTCGAACATACAAACCATCACCTGCAGAGCATGCAAAATAGTTGCCTTGGTCGTCTTTATGAATATTAAAATAGCAATTTACCGGCTGTTCGATACCATCGAAAATTTCCTCTATTGTTGTTCCGGTTTCAGGGTTGATCTTAAAAACACCACCTCCCCAAGTTGCTACTGCAATCTCATTTTTGTCGTAGCAAATTCCCAAAATATTGTTGTTGGCAAATTTGTAATGTTTAATGATTTTGCATTGTTCATCAACCGCAAAAACCCCGTTTCCATCCGTAGCAACCCAAATTCTTCCTTTGTCATCTTCTGTAAATGAAGTGCATGGGAAAGAGGGGAAACCACAATCTGATGAGAAAATCATTTCGTTGTTTGTTGAATTCTTCAGTCTCCAAATTCCTCCATTTTGAGTTCCTACCCAAATGTTGCCTCTTCTGTCTTCCAGCATGGCATAGATCTTGTCCATTCTTTCTGCTTCGGCATTGAGAGGGATGATTTTTTCAAATTTCCCGTTCTTCAATCCTTCAAAGGTGGTTCTCCACAATCCATCGCCATCTGTTCCAAACCAGATGTTGTTGTGTCTATCCTCGATGAGTTGGCAGATATTGCTGAATGGGAGGTATATGACGGAAGGTTCATTCAACTCTTTATCTTTGTTGTCAAATATCCATAGTTCGTTTGATAATAGGGTGACAATCAGTTTTTTGTTCTTCAATTCTCTCATCCCGGTAACAAATGCCATTCCTTGTCCCTTTTTTGAAAATTCCTTTATTTTTTTTCCGCTTTTTTCATAAACAGAGACATTGTTATAGGTAGTTCCAATCCAAAACCGGTCGTATTTATCTATATGCATTGCTCTTACAACACTTTGGATGGAGTCGTATGCTGCAAAATTGGTACTATACTCCTCCTTCTCTTTGTCGTAGATGTAAATACCGCTTCCGGTCATCAAATACTCCCAATTCTCATTCTTATAAATTCCTCCGATTTCTTTGTAATAATTCTCCTCGAAATCCGTTGGTTTGATGTCGTAAAATTCATCTTTTTCTATGTCATACTCCATCAACATTCCGTTGTAACCGCATAGCATGATTTTGTTGTCATGCACATATTTTACGCCGTGAAAATCATTTCTAATCAGTTGGGGGTAATCTTTTTTTTGGTAATGTTTAAATTGTTTTCCATCAAACCGCTCCAAACCAAAATCAGTTGCCATCCAAATGTATCCCAATGAGTCTTGTGTGATAGAGGTAATACGATTCGAGATCATTCCATCCTCTGTGGTGTAGTGATCAAAGTGTGCATATTTTTCGCTCAGCAAAGGGCGAAATAAGAGTAACAATATTATAGATATCCAAAATTTATTCATTACTCGGCTAAGGTAATGAATTTTAGATATTTTCTTCTTTATTTTCCAAAAAAATTGAATTTATTGACGTGTTATTTTTTTCTTCTTATTTCTGCTAAATAGTCGTAATGTTCCCCATCCTTCACTATTTTGACGATGAAATCGTGTTTTATTGCTTCTTCTTGTAGTTTTTCTGCATCTATGTACAACCACGGAAATTTTTCTCCCATAATGTTTTTATACTGCATCTGAAAACTTATTTCCCCATAGTAATTTTCGTCGTCGGGGAGTTCGATGATTCCTTCTTCGTCTTCGTATAAGTAGCATAAATCCGACGAGTCGAGATAGACGCACCCATCAGGAGTAAGAATTTTATCCAATTGTCTGAAAAAGTCGGGCAATTTTGCCATATTCCCAACGATTCCTATTCCGTTCATCAGCATCAATACAGAGTCAAATTTTCCCTCTACCTCCCAAAAATCAATAAGTCGCGCATCTTTTACCCCTCTTTTCACCATAGTTTCTACGCAGAGTGGGGAGATGTCGATTGCTGTTACTGTTTTGTTCATCTCTTGCAATACCAGAGAATGACATCCGGCGCAAGCTCCCACATCCAAGATTTTTCCTTTGGCCAATTGAAGTGCCTTTTGTTCCAATGCAGGCATCTGATTATATTGTCGGAATAACATTTGTACCGGCATTTCATCGTCATCAAACATTGGCGAATAAATAACAATTCGCTCTTTCCCTTTTTCCCCTTTGGCAAAATATTCTGCCACTGCATGCCCCATTGGGTCTTTCTCTTTTTTCATACTGTATGATTGTAGTTTCTCTTTATATCACCGCCTCATAAATCCGCTTGCCATCATGCTCAACCCACTCCGGCTCCTCTTGAATGGTTTTGTTTTTCAGGAAGGAGAAGGTGACCAAATAACCTTCGCTGAGGTTGCGTGTTTTGAGGTATTCGGCAAGTTGCACTTTTCCTTCGACCTCGTATTTCTCGCCTCGCCAGATTTTCAGCTCGATGACGAACTCCTCGCCGGCAAAGGAAACCACAATATCCATGCGTCCGCCGTTGCGTGTCTCCGGCTCAACGTAGTAGAATCCTGTGCCGTTGATGATAGGTTTGAGAAAACAGAGGAAAAGCAGTCTGCCTTGACGCTCCAGAAATGTATTGTCCTCCTTGCGGTATTCATTGTGAATGAGTTTCTGGAAACGTTCGATTACGTAAGGCATGTTGAGTTTGCCGTTGAGAACGTACTCGCTTTGGGTCACGCTGATTTTCCCTGCATTCTGACGTTCGTATGCCACAGCAAAATATTGCTGAAAGCACTCCTCAAATATCAGATTGTGAATGATAGTCTTTCCCTCCACATCCTTGATGTAAGAGAACATGTCTGCAACCCTTACTACCGGGTCAATAAGTGTGTAAGTGTATTTCTGACCGTTTACCGATATTGAGTACATAAAAGAACGCAGTTCCTCGTTGTTCTCAAGATTTTTTGAGATGTCGTCAATAAGCGTTCCGCTGTTTCCTTTCACTATTTCCTTGATCGCCATCTGAATGCCCCTTTCGCTCCAATCCTTTTCCAATCTTCTATCTATCAGCTCGCAAATCTTGCTCACAAGAAAAGGGTACCCGCTAGTGTATTTGTATATCTCGTTGGATATGAACTCTTTGTCCATACCGGTATGGTGGTCTGCTTCATACTCGTTGAGCATGGTGATGATTTCATCCGGGTGGAAGGTCATATCAACGTTGAAGTCGGATGCAATGTTCCAAGGCGAGTTGTACTTGCGCTCCTCGTCCGGACGAAGTTTGATTTTCAAGTTCTTCACGTCGTAAACACCGGCGAGAACAACACTGTGGAAAGTGGAGTTCATGCCTTTCAAATCCCTATCGAGATACTTATTACGAAGCATTCCTAAGAAGTTGAGAAATAATTGGTTCTCCGTACTTTTGTCGACCTCATCTATGAGAAGGAGAATTGGCTTATCCACTTGCAAACAAAACTCTGTTATCGAATCGGACAATTCATCGAAAGAGTCCGTTTGTAAAGTCTCTTTCCATATCGCAGCCTTGTCCTTGCTGAATGAAAACTTCAATGCAGTCTCCACAATATCTTTAAACTTAGTGCAAAAAGACTCCTCGCTACTAAACAAAAGATTTCCAACACCTTCAAAACTGATAGGTATGACAACATAGCGTTCAGACAGATTTCTGAACAAAGCTTTTAGCGTCGTTGTCTTGCCGAACTGACGAGCACGATTGATTGTGAAGTACTTGCCTCTGTCGATAAGTTCCTCTATCTGCGCAAGCTTCTTGCTAGTGTCAACCATATAGTGCATGGCAGGGTTACAGCAGCCGGTGGTATTGAATTCTTTTGTCATGACTTTCTGTTTTTTACAAATATAGAGAATTAATTCTATTATGTCAACACGTAACTCGGCGGTTAATTTTCTCGCAGGCGGTTTCTAAAAATTTTGCCAAGTGAATTTATGTAACTTAGCTGATAATATTCAGGAAATTTTTAGAAGTTGTTTAAATTTTATTTCGAGCATATTTGAGAGTGATTTTTAGGATTATTTTTATTATTCTTTTGAAGTTAATAGTGGACTATTTTCAAAAAAGAATAGTGAAAATAGCTTAAAAAGCGCTTCAAAGATGCCGAAAAAAAGAGAGTGAAACATTAAAATCAATTTTATAATAAAATTTAAACAGCTTCTTAGTAACCACTGACGTAGTTTGAAATATTTTAGTATATAATCGCTCCACAAATTCCGGCTAAAGTAATCAGAATCATAGGGTTAATTTTGAAGAAGTAGAGAGCTATAAATGAGACGGCACATATTATGACGCTGAAATTATTAGCTCCCCAACCTGCATCAACGAAATTCTCTTTATTCATCTGCAACAAAGCAGCCGCTAAGATGAGTCCTCCCATTACAGGCTTCAGTCCTTTTAGAAGCGATTGCACCCAGTGATTTTCTTTGTTTTTAAAGAGAAACAACATCACTAAAACCATCAGCATAACAGAAGGCAGACAAAGGGCTATAGTGGCAACAACAGATCCGGTTATTCCTGCCACTTCATATCCAACGTATGTTGCCGTGTTGATAGAGATAGGACCGGGTGTCATTTGTGAAATCGCAAGTATATCGGCAAATTCTTGTAGGGTGAGCCAATGAAAACTATCCACCACCTCAAATTGAATTAGAGAGATCATAGCATATCCGCCCCCAAATCCTAAGAGACCGATTTTGAAAAACACATATAATAACTCAAGATATACCATTATTTCTCTATTTTTTTGTAAGTAAAAAATCCATAAATCAGCGATAGAACCGCAGTAATTAAAATGATTATTACCGGAGATACTTTCAGATACCAGATTAAAAATCCGGCCAGAAGTGGAATCCAAATAATTTTCCATTTAATACCTTCCCCTACTAATAGGCGAATGGCAGGGACAAGTATTAGAGCCACCACACATGGTCTGATTCCTTTGAAAATCTTTTCAACCCAACTATTATCTCGTATCTCTGCAAAGAATGTAGCAATCAGCAGAATTGCCACAAACGACGGAAGTGCAGCTCCCAAAGAAGCGACTAATGCACCCGATTTACCTCTGAGTTTGTATCCAACATAAAGAGCCGTATTGATGGCAAATACTCCCGGCAAGGTCTGAACAACTGCTATCAAATCCCAAAAGTCATCTTTGTCCATGAATTTATGTTTTTCTACTATGGCTTGTTCAACCATTGCCAACATCGCATATCCTCCTCCCAATGTAAATGCTCCAATTTGCAGAAATATGCTAAATAACTTGCCTAAACCTACCATTTTATCTTTTAATTACTCTCCAAAAAATCGGAAGAAATCGTTTACGTTTGCAAAAATTAAAAGGAATAATAAAATAGCCATTCCTATGATTTGTGCGTTTACCAATGCTTTTTGAGATGGTTTCTTTCGAGTGATTATTTCATAAATCAAGAACATCAGGTGTCCACCATCTAATGCCGGTATAGGCAGAATATTCATGAATGCCAATATCAGCGATAAAAAGGCGGTTATTTCCCAGAATATTTGTGCATTGAAAGGGTAGGGGAATAGACTGCCAATAGAGAGAAAACCGCCTACACTTTGTGCCCCCTCTTTTGTAAATACATACTTCATGTCGGATACGTAGCCGGTTAGAAGCTCCAATCCTCTTGAAATGCCCACTCCAATCGCCTCAATCGGGCCATAGGTAACGTTTTTGGTTGCGTAAAATGCACTTATTGGTTTCATATATACCCCCACTTTCCCATTGTGGTCCGGTGTAAGTGTAAGGGTATCTCTTCCTCCGTTGCGTGCGACAATAACAGAGATTGGAATATTTTTGTTTTCAGCGAATTTTTTTGTCGCGTCTGAAATGTAGATTTCAGTTATAGAATCTCCTTCAAATGCTACTATGCTGTCGCCCGTTTGAAATTGTGCCATCTCTGCTCTTGAACCTCTTATGACGGAATCTACAACAAACGGAATTCGGTAGCTGATAAACCCTTCTCCTGAGGCCATCAACCGTTGCATAAAATCTTCCGGCATTTTAATCTCCTTTTTCTCTCCGTTTCTGATTATAGTCACTTTCTCTGCTTCTACAATCTGACGGAACGATTCATTGCCCGGTTTTTCCAACGGAATTGAGTCTGCCATGTAGAAAATATCTCCATCTTGAAATCCTATCTCTTTTGCCGTTTCGCTAAAACTCATTCCGTGTGTCATATTTTGGAATGGTATGTATTTTTCTCCGTAGGCAAATGATAGTATGCAGTAGAGGAGTAAGGCAAAAATAAAATTGAAAACAACTCCCATAATCATAATCAACAGACGTTGCCAAGCAGGTTTCGACCGGAATTCCCAATCTTGTACATCTCTTTTCATCTGTTCTTGATCCAAAGATTCATCAATCATACCTGCAATTTTAACGTATCCGCCGAGAGGCAACCATCCTATTCCATATTCGGTATCGCTATTTTGTGGTTTAAATTTTATGATTGGCGTTCCAAAAAATATTTGGAACTTTTCAACACGTACTTTAAAAATTCTGGCCATCAAAAAGTGCCCAAATTCATGCACTAAGACCAACAAAGATAAACTCGCAAAAAATTGTAGTATAGTTACAAGAGTTGACATATTTTATAATTAATTTATTTACTTTTCAATATCTTAGCCTTTAATTATAGAGAGAGTTACGTTTCTTGTTTCTCTATCGGTTGCCACATAATCTTCGTATGTAGGTTTGGCAATGAATGCAACTCTATTCATTGTTTGTTCGATTATATCGGACATTTCAAGGAAGCCTATGCGCTCTTTTAAGAAGGCATCGACAACAATTTCATTTGCTGCATTCAAGATACAAGGGGCATTTCCCCCTTTTTTCATCGCATCGTATGCGAATGCTAAGTTCCGAAATACCTCTAAATCAGGTTTTTCAAAAGTCATCTCTTTGCATGTCGAAAAATCGAGGCGGGGATAATTGTTTTTCAGACGGTAAGGATATCCAAAGGCGTACTGTATAGGTAGTTTCATATCCGGTAATCCCATTTGAGCTTTTATGGAACCATCTTCAAATTGTACCATAGAGTGGATGAGAGATTGAGGGTGAACAATTGCCTCTATTTGTTCCGGTTTTACACCAAACAACCATTTTGCTTCAATCACTTCAAAGCCTTTATTCATCATTGTTGCAGAGTCTATTGTAATTTTTGCACCCATACTCCAATTGGGGTGTTTGAGGGCTTCTGCTCGTGTCACATTTTTGAGGAAGTCACGACTTTTCCCTCTGAATGGTCCGCCCGATGCTGTAAGAATGATTTTTTCGATTGGACTGGTTTCTCCTGCCAAACATTGGAAAACGGCAGAATGTTCAGAATCCACCGGCAAAATAGCGCACCGATGTTTTTGAGCCAAATCGCATATTATTTCTCCTGCCACCACCAATGTCTCTTTGTTGGCCAATGCAATGGTTTTACCTGCCTTCAATGCATGAATGGTTGGCTGCAATCCGGAGTAGCCCACCATGGCGGTTAAGACAATATCTATGGGTCCCATTTCGGCCACGTCAGAGATAGATTCCGAACCGGAAAATACCTTCATCGGTAAATCTTCCAAAGCCTCTTTTACGTAGGCGTATTTTTCTTTATTCGCAATTACAACAATTTCCGGATGAAACTTCCGTGCTTGTTCAACCAACAATTTGTCGTTGTTGTTTGCTGTCAGAGCATAGACTTCAAACAAATCGGGATTTTCTTCAATTACCTCCAAGGCTTGAGTCCCGATGGAGCCGGTTGATCCTAAAATTGCAATCTGTTTCTTCATTTTATTTTATCCTTTATTTCCCGCTTTTATTCATAAAAATTCTTTCCCTCATATAAAGTTTGAAAGCTTTAGAATGAAATGTACTCTTTAGGATTTAGAGGAACACCCTCTTCCCATAGCTCAAATTCAACCACTCTTTCCGAACTATCTCTGAGAGTAGAGATTATCTCTCCTGCACGCAACCTATCTCCTTTCTTTTTCAAGAATGGTTGTTTTGATTTATATACTGAAATCATGTTGTCTGCGTGTTGTATGCTAATTACATATTGATTAGACAGCACAAATTGCGATTCAACCACCACACCATCTAAAATTGAGAAAATATTTGAATTAGGTTCTGTGATAATTTTTACCCCGTAACTTTTGTTTTGTACATTAAATGAGTCCATCAAAACGCCATTTACCGGTCTTTTCATCAAGAAATTTCTATTCTCTGAAACATCAGCCTCCAACACATTAATGTTCAAACGTTCTGATTTCTCAAATGAATCGCGGAAAGTAACCTCCTTTTGTGAGGCGTTCAACGTGGTAAAATCTACCACTTTGTTTTTAAGCGAATCAATCGTGGAGGAAGAGTCGGCTTTAATTTCGTCTGACATTACACTTCTAATGGCAGTCATGTATTGAGTTTGTAACTCCATTTTTTCAGACAAAGAATCGATTGTCAAGGAGTTTTTCATCAACTTATCTCGCAAGTCAATATTCTCTGTATAACCGGGTAGAAATCCTCTCAACGGAGTTTTTATAATGAGAAATGCAATCAAAAAGAAGTAGATGACTGCAACTAAAAAACAGAAGAGGAAAACAGACATTTTGGACAAACGTGCACGCCAAACCTCTTCCAACGTATTTTCGTTGAGAATGGCAATTTTGTATTTATATCTCATTCTTTGCAAGAATGATTTCCCATTAGCTTTCTTTCCCATATAACTTATTTTTTACTATCTTCTTCTAAATTCTGAACATACTATTGATGTTGCCACTGCCACATTTAACGACTCTGAAGTCTTTCTATTCGAGGGATAGTTGGGGATAAAGAGTTTTTGAGTTATCCTTTGTTTTACCTCCTCAGAAATTCCATTTCCTTCGTTTCCCATGACAATAATTCCATTAGAGGATAGGGGCGTTTCGTAGATAATATCCCCCTCTAAAAATGTGCCATAAATCGGTAAATCCCCCACAGAGTCCATGAGTTTCACCAAGTTGGTGTAATGAATTTTGACTCTGGCAATAGCCCCCATTGTGGCTTGAACTACTTTGGGGTTATAAAGATCGACGCAATTGGAGGAGCAGATAATATTCTCAATCCCAAACCAATCTGCAATCCGTATAATTGTTCCCAAATTCCCCGGGTCTTGCACTCCATCCAACGCCAAAGAAAGTTTCTCTTTCAACTCGGATAGGTTCAAGTTGTGTTCTTTTCTTTCAAACAACGCCCACACTGCTTGCGGAGAGCGAGTTAATGAGAGACGTTCAAGCTCCTCTTTGGTAGCAATATAACAATCGCTCTCCAATCTAATCTCTTCTTTCTCAAAGAAATCTACGGTCCCAACAATCGTTTTACAATGGAAATAGGGTAGTAAATCACGCACCAATTTGTTCCCTTCTGCCAAAAAAAGATTTTGCTCATCGCGCGCTTTCTTTTTGGTGAAAGACAATAACAGACGTAGTTTATTTTTACTTAGCTTTTCCATTTATTCACTATTATTCCAAACCTACCAACCAAATTTCGTATAACATTGGTTGTTTGTTGTCGATATCGGAACGGTTTCCGCCGTTGATAGTGATGTTGTATGAGTTTCCGATATCAAATGGGATAATTACTTTGCAGTGTCCTCCCACTCTTAAGTTTTTGACAGCCTGTTGAAAGCCCACTCCAAATCGTGTTCCGTAGGGAGAGTTTAACAAAACAAAGCCTTGCGGGTCCGGAGAGTATCGAGCTGTGCAATTATATATCTCTTTGCCACTAAGCGTGTAGCCCACATAACGAACGTAGGCAGTCCAATTGTTTTGAGGAACCAAATCGCCATCACCCAATTCCACTTGATGATAGTACAACCCATCTGCTTTCCCGCTTGTGTAGTTGTAATACAATTCGCGATTACCATCTTTCCATTGTCCCGTACCCTCCGGCATTTTTTCAGTAACCGCAATATTATTTGATGTGATGAAAGTTGCAATTTCTTCTTTTTCACTCTCTACATAATCTGCGTAGGTTTCAGAATCTTTGCAGGAGAGTGGAAGAAGTGCTAATAGTGCAACTCCAATGATTTTAGAGAAAAATTTCAATTGTATTTTTGACATATTCATCTATTTTTTTATTCAAAGTTAAACAAATAAGAGGAGTTAAAGCCTCTTATTAGAATCAATTAATGTTATTTCACAAATTATGGGAGTCCAGCCCGGAATACATTTTGGAAATCCAACCACACCGTATGCCATGTAAGAAGGTATGATGAATTCGCTGGTTTCGGAGATTGTCATTCCTAAAATTGCTTCTCTCATGCCCATAATCATCTCACCCTTTTCGAGGTTGATGGTTTTCACCACTTTCGTCAATTTGTCGCAAGTGGTCCCATCTAACATTTTGATAGAGTAGGAGATTGTGACATCATCGGTCAAAGCAACCTTTTGTCCGTTACCCTCTTTGATTATTCGGATTCCTATGCCGGTTCCTTCTCGTTTCCCTTGCCACTTAGTGGAGTCGATAAAACGAGTTATTTCCTCATTTTCCAAGTCATAAAATTGCTTGTTCATCTCCATCAAAGAGCCTTTTACATCCTCTCGCTCCATTTTATTGACGGGGATTTGTGGAGCAGGGTCGGAACAAGATAATAATCCTATTCCAATGATAAAACCGAATATTTGTGATTTATAATTCATTCGTTTGTCTTTCTATCTCTTTTTTCAACATATCTTTTAAATCGAGGATGTTGGTTTCAAAATTTTTTAATGTCTCTTGCATCGGCTCAAATGATTCTCCACCGGAAGCATTTAGATGCCCGCCGCCATTGTAATATTTTTTGGCAAACTCATTAAGAGGCACATCACCTAATGAGCGGAAAGAAATTCGAATCTTCCCTTCCGTCTCTTTAAAAAATACCGAGCAAACGACACCTTTGATTTCTAATGGTATATTTACAAAACTCTCTGTATCACCGGCTTCGTAGTTATATCGAAGCAACTCCTCTTCAGTCAGCCAAAGGGTAGCAACACCTAAATCTTTGTTGATTCGCATATTGTTGGAGAGCAAGTGCCCTAACATACGGTATCGAGATTCTTTATTGTTGCTATAGGTGCGACGATAAACTTCATCTTTGTTTACCCCTTTTTTTATTAATTCAGAGATGATGGTATATATTTCCGGGTGGTTGGAGTTGAAAGTGAACGCACCGGTATCTGTCATCATTCCAAGGTAGATGCAAGTGGCGCACTCTACAGACATCTCTGCGAAGTAACCCATACGGCATATCACTCGGAAAATCATTTCAGAGGTAGAAGACATCAATGGATAGGAGATTAATATATCTGCAAAACTACTTGGATTGGTATGATGATCTATCAGTAGTTTCCTTCCGGGTGCTTCTGCCACCGGAATAGCCATATCCCCAATTCGTTTTAGTTCATTGAAATCCAAACAGCAAATTAAGTCGGCATTTTTTATTAACTCGTTTGCTCCGTTGGGATTATTGGCATATATAAGAGATTCTTTTGCTCCGGGGAGCCATCTTAGATTTTCAGGAATAACCGTTGGATAAATAACCGCCACCTTTTTGCCTTGACTTTGTAAAAACAGGCCAAGAGCTAAAGTTGATCCTACGGCATCTCCATCCGGAGAGGTATGAGATACAAGCACGATGGAATCTGCAGATTCAAACTCAGCTTTTGTCTCAATAATCAAATCTTCTTTAATAATTTTTGTTATCATATTTCTATAATTTTATTGGGTGCTAATTTACAAAAAAAATTGGTATGTTGCACGATATATTGTATAAACAAATAAAACGGCGAGTAAACTGCCTATGTATCGAAATTTTTTTCGTGTTAAAATCCCCAATAAAAGTATGACGATAAGGTACAAAAAAGTTAGATCGATTTCGGTGAAATCGATATTAACAACTGTTGAATAGGGAAGTTTGCTCATCCAAGTTATGCTTTTGTTCATTCCAAGCAATGTCCAATCGACCAATGTAGCAAGTAGGTCGGATAGGTAGGGAACCCACCCGAAAATTATGAGAGCCAATGTCAGGTAAATAATAACTCCTGATAGCGGAACAACGATTAGTCCGGAAAACCAAAAGTAGTTACTAAACTGCTTAAAGCAGTAGAGAGTTAATGGGAGTGTGCCGATTTGAGCTGCTAAAGAGACGGAGAGTAAAGACCATATTTTGTCCGGAATCGACCTAAATTCTGCAATTCGGTAGATTCTATTCTGGAATAGGAGGATGGAGAGCAAAGCTAAGTAGCTGAGTTGAAAACTGATGTCATAGAGATAATTTGGGTTGTAAAGTAACATCAAAAATGCCGAGGCAAACAGAGTGTTGTAGATTGAACTATGTTTATGCAGAATGGTGGAAAAGGCTGCTAATGTAAGCATGGTACTTGCTCGGACAACAGATGGCGACAGGCCGGTTATAAAGGTGTAGATCCATAGGAATAATAACGAAATTACAATTCGTAGTTTCTCCCATTTCATCGATTGTAATATCCATTTAAGAACCCAAGTGAAGATGAAAAATACCACTCCTACATGTAGTCCGCTAACGGCCAAAATGTGACTGGCACCGGTGGCGGAATAGTCGTTCTGAATGGATTTGTCTAACAACCTTTTCTCGCCTAATACCAATGCAGATAGCACCCCGAATTCATCATCATTCAATTGCCACTGTTCCAGTTGCGATAGGATTTTTTTTCTCATTTTTCGTGCTTCCCGACAGATGGAAAATTCTTTTCCGACTCCCCATTTTTCCCATTCGTTTCGTTTTATGTATAAGCTGCCGGAGAAACCTTTTATATGCAAATATCGTTGATAATCAAACTCACCCTGAGCCACCTTGGGCGGTTGTGGACATTGTACATTATTAATTAGCAGCAGGTCGCCATCTTTCAGTTCCCGACTCTCTTTATCTTGGGCAATGTAGAGAATCATTTTTGTGGATGTCGGAATCCCTTCTCCTCGAATCAAAACGGGGCATTTTATCGTGGATTTTTTTACTTCCGGCAAATCAATTATTTCGGCAGTGAAGCCTACTCGCTTATTCGTTTCCCAAGGTTTCCATAAATTTTCTTCAGACAGAGAACTATTACAAGCTCCGATTAAAAATAGGAACAGTATAATAGAGACACCCTCTATCCACCTAATATAAAATCGTTGCCGATTGGAGATAAAATAGGTTAGGATGAAAATAAAAAATGAAATAATCGTTCCCCAAAAGTAGAACGACGAGTGGGGGAAATTTGTCCCCAATACGATGCCGATACACATTACCGGCGTAATCCGAAAAAACGGAGTTTTCGACCAATCATTCATAGTACAAACAAAACAATATTTGAGGTAACTCCTGCAAGTTACGTCATGAGGTTTTTAGAAGTAATTTAAATTTTATTATATGAGAGTGAAACTCTAAAATTTTTTCAATAAAATTTAAACAACTTTTTATTCTAATATCTCTTTTACGTATGGTAACGTCTCTAAGTAGAGGGCTGCCTTAAAGAGCTTTTAATTTTTCAATGGTGTCGATAGGATCAGAAGCCCCGAAAACAAAGCTCCCTGCCACTAAGATGTCGGCACCGGACTTCAGCAATTTTTCTCCTGTTTCAAAGTTTACACCCCCGTCAATTTCAATAAGAGCTTTGGAGTTTCGCTTGCCGATCAAATCTTTCAATCTTGATGTTTTATCGAGAGTGTTTTCAATAAATTTTTGACCTCCGAATCCAGGATTTACAGACATCAGCATCACAACATCCAAGTCCGGCAAAATCTCCTCGACGGCAGTAATCGAGGTGTGAGGATTTAGTGTAACGCCGGCTTTCATGCCCAAAGATTTTATCTTTTGAATGGTGCGGTGCAGGTGCGTGCAAGCCTCGCAATGCACATTTAGGACATCTGCTCCCATTTTGTGGTAATCATCGATAAATTTGTCCGGATTTACAATCATCAAGTGTACATCCAAAGGCTTTGATGCGTAGCGTTTTACCGCTTCAATAACCGGTGTTCCAAAAGATATGTTTGGGACAAAAACACCATCCATGACATCCAAATGAAACCAATCTGCAACACTGGAGTTTACCATTTCAATGTCTTTACGAAGGTCGGAAAAATCTGCCGACAATAACGAAGGAGCAATTAAATGTGCCATATCAACATTTTATTGAAGGTAATTTAAAAATTTTCGCAAAGATACAATAAAGAAACGAAAGTGAGTGTGAAATGGGGGAAGAATGTTGAAAATTTCGTCCGCAAGATTAAAATGCCTAATCTTAAGATTTTGGAATATGGTTTCCAAATTTTTGGTGCGTTATGAAATAAAGACAAAACTCTGCTGTGCTTGAGCTTTTAGAGTTCTTCAGTGGAAATATGTCAATCCAACCTTCGATTCCGACACGATACATTTTATATCAGGGAAGTGGGCATATTTTGTGTGTCTGAAGTATTGCGTATATTGCAAATTAAGGTGCCAATTCTGATAGAGGCGAAAAGTTGTTTTGGCAATAAATTGATTGAGTTGCGTATTTCCCTTGTCCCCCTGAGCATTCAGGTAAAGCATCTCTTCGTGCGATAGTTTGCTCAGATTTAAGCTTTCATCGTACCCTTTCCATGTGAAGAGGTGAATCCGTTCCCATTCTAACATCAATGCTATTTTCTCCCTCCATTTAAATTCCGGAGAGATTCGAAAACTATAGCCACTCCCCAGATTATAATCTCTGTCCACTACACGATAAAAATCGGTATAGCTTCCACCCAAGATAACACCATTAAGGTGAATGATGCCTTCCATTCGGAACCGATTGTTTTTGCTTGAACAGTGCGATATGAGCCCGATTCCCAAGGTGGCAGCTTCCGAAATTCGGTAAGGAACAATGCGTTCTTTTAAACTCATAGCATCAGAATTTAGGAAATTGAAATGTTGAAATAGTCCGATTAAAAGGTTGTTTTTTTCGCTATTTGTTGTGAATAATTTATGAAGAAGACCATCGCAACGAAATCCACCGATAATGGGTTGTTTTTTCATTAAGTTCATCTCCAAATCCAATATAAAATAGGAGAAGGGGTTATGAGATGATGAGCAGAAGGGATCTCCATACTCAAAATGCGTTTGCAATTCCACCCCTTGGGCATTCTCGTCCCAATCATCCGTTTCGCATAGCAAGCGATAGTTGGCAGAAATTTTGAAATTAAATTTGGGTAGATACTCTTTTTGGGGTGTTGAGGTGCTTCGTTTCCAAGTTTTGCCGGTAATTAAACGATTGAAGCCATGTAGAGGAGAGATGACCCATATCCCCAATTCACGTAAAACACGATGAAATCCCCTTTTTTGTTCGTTGATGAGGAGATTTGACAAACGCCAGGATACCTCTCCCAGTGCCACTCCTCCGATGGTAGTAGCCAACCAATCGTTGATGGCAGCAGGTTCACTTTCAAGGAGAAATTCCCACATCAAACTGCCGGCAGCAGTGAAGGGAATAGCACTCCAAAAATTCATATTACAAGATCTTGCCGCATTAAAATAGAGGCTCCCGTGATAGGGGTGAAAAAAGAGATTAGTGTCGAATCCATCGTTATCCCAAACAAAACCCGTTTGAAAATTACGGCGAATAGATTTCCATGAGATACGAGCATAATCACCGTTCAATACATAACGGTCGAAAGCCCATACTCCCAGATTAATTCCGGTTATTTCTGCCGCAGTAATCCAAGGTTGAGGCTTAGTAGGTTTATGAAAGGAGCTATCCGATGACGCATGTTTATCATAAATAAAAAAACACGTTTCCCCTTTTCTGGAAAATGGAATCGAAGATGTACCTGGTAAGGAGGTGAGCATCAGTAAGATAAGGAGAGATATTTTAAGACAACTTTTCAAAATCGCAAATTACAAAAATTTAGAAAATCATATATTTTTAACCGAAAATAGCTGTAAATTGTTCCGATAATTTCATCCATTCTCAACAAAAAAACAGAAGGAGATGCAATTACCTTGAAATCTTTTTCGATAATAGGTTAAAAAACACTATCTTTGCGCCATAGAAGTTGCCTTTACTTAAAAATACAAAGTGTAGCAACTGCATAAAAATTGTTGGAAATTTCAAAAAGATATGGCAAAAAAATTCGCTGAGTATTCAAATTTCAACCTCTCAGATATCAACAAAGAGGTTTTAAAACAATGGGAAGAAAAAGAGTTATTTCTTAAGAGTGTAAAGACAAGAGAAGGTGCCCCAACTTTCGTTTTTTATGAGGGACCTCCATCTGCCAATGGAATGCCTGGTATTCACCACGTAATGGCGCGTTCCATTAAGGATATTTTTTGCCGATACAAAACCATGAAAGGTTTCCACGTTAAGCGTAAAGCAGGTTGGGATACACATGGATTGCCGGTGGAGTTAGGTGTAGAGAAGGAGTTACAAATCACCAAAGAAGACATCGGGAAGAAGATTTCTGTGAACGACTACAACAACGCTTGTCGCACCAACGTGATGAAGTTTACAAAGGAGTGGACTGATTTAACTCAAAGAATGGGTTACTGGGTGGATTTGGATAACCCTTATATCACCTACGACAATCGTTACATAGAGACTTTGTGGTATTTATTGAAAGAGTTGTATAAGAAGGGTTACCTTTACAAAGGATATACAATTCAGCCTTATTCGCCTGCTGCAGGAACAGGTTTGAGTTCTCATGAGTTGAACCAACCGGGTTGTTATCGCGATGTGAAAGATACTACTGTGGTGGCTCAGTTTAAAATGTTGGATCCAAAGTCGGAAATGAGTGCGTGGGGAACTCCTTACTTTTTAGCATGGACAACCACTCCGTGGACACTCTCTTCCAATACCGCTTTATGTGTGGGACCGAACATTGATTATGTGGCAGTGCAATCTTATAACCCTTATACGGGAGAGCCGGCTACATACGTGTTGGCAAAAGATTTGTTGAATGCTCACTTCAGTCCTAAGGCCGCAGAAGTTGCCATGGAGGATTACAAACCGGGAGATAAGTTGGTGCCGTTCAAAGTGATAGCAGAGTATAAAGGAACTGATTTGGTTGGAATGAAGTATGAGCAGTTGTTGAATTGGATAAAACCGGAAAATGCAGAGCAAGCATTTAGAGTGATTCCGGGTGATTATGTGACAACAGAAGATGGAACCGGTATTGTTCATATTGCGCCTACATTTGGTGCAGACGATGCTCGTGTAGCAAAGGCTGCCGGAATTCCGCCATTGCAATTGGTTGATAAGTTCGGTAATCTTCGTCCTTCCGTAGATTTAACCGGTAAATTCTACTTGTTGTCAGACTTGGATGAAGCCTACGTAAAAGAGAATGTAAATGTAGCAGAATATAAGAAGTTTGAGGGTAAATTTGTTAAAAACGCGTACGACCCGACTTTGACTGATAAGGATGAGACATTGGATGTTGCCATCTGCATGGAGATGAAGGTCAACAACAAAGCTTTCAAAATAGAGAAACATGTTCACAACTATCCTCATTGTTGGAGAACTGATAAGCCGGTGTTGTACTATCCATTGGACAGCTGGTTTATTCGTTCTACAGCGGCGCGCGACAGAATGATTGAATTGAACAAAACCATCAAGTGGAAACCGGAGTCAACCGGAACCGGTCGTTTTGGAAAGTGGTTGGAGAATTTGAATGATTGGAATCTATCTCGTTCTCGTTATTGGGGGACACCATTGCCTATTTGGAGAACAGAAGATGGAACAGAAGAGAAGTGCATAGGCTCTATTGCAGAGTTGATAGAGGAGATTGAAAAATCGGTGAAGGCAGGATTCATGAAGGAAAATCCATGGAAGAACTTTAAAGTTGGCGTTTATACCGATGAAAACTATGACCCTAAAAACATAGATTTGCATCGTCCGTATGTGGATGACATTATCTTGGTATCTGATAAAGGAGAACCAATGAAGCGCGAGAGCGATTTGATTGATGTGTGGTTTGATTCAGGTGCAATGCCGTTCGCTCAAATGCACTATCCATTTGAAAATAAAGAGGTGGTAGATAACGGAGAGTTTTATCCGGCAGATTTCATTGCTGAGGGTGTTGACCAAACAAGAGGATGGTTCTTCACACTTCATGCCATCTCCACGATGATAAAGGATAGTGTTGCCTTTAAGGCGGTTATTTCTAACGGTTTGGTTTTGGATAAGAATGGAAACAAAATGTCTAAGCGTTTAGGAAATGCTGTGGATCCATTCGAAACCATCGAGAAGTATGGTTCAGATCCGTTGCGTTGGTACATGATTACCAATGCTTCTCCATGGGATAACTTGAAATTTGATGTAGAGGGAGTTGAAGAGGTTCGCCGCAAATTCTTTGGTACTTTGTACAATACCTATTCGTTCTTTGCTTTGTATGCCAATGTTGATAGCTTTACAAATAGTCAGCCGCAAGTTCCAATGGCTAATCGTCCGGAAATTGATCGTTGGATTATCTCTTTGTTGAATTCCTTGATTAAAGAGGTGGATGAGAGCTATAATGATTATGAACCAACTCGTGCAGGTCGTGCCATCTCTAATTTTGTAAACGACCACTTGAGTAACTGGTATGTTCGTTTAAATCGTAAACGTTTTTGGGGTGGTACTTTGACTGAGGATAAGTTGGCTGCCTACCAAACTCTATATACTTGTTTGGATACCATTTCTCGTTTGATGGCACCTATTTCTCCATTCTACGCAGACAGATTGTTCTTGGATTTGAACAGTGCTACCGGTTGCGATAGTAGCGAGTCTGTCCATTTGTCTGATTTCCCTAAGGCAGATGAAAGTTTGATTGATAAAGTATTGGAAGAGCGTATGCAGTTGGCTCAAGATATTTCATCAATGACATTATCTTTGCGTAAGAAAGAAAATATCAAGGTTCGTCAGCCTTTGCAACAGATTATGGTTCCGGTTTTGTCTGAACGCGAGAAAGAAAATATTGATGCAGTGAAAGACCTTATCATGAACGAGGTGAATGTGAAAGGAATTAATTTTGTGGATGATTCGGCTGGAATTTTGGTTAAGAAAATCAAACCGGATTTCAAAAAATTAGGTCCTAAGTGTGGTAAGAGTATGAAGATGGTGGCTGCTCAGTTGCAAGAGTTGTCTCAAGAGGAGATCTCTAATTTTGAGAAATCGGGAGTTTATACTCTAAACATCGATGGAAACGACATTACAATAGAGAAGGGAGATGTAGAAATTCTTTCTGAAGATATTCCGGGTTGGTTGGTGGCCAACAATGGTAGCATTACTATCGCGTTGGATGTAACGATTACTCCGGAATTACAAAAAGAGGGTATCGCAAGAGAGTTTGTCAATCGAATCCAAAACATTCGTAAATCGAGCGGATTTGAGATTACGGATAAGATCTGTGTGAAGATTGAAAATTCAGAAAACGTTAAGGGAGCTATCGAGTCATTTGGTGATTATGTGGCATCTCAGGTGTTGGCTAATTCGATTGAATTGGTAGAAAAAGTTACTAATCCAATTGAGTTGGATTTTGATGATTTCAAAGTAAATATTGAAGTAACAAAGGCTTAATTCTTTTATCAATTTACGATTTTAGAAGTTACGGCTATGTAATAAAATGGTGTGTCGGAAAGAGTTTTTCTCATTTTGGCACACCGTTTGATTTTTAGAATTTATGAAGCATTCCAATATACCTATATTTATTCCGGAGTTGGCTTGTCCGCACCAATGTATATTTTGCAATCAGGCAAAAATCAGTGGACAGCAAGAGATTCCCAACCCGGAGGATATCCCTGCTATAATTGAAACCTATTTATCGACAATGACTGATGGGAGAGAGATTGAGGTGGCATTTTTTGGAGGCTCATTCACCGGATTGCCCTTGGAGTTGCAAGAGCAATACCTCCGTCAAGCTCTCCATTACCGCAAAGAGAATAAGATTTCCGGCATCCGATTATCTACCCGTCCGGATTATATCTCTCAACCCGTTTTGGATCTTCTTAAACGATATGGCGTCACCACCATTGAATTAGGAGCTCAATCTACTCATGACGGTGTGTTGCTCGCATCGGGTAGGGGGCATAAGAGAGAGGCAATTTGGAGAGCTTCTGAGTTGATTTTGAAGAACGATTTCCATTTAGGGTTGCAGATGATGATCGGTCTCCCTCAAGATTCGTTTGAGCGTTCTTCTCAGACGGTGGAGGATATTATTTCGTTAGGAGCAGATAACACGAGAATCTATCCAACATTAGTTATTAAAGGGACACAGTTGGCAAAATTTTATGAAACGGGCAAGTATCAGCCCCTTGACCTCCCAACAGCGGTGTCATGGTCCAAGCGATTTTTTCTTCGATTCGAGCAAGCAGGAGTGAAAGTTTTGCGCATTGGATTGCACCCATCGGAAGAGTTGACGCAAGGAAAATCATTGTTGGCAGGGCCTTATCATCGCTCTTTCAAAGAGTTGGTTATGACAGAGATATGGGCGGATTTGCTGAAAGAGGAATTGGATGGATATGAATCGAGTTCAATAGCTATGAAAGTGCATCCGTCACAAATCAATTTTGTGTTGGGATACGAAGCCAAGAACAGAAAAACAATATTTGAGCCTAAAAAATTGAATGTAAAGGTTTTGGGCGATTCTAAATTGAGCAAATATGAAATCAAAGTTAGTCATTGTTGATGCCCGCTGTTCGGAGAAAATTTTTGAACAGCTTACTCTTTATGCCGATGAAGTTTTTCGATTTCAGACCTCAGATGTCACCTATTCTTCCATATCGTGTCACCCCGATATTTTTATCTTTCAAGAGCGAGAAGAGTTGATAATTGCGCCCAATGCTCCTCAGAATCTGTTTCAAAAACTCGATGAATTGGCTATTCCTTATCAATTGGGCAATTCGTTTGTTGGCAAGGAGCTGCACAACTCCTGTTTCTACAATGCGTTAGCCACGTCATCCTGTTTTTTTCATCGAAAAGGATATACAGACGCCAAAGTCTTGGAGAGACAAGAGAGCAAAGAGAAGATTTTCTTGCCACAATCTTACACACGATGTTCGTTGTTTGCCCTGACGGACGAGGCTTTTATCACTTCCGATGCAGGCATTTACAAAGAGTTGCAAAAGCACTCTATCGCCACCTGTTATTTCTCGCCCGAAGAGATTAAGATAGAGACGCACCGCTATGGTTTTTTAGGCGGGACATGCGGATTACATCAAGACAAACTATTCTTTTTAGGCAACCCATTGAAACACAAAGATGGCAAGAAATTATGCGATTTCATCGAATTACACCGGATAGAAATCATCTCACTTGCCAACGACTATCTCTACGACGGAGGAGGTATATTTTTTGTAGGGTGAGGAGTGAATCTTGTGAGTTGAAATATTATTTTATAACTCACCTCTTGGCAATGCAAACATTTTCGAAATCCTGTTTGCTCTATTGCGTAAAAATTATTACATTTGCGTGCTTTTTGTCTCGCTATTGTGAGATTGGGAGGTTGGGTTGCGTAGTTCAATGGATAGAATACGGGTTTCCTAAACCTTAGATCCGGGTTCGATTCCCGGCGCGACTACCACTTCGCTCCCACTGCATAATCGTTATAAACAGAACAGAGATTCCGAAAACAATTACTCATTCAACAGTAAAGAACTATCCCCATAGCTTAAGAATCTGAATTCGTGCGTAAGAGCGTAGTCATATACCTTTTTCCAATCCTCTCCGATGAAGGCAGAAATCAGCAGTAGTAAGGTGCTTTTAGGTTGATGAAAGTTCGTTATCAATCCTTTCACTATATGAAATTTATAGCCGGGTAGTATGATGATTTGAGTTTCAGCTTTGATAGAATTTTCGTCTCTCTTTGCAAGATAGTCCAAAATATTCTCCATAGATTTTTCGACACTGATTTCCGGCAAATTACTATATGGCAGCCATTGTGTCACTTTCAAGATTCCTTCCGGCTCTTTATTCATCTCCAACAACACACCGATGTAGTAGAGGCTCTCTAATGTGCGTACCGATGTTGTTCCAACCGCAATTACACTGCCCCGATTTTTGATTTTTTCGATTACGTTTCGTTCAACAATGATAAATTCGGAGTGCATTGTATGTTCACCTATTGTATCACTTTTCACCGGTTGGAAAGTACCGGCGCCGACATGAAGGGTTACCTCGTCATATTCAATCTCCCTCTCTTTCAGAGATTCAAACACCTCTTGCGTAAAGTGCAGTCCGGCAGTAGGAGCCGCCACAGAACCTTTAATTTTAGAATAGACGGTTTGATAGGTTGTTTTGTCTTGTTCTATAGTTTCGCGGTGCAAATAGGGGGGGATAGGGAGTATGCCGCCGGCATCCAAAATTTCTGCAAAAGTGATGTGAGGTTGATTCCAAGAAAATTTTATTTCGTGCGTATTGCCGTTTGTAGAAATCCTTTCTGCCCGAAAAAGAACCTTTTTATCGCCTATTTGAATGGTTTTCTGCAACGTTTGTCCCTCTTTCCACCGTTTGGAGTTTCCAACCATACACTTCCAAATGCAATCTTTTTTTGTCTGAAAAACCAATGCATAATCAGAAGGAGAAAGAGGTTCTAAACAGAAAATTTCAACTTTAGCTCCACTCTCTTTCTGAAAAAGCATACGAGCCTGAATCACTTTTGTGTTGTTGGCTATCAGCAACTCTTTTTCAGGAAGGTGTTGATAAATCTCCTTAAAAATGGTTTCAGAGATTGCACCATTTTTGTAAAGAAGAAGTTTGGATTCATCTCTCTTCTCTTTTGGGAACTTTGCAATTCGCTCATCCGGCAAATCGTAGTTGAATGCGTCAATTGAAATTTCTTGAGGTGTTGACATTTTTTGTAAATTTTTTGCAAAAGTACAACAAAGAATTGAGATGTAGTTTCCAATTTACAAAAAAAGAGCCGTCAAGTTTGGCGACCCTTTGAGATTATTGATGATTTTTACAAATCGAATTATTTTGGTAACTTGCTGTTTGTTAGACAGAGACAAGGTTAGCTATTTTGTCAACTTTTGTCATAAATTTCTTCACCTCCGGGTGCGCTTCGCAGACGTCAGTAACAGTGTTGCTGGCGAGGGGCGAAGCGGGCGGATTGCTAATCCGACAGGGGGGGGTAACATTGTTGTCGATCTGTGTATTATGCAAATGTCTTCTTAAAACTTAATATTATAATAATAACCTTTTAACCCTTTTCTTTTTAAAAATTCAATTGCATCATAAAGATCGAAATCTCCTGTAACATAATATTTATACTCAAATGTATTTGTTTCGCAATTATAGGCATAACTGAAATTATCGACTTCCATATCCCTAATATCTATCCTCAAATTTATTTTTCTCACCACAACTCTTACAAATCGTATATAAAATTGAGCTTGACATTCTTTGCAAAAATCCATCTTGTCGAGAAAAAAGAATCTTATAATTCCATCTGGAACTGTATCTAAATAGCATTGTAATTCTGGGATGCCAAAATTTATAACTCTGTATCCATGGATGGTTTGCGGTAATTCTCGTAGCACATTTGAGGCATCAGTCTCAAATAAAAGTGTATGATTATATATTGAGTCATAACCACTTTCTCTAAGCGCAAATTCATGCTCTTCTACAACCTCATCAACATAACGTGTCATCGCATCCCCATATATATTACTTATTGAATAGATAACTTGATATTGTGAAAACAATAATAAAATAAATACAAATATTCGTTTCATCGCCCATAAACACTAAATGGTATTGTAGCATTAACACCTTTACTATTAAATAAATATATAGTATTACTCCCCATACCCCAAACTCTCCTGACTACATCATTTGAATTCTTAATATCTGTAGCAGAAGGGGCTTGTTGCCATTTATGCCCCATTGACCCTACGCCACTTGGATGAGTGTGATTTCTTCTATATGCTGTTTTTACAACGGTGCTTTTGCTTGCATCCTGTACCTCGCCACAAAATTTTTGAGTAGCGATATACCCATCTTTTACGTATTTATTTCCTATTCTTACTTCATTTTCTATAAGATTAAATGCGTATTCTCGATTATTCTCATCTGACCTACCTCCTGTTCCATCATCTTCTATAAAATTCATAGCTGCATCGAACTCCGCTTGATTGGGAGCTTTAACAAAATATTTATTCTGTACCTCTTCTTTAGTAAAGAACCTATTCCGTTTCCCACTACAGATTTCTTTTATCAAATTTTCTGCTATTATTGCGTCTCCTGCGTATATGGGATTTGAGTTCCCTTTTTCTGTTGGAGAACTCTCTCTATACATTTGACTAGTTGTTTCTTGCGTCCTTAAAACATATTTAACATCTTCTTTACTCGTTATTCGTGATATTTCAGATCCATCTTCCCGGTAATAGATTTCATCCATTCCGTCAGGGTCAATCAATTTCACCGGATTCCCATGACAATATGAATACGGACTAGCATCTATATTCTTCTCCCAAAGCGGATCCACGCTCAGCCACATACCGCTTGTTGGGTTCAGGTATCTCGCACCGTAGTAGTACAAGCCGGTCTCTTCATCTAACTCCTTGGAATTGAACAAGTAAGGTGAATTCCATGCTCCATTGCGCTCTTCAACAAAAATTTCTCCGTACGGAATATAAGTGACTGATTGTGAGATATTTCCATCTGCATCCAAAACCATAGAAGTGGAGCCTAAATGGTCGTGGATATAGAAGTAAGTATATT
>SUWZ01000072.1 GCA_015061185.1 Bacteroidales bacterium
GTCATCATCATAGATGAATACGATGTCTTGATTCGTGAGCAAGTTCCGCAATCGCTGTTCGACAGTTACCTAAGTTTCCTCAACGGACTCTTCAAGGACACAGCTATCCGCCCTGCAATCGCACTTGCATACATTACCGGCATCATACCGATTGTGCGCGATAAGGTGCAGTCCAAACTGAACGAGTTCACGGAATATACCATGTTGAATTCAGGACGAATGTCCGGTCATGTCGGCTTCACACGCGAGGAGGTGGAGGCATTGTGCGAGCAGTACGGCATGGACAAGGAGGAGTGCGCTCGCTGGTACGACGGCTACAGACTTACGGACACCATCGACATCTACAATCCGTTGGCGGTGGTCTCAGCCATGAGAAATCAGGAGTTTGAGAGTTACTGGTCCGCCACCGGCTCGTTTGAGGCGTTGAAGGATTATATCATGATGGACTTCAAAGGCATCAAGCAAGATGTGATTGATATGATTTCCGGCAAAAGCGTTCCGGTGAATGTGAAAAAATTCCAAAACACGCTTCAGTCCATCACGAATAAAGACAATGCTTTCACCTATCTGATTCACCTGGGTTATCTCTCGTACAACAGAAAAGATAAAACTTGCCGCATTCCGAACGAGGAGGTTCGCCAAGAGTGGGTAAATTCTATTGATGACGAAGAGAACTACGCCCCAATTATGGAGATCATCAACGCCTCCAAAAAACTCCTTGACGTAACGGTAGAAGGCAACGAGGAGGCGGTGGCAAAGGCTCTCGACGCAGCCCACACAGAGGTGACCAATCCGTTAACTTACAATGACGAGCATTGCTTCCAAAGCGCAATTTGCTTGGCATATTTCTACGCCAACACTCGCTACACGCTCTTCAAGGAGTTGCCAACCGGCAAAGGCTATGCAGATTTGGTTTTAATTCCTTACTTGCCCAATATTCCGGCAATGGTGATAGAATTGAAACACAACAAAAGTGCAGGAAGTGCCTTGCAACAAATAAAGGATAAAAACTACTGTCAGGCTCTCAATAATTACAAAGGCGACCTGCTTTTCGTAGGCGTGAATTACGACGAGAAGACCAAGGAACACAGCTGCAAGATAGAGCGGTTGGTGAATGAGTAGAGATTAACATCAAATTTTACCATAATGAAAAAACTTTTCCATTCGAGGATTTTTATGGGGGTTATTTGATATAACCGCCCATAATAATTTCTTCCGAATACTCTGTAGGACAAACTCTTTCTGATGTGATAGGTCTGATTATGTAATTGTATTTTAAACCTACAACCACCTCTTTATCTTCAAAATAAGTCTTATTTCCTTGTAATGAGGCTATTGGTAACATATGCTCTTCTTCCACTTTTTTGTAGATGACATAGCGAGTGATGTTAGAGCTATTGTGTTCCCATTTAAATTCAATGCATTTCCTTTTTTCTTCATTAATCACTCTCGATTGCAAGTTCTTAATACATCCGGGTCTCTCTCCTAAAGTTGTTAATCGGTTGGAATGTGTAGTTGTTTTATTTCCAGCGTCATCTCTCACTACCATAAAATATTGAACAAATTCTTTACAGTACATGATTTTAGAGTAATCCTATAAAATAACAAAGCAACGCAGATGATTTAATCTTTATTTCATCGTGCGTTGCGTTATGGGGGTAGGAGGGGGGATTCCTTAACTCTTCTTTCCCACCGACTCTAACAAACCATCAATGTCGTAACAATTTAGATGTCTGTTTTTCTTAGGATAGTCTATTGTGTAATGCAAGCCTCTGCTCTCTTTGCGTTTCATGGCAGAAGTGATTACCAAAAAGGCTGTGTAGATGATGTTACGTAGTTCGCAAATCTCTTTGGATACGACAGAACGTTGGAACAGATTTTCTGTTTCATGGAAAATGATTTCTAACCGGTCGAATGCTCTTTTTAAACGTAGATTGGAGCGCACAATTCCCACGTAGGAGTTCATGATTTGATTCACCTCTTTGACACTCTGTGTAATTAGAACCATCTCTTCGTTCAAGGAAGTCCCTTCATCGTTCCACTCCGGAATGGCTTCGTTCCAACTCAAAGTGGGAAGAATTTTCAATGAATCTTTGGCTGCGGCATCAGCATATACAATAGCCTCGATCAAGGAGTTGGATGCCAAACGATTGGCTCCGTGCAAGCCTGTGCGTGAACACTCTCCGGCGGCATATAATCTATTGATGGTGGTTCTTGCATTTAAATCTACTTTGATGCCTCCGCATAGATAGTGTGCTGCCGGTGCAACCGGAATATATTCTTTGGTGATGTCTATGCCTAATGATAAGCACTTTTGATAGATCGTTGGATACTCCTCTTTTGTCTCGTTGGCATCTTTATGCGTAACATCTAAATAGACGTGGTCTTCTCCCGATATTTTCAGTTCATTATCTATGGCTCTTGCTACAATGTCGCGCGGGGCCAACGACTCTCGCGGGTCATATTTAATCATGAAGGCTTCTCCTGCTTTGTTGCGTAAAATGCCTCCGTAGCCTCGCATCGCTTCTGTAATCAAGAAGGATGGACGCTCGTTCGGGTTGTATAGGGCGGTTGGGTGGAATTGTACAAACTCCATATCCTCCACCAATCCTTTTGCTCGATACACCATCGCAATCCCATCTCCTGTAGCTACAGATGGATTGGTGGTAGTTTGATAGATATTTCCGATTCCTCCTGTCGCAATCATCGTAATTTTTGAAAGAAATGTGATAACGTGGTTGGTGCGTATATCCAAAACGTAGGCTCCGTAACACTCTATATTGGGGGTTGTGTGTTTCACTACTTCCCCTAAATGGTGTTGGGTTAATATCTCAATCGCAAAATGTTGGTCATAGATGTCTATGTTAGGATGTTTTTTTACCGTTTCTATCAAACTGTCTTGTATCTCTGCTCCGGTGTTATCTTTATGGTGTAAAATACGAAAGTCGGAGTGCCCGCCCTCTTTATGCAGGTCGAATTCGCCCTCTTCATTCTTGTCAAAATCAACCCCCCATGATAGGAGTTGTTTGATCTGTTCCGGTGCACCTTCCACAACTTTTTTGACTACTGCTTCATCGCAAATTCCATCTCCTGCAATCAATGTGTCTTTGATGTGGTGAGAAAATTCATCAGTGGGTTTGGTAACTGAGGCTATTCCTCCTTGTGCAAAGTGGGTGTTTGCCTCCTCCATATTTGTTTTGCATAGGATTGCTACTTTCCCTTTATCTGCCACCTTTAGGGCAAAACTCATACCGGCAATTCCTGAACCGATAACAAGAAAATCGTATTTTTTTACCATAGATTTTTTTTTTGCAATAACTTTAGAAGTTGTTTTAATTTTATTTCGAGCCTATTTGAGAGAGATTAGAAAGAATCTCAAAGATGCCGAAAATAAAAGAGTGAAACTCAAAATAAATTTAAAATAAAATTTAAACGGCTTCTTAAAATGCCTCTGACTCTAACTCTCAATTTTCTATTACACAAATTTAAATAAAAATTTATCCAATTGTCAAACTTTTTTTTAGTTACTTTAGGTAATTTCATAAATCTCACCTTATATCGTAATTTATTGAGTGAATCAGAATAGTAATTTTTGTTTCTTTATCTCTTTTTCCTAATTTTGCGAGAAACGCAGTTAAGCTTGTAATTGTATGAAAAGAGGTCTATTATATTTATTTCTTTTGCTAATTTTTTTAGGTATTATTGCTATTTTGCTTTGGCATTTCAACTTCTTGAAGTTGCAAGAAAGCGAGGTTTATAAACCTTCTCAAGAGTTTCAACCGGCATTTGAGGCTTTGGAATCTGATTCTCCTGTGGATAATCAGGACTATGATATAGAGGAGACGGTGAGGGCTATGAATGCTTTGGAGGTAGCTCAATGTCAGTCTGAAGATTTTATCTCTTATTTGGAATATGTGGCTCGTCAAGATTTCAGTCGGGTTGCTCCTGAGGTTCTTGAACAAAAGAAAAAGTTGTTCCCTATTCTCCAACGTCTCTATGAGTTGCAGAAGGAGCATAAAGAACTTAATGATGTGTGGATGTTGATGCGTAGTGCTACAAGTGGGGCTTCGAGTTTCGTTGAGGAGGTCAATCCGATTGGGGTAATTGGTTCTATGATTACCGGTGATCCTCTGACCGGAACTGTCTCTGTTGCCGGGGGCGTAGATAAGGCGCAAGAGGTGGCTTTTGATGAGTACGAGAAACAGAAGGATTTGAAGAAGTCTTTGGAGCGTGAGATGGAGGCTCTCAGATTAAAATATGTGGAATATTTAGAAGGGTACGCTCCTATTTATCACAAATATATGCAGGAGTGGGATGCGTTGTGTTTGGTAAAAGATAAGGCTTATTTGGATCTTTATGGTGGGAACCCCATCGATGCTTATAACAGAACAGAAGAGATTCTTAAAACATATCCTGAAAATCGGGAGGCGTTGTTGTTGAAGAGTCTGGCTTTGATTGAAATTGCCTCTAACTTTTCTCCGGCTGCAGACTCCTCTATGTCTGCTCTTTCACCGTCATTCCCTGCCGACTTAAATAATGAGTCTAAGCCCAAACAATCCATCAGTGAGTTTTTTGTTGAGGCTGAAACTACCTTGGATAATTATATTCAACTTTACCCAGCTCGTTCTGCTCCTGCTTTGGTGCTTAAGGGGTTGTTATATCGTTCTTTGGGTGATAATGCTAATGCGATTAATTTTTTCGACCAAGCTTCGGTTGAATATCCTCGTCAGGCTGCTGCTTTAACCGACCTTTTGGATAGTTATAAGTCCCGTGCTTATTTAAATAGATCGGCAGAGGGTAAGTATTTGTTGCGTTTGTACCGTTCTACCATGGAGGGTTTCGGTATCTTTAGTCCCAATTTGTTGAAGGCAAAATATTTTGCGCAACAAGGGGATGTGGAGAATTGTAAAGAGGAAATCTTTAATCACTTTTTTAGAAGGGGGAATCAAGGGGTATATGATTGTTTGTTGAGTGATATGCAATATTGTGAAGAGAATATGTATAGCAGTTTCAAACAGATTTTATTGGAGCAATCTTTCTTGGATGTGGCGGTTGAGCCGGTTACCAACTGGCATTTAGGCGATAAAGATGATGAAATTAAAGTTGTCATCAATAATCGTTCTGATATAGACTTGGAGAATGTTCGTATATTTCTTTGTCTTCATTATACCGATATGTATAAAGATGAGTATGACGTGCAGAAATTGCCGTCTGTTAATATTATCAAACATAATGATAAAACAGAAATTGGGGTGGTGAAGCTTAATTATGAAAATAAAAAGTACAATGACATCACTCGCATTCGGGCTATTGCCATGACAGACGATAAAATCTGTTGGATTGATAATGTTGACTATAAATACATGAAAGCTTCAGAGATGGCAGTAAAAGAAAATAAGAGTAACACTCACTTGGCGAATCTTAAGCAACAATTACTGGAGGATTTTGATATTAATAACGATAAATTGTTGTCAATCATTGAAGATGGTATAAAAATTTATGCCTCGGTGAGTGATGGTAATCTTTGGCATGATATGAAGAATGATGTGAAAAACTTAGTGGCAGGAAAGGATAAAAATCTGAGAATAGAGTTGCCTCGTATCCTCTCTATTATTGATCCTGTTTTCTCTATCAATGAAATTAATAGTGCTGATAAATCTATTCGTCCTACTGAAAATTATCTCTCCGGTTCCAATATTTGTCTTGAATTTGATTTTCAACCTAATGAGGAGGATTCTTTACCTCTCTATATTTATAGCGATTTTGCCGATTTTAAAGTAGAGCTTTCGTTTAATGATGGAAAACCTTCTGTAAAAAAGGTTGTTTTGTTGTAACATTGGTTCGCAATCTTTTGTCTTATGTCGGTTGTGCCGTTTGGATTGATAATCGTTTTGTATTATATGTTGTGGTACTGAATAAGATTTGTTTCAGTTTAGTGCTTTTGCCTTGTGCGGTCGGGTTGTAAATCGGGAACATAGTTCTAAGAAATCAACTTCAACTAAGTTATACAAAAAAGGAGCATGCTAATCGATAACATGCTCCTTTTTTTGTTGTGTTCTATAAACTCCGTAATTGTTTATCTTCTCATCAATGTGAAGTGACCGGAATATTGCTTATCAATCTCTTCAATGTCAATCATATACCAATAGTCGGTAGAAGGCATTGGAACTCCTTTATATGTTCCGTCCCAACCATCGGCATCTGCACCTAAGAATTGGATTAATGTTTTTCCGAAGCGGTCGAAAATTGTTACTACTGCTCCTGGATAAACCTCAGCCAAAGAACCAACAACCCATTTATCGTTTACACCGTCTCCGTTTGGTGAGAAGAATTCAGGCACGTTGATTGCAGGAGGATCCAATATAAATTTGTAAGAAGCCTGACAACCATTGATGTCCTTAACATGAGCAACGTG
>SUWZ01000040.1:0-1522 GCA_015061185.1 Bacteroidales bacterium
TGTTTCAATTCCAATATGGTACGATTAAAAGTTGCTATATGGTCAAGTCAATAATACTCCCAGCGTGTTTCAATTCCAATATGGTACGATTAAAAGTATTCAAGACTTCTTTAAGAGGTTAAAAATAAACCTGTTTCAATTCCAATATGGTACGATTAAAAGCTTTGATAACTTCTTTACAGGAGTTAATCCTAAAACGTTTCAATTCCAATATGGTACGATTAAAAGTATGATTCAAAGAGGTTTAAGACCGTTAGTTGAACAGTTTCAATTCCAATATGGTACGATTAAAAGGAACTTAAGGACAAGAAACGCTATCAACATTGCATGTTTCAATTCCAATATGGTACGATTAAAAGCCTTTAAATATCTTATATTTCGCAAAAAAGATGCTGTTTCAATTCCAATATGGTACGATTAAAAGTTTATCTTGTGATTATGATAATGATAGAGTAATATGTTTCAATTCCAATATGGTACGATTAAAAGGGTTACGACCTTGATACAATCATCGAAATATTGAGTTTCAATTCCAATATGGTACGATTAAAAGTCTCTTCGTATCGGTGCATGATTAAGTCAATCATGTTTCAATTCCAATATGGTACGATTAAAAGGGATGAGGAAACCGACAAATGGGCTCCTGCAACAGTTTCAATTCCAATATGGTACGATTAAAAGCGAATGGAACACTCAAACTAATATTCGAGGTTGAGTTTCAATTCCAATATGGTACGATTAAAAGAGTGGGCAAGAATGAGTGTAAAGGTTTCTCGTACGTTTCAATTCCAATATGGTACGATTAAAAGTGGGAGGGCTTTGAGCCTCCTTGTAAGTTTAAGGAGTTTCAATTCCAATATGGTACGATTAAAAGGGGAAGTAATAATAACGATAAAGTAGTAGATGGAGTTTCAATTCCAATATGGTACGATTAAAAGAGCCCTCATTAATTCGCATTACTCCCATCTGATATGTTTCAATTCCAATATGGTACGATTAAAAGATTGCACGCACAACAAAAGAACTTGCTCCAAAGTGTTTCAATTCCAATATGGTACGATTAAAAGAACTCAAATTATCGCTAAAATAATTCGAAGGAAATTGTTTCAATTCCAATATGGTACGATTAAAAGAAATTGCAAGAAGAGATTGCTAATTTGCAGAAGAGGTTTCAATTCCAATATGGTACGATTAAAAGTTAGAACACAAACTAAAGCATTTATTCTTATCCTTGTTTCAATTCCAATATGGTACGATTAAAAGATTTTTTCGTGCCTAAGAGACTATTGTGGTCAGAAGTTTCAATTCCAATATGGTACGATTAAAAGGGTTCAAGATATATCGAACAAATTTACGCTCATTTGTTTCAATTCCAATATGGTACGATTAAAAGTTAGGAAAAATTATCTCCCTTGTGTTCTGATCAACGTTTCAATTCCAATATGGTACGATTAAAAGGAACAAATCGTTTCTCTTTAGGTTGTGTTCGCATGTTTCAATTCCAATATGGTACGATTAAAAG
>SUWZ01000040.1:1622-27593 GCA_015061185.1 Bacteroidales bacterium
GCATGTTTCAATTCCAATATGGTACGATTAAAAGTTCTACCCGTATGGTTTAGCGTTTTGCCCACGGT
The DNA here is from genome assembly GCA_015061185.1 of Bacteroidales bacterium. GTDB lineage: Bacteria > Bacteroidota > Bacteroidia > Bacteroidales > Paludibacteraceae > UBA1181. The sequence continues at coordinate 1,691 of SUWZ01000040.1, forward strand.
GTTTCAATTCCAATATGGTACGATTAAAAGGGATTGTGGTAACGGCTTGATACTTTCTTGCAATGTTTCAATTCCAATATGGTACGATTAAAAGTGCACTGTACGGGGGTAGCAAGCTACCTTTTGACAGTTTCAATTCCAATATGGTACGATTAAAAGAGATAGGTTTCACGTGAGTACCTCGAGTTTCACTGTTTCAATTCCAATATGGTACGATTAAAAGTTTTCAGCGTTTTGCCCAACGACGGACATCAAGCAGTTTCAATTCCAATATGGTACGATTAAAAGACGAGTGCGCCGGAGTTTCCTCGTCTCCCATTATATGTTTCAATTCCAATATGGTACGATTAAAAGTGCCAATTGGGCTGAGGCAGAATTATACTCATTTGTTTCAATTCCAATATGGTACGATTAAAAGTCTCGGTGGTGGACGTAGCCCACTACAGATTAGTGGTTTCAATTCCAATATGGTACGATTAAAAGCGCACGTGCGGAGAGATTTCGCATTCACTTGACTTTGTTTCAATTCCAATATGGTACGATTAAAAGACCACCACGGGCGTTTAGCTCCAACCATTCTTGTGTTTCAATTCCAATATGGTACGATTAAAAGAAACTTCAGAAACACAGGAGACCCCTCTTGGAGATAGTTTCAATTCCAATATGGTACGATTAAAAGAAGATGGACAAGTAGTCTCATCTTATGAGCCACTTGGTTTCAATTCCAATATGGTACGATTAAAAGTGCTCGTAAGTTGAGATGGGTGAGTAGCGTCAGAATGTTTCAATTCCAATATGGTACGATTAAAAGCAGATGGCATGAAAGGCGTTCACTTTGTTCCTTGGTTTCAATTCCAATATGGTACGATTAAAAGTGTTTAAAGATACTGCACGACCTGCCATATCACCCAAGTTTCAATTCCAATATGGTACGATTAAAAGTAATTACGGATAGGGTAAGGAAATGTCGCATAATCGTTTCAATTCCAATATGGTACGATTAAAAGGCGTTGCAATCTAACAAAATTACACCTAATAATCAACATTTTAAAAGATTGCAACTAACACACAAATATACTAAAAAATTGTCGATATCCAATCATACAAAACAGACTGAATATCGACAACTTTATTAATGCCTTGATATTCAAACATGTCAAAGATCTTATGTCGAAAAATTAAAGCAATTTTCTTTTTTTTATAAACCGTTCATTGCTATTCGACAACTTTTCTACAAGAAATTATCGGTTCCTCCTCTCTCTCTCCCAACAATTTCCTTATTCAACCAATGGTTGCTACGATCTGAGAATATAATCAAACTATCTTCAACTTCATCCATAATGTCTTTTGCTCTATTTTTCAACTCCTGTAATTTCACTTCGGAAATTTCTCCTTCAAAAACCGAATTTTGAATCCAATTCAAATACCTTCTACAGAGTTTTAACATTTTCCCTACTCGCTTCTCACCACAATCATACATCAATATTACGTACATTTTACCAATACATTTTAAATGGTTTATACTCTTCCATTTCCAACAAATGTTTCGCCAATTTGTAACATTCCAATTTAATCAAATGCTTAAAACTTACATTACGCCCTAAACTTCTGTGCTTAAATGTTTCTTGCAATTTTTCTTCTATGGCCTTGACAAAAATCTTTTTGCCACTCTCATTTAAAATACACTTATTTAATTTTGTATCAAAATGCTTGGCTTGTATCTCGCGTTTGTTCAAAACTTTAAAAATCACCCGATCTACTATTATCGGCTTAAATATTTCTGACAGATCCAACGCCAATGAATATCTTCGTTCCCCGGGAGTATGCAAATAACTGATTGTCGGATTGAGTTGAGTCTGATGTATAGCCCTCAAACATTGCGAGTAACACATCATATTCCCAAAAGAGATTAAGGCGTTCACCTCGTTTTTGGGAGGTTGTTTGCTCCTACCTTCCATCTGAAAATCATTCAAAATTACATCAAATGCCTGATAATAGCAAATCCTGATATTGCCCTCTAATCCCATCAACTCCTGAACATTTGACGACTCTTCTGCAGAGGCTGCTAATGACTCAATCTGAGAAATTAAATCATCAAGTTCTTTTCCTCTTTTATTATAATATTTTAAGTTTTTGACCATATTGAATGCAGCTCCTTCAATAAACTTTTTCGCTATTGCCAAACGTTTCTTTTTTGATTGATAAGCTGATGTTTGAGCCAAAATCATTCGACCGGACAACAAAGAATCTCGAGGCATAAAAGAGCCTGTATAATTTTCGTAATAATCAAAAAAATGCACTGCAATATCCTTCTGTCCTAAAAAGTTAAACAGAGAACTACTCGCTTTTAAAGAACCGAACACGTAAAATTCAGAAATATCTTCAACCGGCAAGTATCTTGGCGTTCCGCAACGAAGTTCATTACCATCAGCATCCTCTTCCAATGGTGTAAATTTCAACGTATTATCTTTTCGTTCTAATGTTCCCGGATTGAACAAATAATAAGTTTTCTTCATGCCTACTCCTCCTGCTCTTCAATAAAACAAAATTCATAATAACTACAATTCTTACAGACGCCCCTTTTAATTTTAGGCGGACAATCATCTGATTCTATAATCTTTGCGATTTCCCTCTTCATCTGTTCTATTATTTCTCTGTCTGATTGTGTTAGCAGGACTTTTTTCGTCTCCCTTAACTTAGGATACTCCAAAACGCCACAAACCCCCTCAATCCCGTTGTTTTCAAAGACATAGATATAGTATTTCAATTGCCACTCATGAGCCTCTTCCACCTTATCAGATTTTTTTATCTCGTGGATAACCTTATTTCGTGCATCATAAAAGTCAACTTTAATGCCATCCAATTCAATCTCTTCATACTTTGCAGAACGTTGCGGATAACACTCCTCGTGAATAAGTTTGCCCTCGTAAACGAGGTCAGATGTATGCTCAAAAGTAATGGAATTAGAGAACAACCATAACTTTCGTTTACATACGTGATAATAGTTAAAATGTGTGCCGGTGATTTGCATGGCTTTTATAATGTTAGATTATATAACTATTCTGGTCTGCCGGTAATTCTGGCACATTTATCTGCAATCCTAATTCAGAATCATATTTGCAATAAATTACAAATGTATTCTTTTCTACAATAGAGTCATCGGCAATTCTTTCAAATGCAAATCTCTCACTTCTTACAGCTCCGTTCCTTATCATATTAGCAAACCTTGATTCTTGGATTTGAACTAAAAGAGCTTCCGATTTCACAAATTCGTTTTTATACAGCCGCTCAGTATACTCGTCAACCAAACTAGTTGGAAGAACTTTAATGCCAGAAAATTGGCTGTAAAATTCATTTTCTTTCCTTTCATTATATGACAATGGTTCTAAATCATTATACAAATAATGGTCTAAAAGGTTTGTTGTGTTGTAGAATTCATTTTCTTGATCATTATTCCATTTAGGATAAACAGAATTAATAGCTTCTTGCCATTCATTTTCTTGTACAATCCCATTGGAACGCACAATGATGTCCTCTAAAACAACTATGGTTCTCAAAATCACATTTTCATCTTTGTAAATGTACTTGTCTTTAGGATTCCTTTCTTTAAAGATATGGCATGGGCATAATCCCTTTTTACGTTTCCTATTAACTCTACCAAAACGTTGAATTAAAGCATCTAATGGGGCTGGTTCAGAATATAGAACATCAAAATCTATATCAAGACTTACTTCTATTGCTTGAGTTCCAACTAACAAATTAATATTATCTGAAGACAATTGTTTTTCTTTTTCATATCTATCATCTGCGTTGAATGAACCATGCAACAATATTTTACTTGCTGATTTTAATTTTATAAATACTGATTGTGATTGTTCTACGGTATTGCAAACAACTAAAACTTTCTTCCCCGCATCTATATCTGATTGTATTGAATTTAAACTATCTACTATAGTACCTTCTAATAAACTAATTTTGTGGCGAGTGAATTTGCGATAAAGTTCTTCAGTCGCACATATAGTTGAGTGGTTTCCTATAGCTTTTCCCAATTCTTTTCTCATGAAATCTGGAAGAGTGGCGGTCATAATCATTGTTTTAACTTCAAGTTTATTCGTTGCAAATTTCAAAAGAGAAATTATTTGAGCGAAAACATGAGCATCGTAAGCATGTATTTCATCAAATATAAAATATCCTCCAGCCCACTCTGTCATCCCTTTTTCAAATCCCTTTAATCCAAATATGTGTTTTAAAAGCTGGAAGGGAGTTGTTACTTTGATAGGTGTTACCATCGTCTTGAAATCTTCTACTAGCTTTTTTTTACTTTCAATGTCAATAGAAGCATCTGAACTCATCTTGTTTTCTATATATTGAGATAATTTTCCATGGACTAATCCTACTTTGGGACTATCTGACGGAATGTCATTATTTAAGCGTTCGTACATCGCATTGATGGAAGCTGTATATGGCAAAATATAAAAAATTCGACCTTGACCTATTTTTTCTATTTGATTTCTTATCCAAAGAAATGAGGTTTCTGTTTTACCTGAGCCTGTTGGAGCTGATAATATCACATTCCCCTCACATTCTAATGATTTTTGCTGATGTTCGTAAAGTGGATGTCGAAATAAAAAATTCAGGTCTTCAATTTCAATCTTTTGAAGATTTAGAACCCCAGCAGAAGCCAAATGATCACACTGCTTAAGTCCTCCAATAAGCAATAAACGTAAAAGGAAATTTGCGTCGTTTTGCGTATAATTACTTTTTAGTTCTTTTTTTATCAGTTTGCATATATCTATAGATTCTTTTTTCACTTCTGAAAAACCATACAATTTTGCAACTTCAGATACTTCGGACTCTAAAATTTGCTCCGACTCTTTTTTGTAATCCAAACAGCATTCCCCTGTAAACTCATCATACTGATAATTATCAACAAAAGATCTTAGTTCGGCGAGTGATTTATGATGTCCCATAATGGCTTGAGAAACAAAATCCTTTTCTTCATTTGAAAAATGCAAGTTATTCAAGAACAATATAGAAAACAATTCATGACGCTGAGAGTCCCAAGTATTTTTCTTTCCAGACAACAATTTCTGAAATTCCGCATGAGCTTTTCCCATGTCATGGAATACAACTGCAGCTCTTAGTAATTGCCAAAAAAGACCCTTGTTTTCGATAGGAACATTAGGTATACAAATCTTCAACTGCTCATATATGTTTAAGCAGTCTTTTATATGTTCTTTTAATGAGATTGCAGGTTTTGATTTTGCCAAAACCTGCAATTTTAAATCTTTATTCATATAAATCACTTATATTATGAATGTAAACATCTATTTCCTTATCATCAATAACATCTCGATAACCCAAAACGTTACTTTCATAATCTGCCGCATTGAAGTCTATCACAGAAAAAGCTTCTGTCCCTAAATTATTACGAGGGATTGTATTTGTAAAATATTTAGGAAGTGCTTGCAATGTACCTGGAAGGAAATGCCCAACAAAAGGAACTATCTGACCTTTAATTTTTGTAGCGTTGCGAATCTCTTTTAAATCCACTTCCTTTATTTCTTCAATCGTTGCAATATCATTGCTTCTTCCTAACAGAATTTGATACATAGGATCCCGAAGAAAATTCAGCACGTTCTCATCTGATATGTATAAAAACAACCTACAGTTGAAAAGAAATTCTCTTTTAATGACATTTGATTTTACTTGATTAGATGGCGTGTTTTTCGCACTTAAAGAAATTTGATATACAGTTTCTAAGTCTATACATTTTGCCTCATAATCAAAATAATAACCAAGTTCAAAATTCTGAAACTCCAAATATTTACCTGAGCAAGCACTAATAAGACCTAAAACAGTGCTTAAAGGCGGCACATGCAAAGTTGGTTGAGTTCCAGATATAACATTGGGATATCTGAAACTCGAAGTCCAAGAACTTATTTTTATGCGATACAATTTCATTCCATCTGATTTTTCATTTGTTCACAGTACGCATCAATTATAGCATTGACTGAACCTAATTCAACCAAATCTCCAAATTTTTCTTTTAATATTCTTAAAGACTCTTTTTCATCATCCATAAATCCATTTCTTAAGCCAATAAATACCTTCCCAACAAATGTGTCCTTGTAATCAGTTAAAACTTCTTCCAAACCTTCAATGTTCAGAATGGCATTTTCGTCGTATGCTCCAGTTGCTTTTGCAACGTGAGAGAATGGATGATTACCCGTATTTGTTGTTGCCAATATTATAAATTTGGGTGTTACATCTCCTAGATTACAGGTTTGCATAGCTCCACCTGAAATTGTTTTTAGTACTTGGATTGTATCTACGGCACGTTTGACACGTGTATTTTTTTCTAATCTAATCAATTGTTGGTTTGGAACATAATTGTCGTCAACCAAAATTGCTCCAGCTTCTATAGCTTCGGTTTTAAGTTTTTCCGATAAATTTAAGAAGCCGGTTTTATTATAATTTGAAAATGTGCCAACCATATTAAGGTCAAGACTAAACATCCCTTTCATAATAGCACTATACTCTTCTTTCCCATATGGAACTGAGTCTCCTTCTTGCCGTGCCATACTAGACCAATTTTCTACGGGTCTTACCGCAGCAACGGAAACAATTGCAGAGTTCTTTAATGGTGAAATTCTAGTAACTGTAACATCCACCTTTTTTTCTTTCCCTTTTTCATCTTTTACTATTTCTTTTGCTGCTCTCATGTACCCAAATACATCATCGTCAGCATACTTGATAGGGTCTGCATTTGTATATGCAATTTTACTATCCCTTGTGATTGGAGACAATTCCCAATTTAAATCTCTCTGAAGTGAATTTCGCCACCAATTACGCCAAGCCTGTCCTGATACATACACATATTTCTTACCATTTTTTGTAATACTCTTTGTCTCAACAGCATTATCAAAATTAGAACTTGTAGCCTTCCCTGCATTGTTTAATGCAACGACATCTACATCAAGAAGTATATACCCTTGCGTTTTTAAATTATTATTTTCCATTTAATCTAATATTTAATTATTCATTAATATCTTCATCCAATTCTATTTCGACAGACATGTTTCTTTCATGCATTTTTTGATACAATGCAATTAACAGCACATCTCTAATTTCCCTCCATGAATTTGTATCAGGAAATAAATATTCTGTATATTCTTCAATCGTAAGAATCGCCTCTTTGTTCCCTTTATTAAAGTTTTTAGCCACAACATCTTTAACAACAAACCTCCGGAGCAAAGAAGGATTTTTAATTCCATCCAACTTTCTTATGACTTTATTTATCTCAGAGTCTTCGCATGATGACAAAATAAATTCTGCCATCTGATTGATTTTTGAAATTGTCTCTTTTTTCATATTGAATACTTTTGTTGAATACAACTCTATTATTTGAAAATTAAGTTTGTTCTTCCTTGAATACTTTAAAAATTCTGGAATTAAGGATTTCCCTATTAGTAGATTCTCGTAAATCTTGTTTCTCCAAAATTTAAAAGAACACTCCTCCAAATTTACTTGATTTTCTTTTGTCGATGCAATGTAGGTGTTGCTTGGCTCATCATACACAGCCTTTTTGTATTCTTTGCTATTGAAGTAATAACCATTTACGAATGAATTCCACTGCTTTTCATTTTTCACATTATGCATTGTGCGATAAAAATAAAAAATAGTACTAGGAAGTGAATATATTTCTATATCTGGCTCAGCTCCAAAATTAGAAAACATATACAACTTCAAAGCAACATCATATTTCATTTCACTATCGTTGTACTCGGAAATAACTTCATCAACATATCTAAACAATGCAGTTCCTGGAGCATTTGACGATGATTTTCTCACTCCGTCAGAAATGCCAGATGCAATATCTAATAAATTAGACCTGCAGTTTTTGCTAGCAAATGGAGAAGAAAAACTAGGGACATTACTATGAATTAAGGCAATTGAACCTTCCAACAACTCACAGGCCAACGGCAAAAAGAACAGCCTAATTATCGCTTCTTTAGAAAGCATTATTCCAGTTTGAAAATAATGGTGAAAATTCACAAATTTGCCGGAGCCTGTTAGAATTGAATTGTCTCGACCTGCAACAAACAAAGAGGTCTTTTTCCCTAAAATCCGACAAAATCCCTCAGAATTCTTTGTAGACTCATTTAACAATTCGTTAAAATACTTCAACGTTTCTTCTTTTTTCTTTTTCGAATCGAATGAAGGCTGAGTGATTTTAGAGTTCAAAAAGAACGCATTTATTTTAGAATCCCACTTGTTGATATATATGTCGGTCAATTTCTCTATCAATTGCATGACATTACAGTTGGGATAGTGCTTTGAAAACTCTTCAAAAGCATATCCTCCAGCATCAGCAAACGGGTCTCCTGTTGGACAAGACAGCCATTCTTGATTTATTTTAAATTTATCTGTTACCATATTCCTACTTTAAATTTGTGCAAATATATGTAAAAATATAATTATATCCAAGATTAGGTATATATAAAATTTGTAAAGTAATCTATAAATGAATATGTTTTGTATTTACAATATTATGTGTTACTTTTGTGTGGCCAATGCAAAATCATACTTCAATCGCACCAAAGAGGAATTGAAACAGATTCGGTATGTATTGGCCTTTTTTATTTCACCTTAACACACCCAAAACCCTGTGAACACAATTCACCGATGCCAGCTTCGTAAATCACCTTTTGAATCTCTACGGGTGCTTTTATTTTAAAACTATAATTGTAACCTCTAACTTTTGTTTCTTCGGGTGTTCCTGATTTTATAGTTACCAACGAAGATTTAGGTTCTGTCAGCAGTTCGAACTTAATTTTAAAATTCAACTTATTACCATAAAACGCCTCATATTTTGACTTTAAACCAATTTCAAGCGCATCCTCATACATACAATCATGAGGAGATAAATATTTTTTATATCCATTTTCATCCTTTTTACTAATCACAATCGGAGATAACGAATAACACTCCATTTCTTCATTATATAATGGAGATGGTTCTGCTTCAACTCCTAACACTTCAAACGCAACTTTGCTTTTACTATCACCCAAATTAAATATTCTATTAGAAAAAATTCCTGTAATAAATTTTTCTGTACCAATATCAGGAAGAAAAGATATATAAAAACTTACTTCTTGAGATAAAATAACTATGCGATCACTACCTTTTATCACCTTACTTTGTGGTATATAAAGACGTGAAAAATTAAACATTTTAAAAGTCTTACCACTATCAATTTGGCGATAACCATTATCATGCAACCACTTAGCATACTCCTCACTTGCAGAAAAAAGAATCTTATATATTGTCGATGATAATTCATACTGATAATTCATTGGCAATATATTCCCATATTTATTTTTGTTGACGTTTAACTTTATTAAAAATCTCATAATTACTATTTTTTGCTCAATTTACAGAAAATCTTTTCATAAAACAAAATATTTATAAACTCTCTTTAAACTTTCCTGCAAATTAAACACTTACTTTTGACAACTTTTGTCACAGCTATATTTTTTTCTAAAAATTTCTTGAAATCTCTCTCCAACTAAAGAATTTCACGCCAAAACTATATAGTTATTAAGAATTTAATTACCTTTGAACCAACAAAAAATAATATAGTTTTAGTAAGTGACAAACATACAATGTCACCATACAACCATCAAAACAGACTTAATATGAGAAATTTAAAATATTGTATTTTCATCCTATTTTTGGGTTGCATGATCTTAAATTGTCAGGCTCAAGAGGAATATAAATATGTAAAATACTCAACAGAATTTGAAATAGACTCTATTATTCGTAAAAGTGATTTTGAATATATCTATTCGCTCACCAACGACAAAGAGAAAAAAAAGCTAACTGGAATTGTGTTTAAATGTGCTTATAAAGGCTATATGTACGATTGTAAAATCAATCTTGATGCAAGTTTCAGAGTAAAAAACATCAAGTTATTTGCAAGAATAGTATATACAGAAGATGTATCAAAATCTGAACACTATTTAACTAATTACACAAACTCAATGTATGGCAATACTACAACCATACATTATAAAAAGGGTGACTATGCTCGTACTGCGAAATTTCACTCACTTAAGCTACGTTATAAAAAACGTGAACGAACCTACTATAAAGACTATTTGAAACAATTTTAACTTTAAGATTAACATGTGATGTAATTGAGTCCGATTTGGAGCTAAACAAAAAAGAGGACCTTGACTCACATCAAGGTCCTCCCAACGATATAAAACTTCGCAATAAGAAAATCAATTTATCCGCAACATTTCACCATCTCTGTAAAAAGCAACGATAATTTATCTTGAGCCAAAATAGTGTTTTGCTGCACCTCCTCGTGCGTCACATTGCTTAGGTTGGCATCCAACCCCACGTTAGAGACCACAGAAACACCAAATACAGCCATTCCGGCATGATTAGCAACAATTACCTCCGGAACAGTGGACATTCCCACTGTATCGCCTCCTATAATGCGAAAATAGCGATATTCTGCCAACGTTTCGAATGTTGGTCCTTGCGTCCCAACATAAACACCACACTTTAAACCAAATCCTTTCTCCTCTCCTATCTCCAAGGCTCGCTTCACCAATGCCTTGTCATACGCATTGCTCATGTCGGGGAAACGGGTTCCCAACTCCTCTATATTTGGTCCATGCAACGGATGCTCAGGAAAGAGATTGATGTGATCTTTGATGATCATGATATCGCCCGGAACATACTCCGGATTGAGTCCGCCTGCAGCATTCGACACCATCACCGTCTCTATCCCCATGGCTTTCATCACACGGATAGGAAAAGTAATCTCCTGCATTGTATAACCTTCATAATAGTGCAATCTACCCTTCATCGCCATCACCGGCACACCACTGATATGTCCGAAAATCAAACAGCCCGAATGCCCTTGCACGGTACTCACTTTGAAATGCGGTATCTCTGAATAGGGGATGGTATCTGCCACTGCAATCTTTTCTGCAAAATTACCCAACCCGGTTCCTAATACTATCGCCACTTTAGGACGTATCACTGAGCGGCGTTTAAGGTAGTCGCACGACTCTCCGATTATCTTCAATATATCCATAACTACACTATTACTTTCTCTTATTGAAGACCAAATTACAAAAATTTTTGTTTAACTCCAAATGTTCAAACAACTTTTCATCAAAATCGGCTCCCTCTTCGCGTAAAAACTTAACGTACAACGGTACGTAATAGATATACTTCATTAAACTTTTTGGGAAGTGAGAATCATTCATCAGACGCACTGCATCTTTCTCCGTCGTCAGAATGATTTTTTGTTTATTCTCTATCTTTTCAAACTCCTTCTCTATCCGCTTCAAATCAGACTCCGAGAAGTTATGATGATCAGAATAGTTGATACTAACCATCTCTTTCACGTAGTTTTTCAGATAGACCTCAAAGGTATAAGGCGAAGCTATTCCGGTTACCACCAAAGCTGAGAAATTCTTAACATTCTTCTGTGTCAACGGACAATTGACACGCCTCGGGAAGAGGGGTTGAAAATCTCCATACGTCAGTGTGGTAAAGAAAAGAGATTGATAGGCATAGAGTTTTAAATTTTTTCGTATCAATCTGAATTCAATGGGTTTAAGGTCAACAGGGCATTTGGTAATCACAATCATATTAGCCCGATTTTTAGAACTTACCGGTTCCCTTAACTGCCCCATCGGAAGCAGATGATCTTCTGTAATCATCCTATTGTAATCTATCAACAATATCGAGACCGTAGGGCGGACGTATCTGTGCTGATATGCATCGTCCAAAACAATAATATCCGGTTTACCGGTCTGCTCTGACAACATATTGCGTATTCCTCGCCTGCGATCGGCATCCACCGCCACCATAATTTCAGGGAATTTTCGTTTGATTTGGTAAGGCTCATCTCCCACCTCACTTGGAAGTGAATGAGAGGTTAGCAACTTATAGCCATTAGACTTGCGTTTGTAGCCTCTACTCAATAAGCCCACTTTATAGTTCCCTTTCAAAACTCGAATCAGATATTCAGAAATCGGGGTCTTTCCTGTACCTCCCACCGTAATATTTCCGACAGAAACAACCGGAACATCGAAAGACTCAGAGGGGAGTACCCCCCAGTTGAAGAGGCAATTTCGTAGTCCGACCACCAATCCATACAAGAGGGAGAAGGGCCACAACAAAATCTTTTCTATCAACGATCTTTCGTTTTTCATGACACTACGGTTTTCCGGCTAAACAGACTGTAATAACTGCTCATTGCACCATTTAGCCTCGCTAAAAGACTCCAATCAACCCACAGATCAACTACAGAAAAAACAAAAGGCTACTACTATAAATCACGAAATCAAAATCATCTTCACAATTTATAGAGTAGCCCAACAATGAGGGACTGCCGGCGACTGCTAACCCGAGAAAAGGGGAAGTCAGCCTTACCCGACCTACTAACAACTTAAATTTTATTGCAATCTATTGAGAAAAAAGTATCCAAAACCACCTCAACGGTGCCAATACCTTATCCTTGTGCTATAATTAAAATTAGTTCTGTATAAGCAACTAAATTTAAGCTCAACAAATAACCATTACCTGATTTCAAATCGAATAGGCATAAGAGCTTGATAGCGATCTATCTGCCTAATCTGCTCAAATGTAGCACTTTCTTTTGGAATAACAATACCCAAACCTAATTTTTTTTGTGAAATTTCAAACATATCACTCAATTCTGTTATAAAATCCTTCTTTTTAGGGTAAAAATCGAGGGTATAATCAGACAATCCTGCCTTTTCTGAAGCCAACTGAATAGCATCGTCCAGAGTTCCCAATCTATCCACCAAACCCAACTCGTAGGCTGATTGTCCGCTCCAAACGCGACCTTCTGCCAAACTCTTGACAGAGTCAATACTCAACCCGCGACCATTAGCACAACGTTGCAAAAAGATATCATAGACACGCTCTGTATGCTCTTGCATCTTTTGTTTCATATCATCCGACAAGGGAGTCATGATGCTGGTTCCAAAATCGGAATTTTCGTTGGTTTTCACCGTCTCAAGCGAAACGCCAATCTTTTTCGACAAAGAGTCGAGATTAGGAATGACACTGAACACCCCAATAGACCCGGTAATAGTGGAAGGATTAGCAACAATATAGTTGGCAGCAGTAGAGATATAGTAACCTCCGGAAGCGGCATAATCTCCCATGCTGACAATCACAGGTTTATTGGTCCTCACACACTGCAAAGCACGCCAAATCTGTTCCGCCCCATAGGCACTACCTCCGGGCGAATTAACACGCAAAACAACGGCTCTTATCGACTCGTCATCAGCAATATCCCAAAGCATACTCTCAAATTTATCTGAGCGAATACCCTCATTGGTACCATTGTCTATATCCCCTTCGGCAAAGACCACTGCGATTTTATCTCCTGCCATGAGCATTTTGGAGACTTCAGAACCTTTCACCTCATTTAAATAATCCTTGTATTTGACAAATACCGGTGAAGAAACACCCATTCTGCTCTCCACTTTACGAAGAAAATCATTGCGATAGCATACTTCATCAATCATCCCTTTCTCTTTCAACTCACTCGGATAGTCAAAATACAATAAATCATCTGCATATTGATTCAGTACCTCGACAGAGAGATTGCGAGCATTGGAGATTCCTTCTAAAACCGTCTTCCAAATAGAGTTTACCAACAATTCAGACTGAGCCCTATTCTCCACGCTCATAGAGTCTGAAGAGTATTGTTCTGTAAAAGATTTGTAGGCTCCCACCTTGATAATCTGCATCTCTACACCCAACTTATCCAAAATGCCTTTGTAAAACATAGATGCAGAGGAGAGTCCCTTGAAATCCAATGTTCCTTGTGGATTGAGAAAAATAGAATCGGCAGCGGTGGCCAAATAGTAATTTTTTTGACTATAATTTCCGGAATATGCATAAACAAATTTTCCGCTTTTCTTAAAATCTTCCAAATATTGTTTCAACTCCGCAATCGAGCCCATACCGCAACTTAAATCTCCCATTTCGATGGCAATACCCTTTATTCTATTATCCTCTGCAGCCGCATCTAAAACAGTCATCAAATCGTCCATGTAATAGACTTTATAATCGTTTTCTTCCAGCCAATTAAAAGGCATATCTTCTATGGATTGTCTGTCCTTCAATTGTCCGTTAAGATTCAATAAAAGAATGCTGTTTTCCGGAATTTTTCCTTCGGTATTTGAGGTAGAGAAAGCAATTGCCATCAATCCGATAACAGGTAAAACAAAGACCAAAAACGAAAATAGAACAAGGGCAAGAAAACATGCCAACAAAGTCTTAAAAAACTTCATAATAACTCAAATTTAAGAACGATTGATTTTTTACCTCTAAAATATCTTTCAATAATTATGCACTCTTTTTAAAAGAGAGAAAAAGAGACATTAAAATAAAGAGTAAAATAATAAAAGGGAAAGCCAACAATTGGAAAGCGATAAGCAACAACACGGCAAAAGCAATTAAAACAAATCTCGGTTGATTATCGCGCCAAGAGAGGTTTTTAAATTTCAACGAGAACATAGGCAGTTCGCAAACCAAAAGGTAAGAAAATAGGAGTATCAGTCCAACAACCACCCACTTATTACCTACAATAGTTGATAAGAAAGATAGATTGACCCACCCCGGCATAGGAACAGAAGGATCCATCGCAGCAATCAACGAAACAAAGAAGATAGCATTGGCAGGAGTAGGCAAACCAATAAAAGAGGTGGTTTGTCTCTCATCAACATTAAACTTTGCCAATCTCAATGCAGAAAAGACCGGAATAAGGAATGCAACGTATGGAAGAAACTCGTCATCGGCAATCTCATTCAACCAAAAGAATAAGACCATACCGGGAGCCATCCCAAAGCTAACAACATCTGCAAGAGAATCAAGTTCTTTCCCAATATTTGAATAAGCATGAAGAAGGCGAGCCGCCATCCCATCTAAAAAGTCAAACACTGCAGCCAATAACACAAAAAGAGCAGCTAAAAAAAATTGCCCTTCGACTGCCATTATAGAAGCAACACACCCGGAGAAAAGATTCAAACAGGTGATGGTATTGGGAATGTGCTTTACTATACTCATAGAGAAATTATTGAGGTAACTTAGCAATTATTGTTTTGTTACCAACCACATGCTGTTTCATGTTCACAAGAATTTCAGCATCCATTGGCAAATACATATCCACACGAGAACCGAACTTGATAAAACCAAGTTGCTCGTTGACATTACAAGACTGACCAACACGTGCATAAGTAACTATACGACGAGCCAATGCACCCGCAATCTGACGAACCAAGATACGCGTATTATTGGAGGTTTCAATCACCACAGTAGAGCGTTCATTCTCTGTACTGGATTTTGGTAAGTTGGCAGACATAAACCGACCATCATTATGGGTGTAATAGACAATTTTCCCTTTCGTTGGAAACCAATTGGCATGTACATTGAAAACACTCATAAAGATTGAAACTTGCATTCTTTTCTCATTCAAATATTCATCTTCCACTGTAGGTTCAATCACCACAATGGTACCATCTGCAGGAGCTACAATCATTCCCTCCTCGAAACCGCTAAAAATACGATTCGGATTCCGAAAAAAATTCAAAAAGAACAAAAATATTACTAACGTAAAACAACAAAAGACTAATACTTTCGATGAATTATCATCCCAAAAAAAGAGAAAAGCGGCCGCATTAAACATCATAATAACGGCAAACAACTTTGTTAATATCCCTTTTCCTTCCTTATGTATATTCATACTATCAAAATTTTTCTTCACAAAGGTAATATATTACCTTAAATTATACAAATATTATAAGAAGCTGATTTTATTATAAAATTGATTTTGAGCTTCTCTCTCTTTTTTTCGGCATCTTTGAAGTACTATTTAAGCTCTGCTTCCTCCTTTCGCTCAGCAATTTATTCGAAATAAATTCAAAAATTCCTCGAAATGAATTTATAGAACCCTCCTTAAAAAATACGCTCAAATATGCTCAAAATTAAATTTAACAACTTCTAAAACTGCTTTTTCAGAATAGCATTCGGTCCGCCGACAGAACAGAGCTGTATCCCTACACCAACAACAAATAGACTGCTGCTAAAACCGGTGCCGCAAGACATGCACTATCAAAACGATCCAACATTCCGCCATGCCCCGGCATAATATTTCCGGAATCTTTCACCCCAACCGAGCGTTTAAACATCGATTCCACCAAATCGCCAAAGACTCCGACAACAAAAATCAAAGCAGACAAAATCATCCAAAACATTAAATCGGCTTGAGGAAGTTCTACCCAATTCAACCGATAGAAGAGATAACCAAATCCCAAGGCAAAAGCCAATCCTCCCAAAAAGCCTTCCCACGTTTTCTTAGGAGAGATTCGTTCAAACATCTTATGTTTCCCAATACATACCCCCACAAGATAGGCTCCTGTGTCTGATGCCCAAATCAAAACAAAAAAGGCCAATACCAATTCTTTGCTGATAGGCTCTATCAAACAAAAGATGGTGAACGGAATAGCCACGTAGATATGTCCCATCAACGAGACTGCGATATTCTGAATCGGAGTACCTACAGAACGGTATAACTCGGGAATAAACAATATCGGTATATATATAAGGTATAAAGCAAACCATTTGGGACTCCACTGCAAAAATGAGACTCCGGTGGCTATCAAGAAGAGCAATACACCTCCGGCAATCGCCAACCATCCATTTACCTTCACCACGTTATGATGGGAAGAGAGACTATAAAACTCTTTCAATCCCAAAAATGTGAAGGCAAGGAATACAATTGCAAAATAGAAAGATGATAACCAAATTGCCCCCAGCATCAAGACTACAAATACAGCCCCGGACAATGCTCTGATAATTAAATTTTGTAACGTCTTATTCATTTTTTCCTTATTATATATTATGCGCCTCCATCACTTACCTCTGAGGTTGCGTCTCCATCTGCTCCGGAACTCACCTCCTCATCTCCACCGCGTTTTTTCTTTTTACGTTTCGACTTCTTGTTCTCTTCTTGCGCAGCTTTTTCAAGTGCCTCTCTCTCTTGTTTTTGTTTCATCAACTCATTAATTCTGCTCATCACCAAGTCATCTGCCGGTATTTCAAGAGACGACTTCGCTTTTGGCTCTTCATACGGCATATCCGGAGTTGGAGCCAACTTCACCTTCTGTTTAGACTTCGACTTCGCCGGAGTTGGCTTCTTGGCAGGAGCCGGTTTTGGAGGAGTTGGTTTTGATGCCGTTGCCTTTGGCGGAGTAGAAGGAGTACTACCCGGTGCAGAAGGTACAGAATTGATATCCAACGTCTTCATATTATCACTCGGCCTACTCACAGTAAGCGGAGGCAAAACAATTCCGGAAGAGACACCGCCCCTCTTCGGTTTGCTCTTCTTCTGCTTCTCTGCCAAGAGTATCATCTGTTCCAAATTGTCGTAAGACAAAGGTTGAGATGGCAGGTCATACTGCAAATCTTCCATCGGGTCAAATTCTTCACTCTCATCATCTCCACTTGAAGTAGAATCTGCTTCACCTCCCCATAAAATCATATCCAACTTATTATGAACACTATCCAAATCTGCTCCGCTCAATGTCAATGTTTCTGTAAGAATCTCCAAACTATCTTGAATAGCCTGAATACTATCTTGACCCTCCTTAATTTTCATGATAGACTGCAAAGAGTCTGCCAACATCTTCTCTTCGATAGACAAAGAATCTTCGATCACCAAAGAATCAAACTGAGAAGCATCCAACTCCTCGATGACACGACGACGGTTACCGGTATAGAACTTAATATCTCCCAAAGATCCCTTCTCGCCAAACTTGGACGGTTTCAGTTTCGAATAGATCGACTTTTGACGAGAATTACGGAACTTAATTTTGATCTCACCGGTGGCCAAATATTCCAAGTTAAGTTGAGTGATAACCGTATCCAAATATTCCACCACAGGATAGTTAGGAATCAATGTTGCTACCGAATCGGCAATCTTATTGAAATCTGTATGTCGATATTTCGAGTTACCCACCAACTTCATTACCTCTTTAGCAACTATGCGAGTAGAATCTATTCTGTCATAGAATTTCTTTCGATGGAAATAACGATGGTCGAAATAGTGCAAGAAGAAATCATATTCATAACGGAACTCAAACTTACCGCGCACATAATAGACATCGTTGAGGTAGCGACAATTAGGAATCTTAATCTTCAACAAAATCGTTTCGCTCTTCTTCCCTTTCTTCTTACTATTCTTCTCCAACTCCTTAATATCGCGAATATTCTGAAGCTCCAATTCCAACTCTGCGATTTGTTGTTGCAACAAAGTAGAATCGATCATCGATTTCACCTCCTCCACTTCGCCTGCGGTTGAATCCGCAGAGAAATCTATATCTGTATTGATTACAGCTCCCGTGGAGTCGTCCACCTCAAATGCCATATCCTCCTCTTCCATACCAAATTCGCTCTCATCAAACTCAAGCTTTTCCTCTTTCACATCAAACTTTTCGCGCTGTTCAGGAGTCAAATCCGAGTTATCACGAGCTCCGGTTATCATATCAAAGTCACCATTAATGAGCAACATGGAGTCTTGTCTCGCTTGCTCCTCTTTCTCTTGACGACCTTTTTGAATCTTCTTCAACAACTTACGCTGTTTCTTCGTCAACTCCAAGGTAGCATCCTCTGCATCCTCTTCTGCATAACGTTCCAAATCCTCTGCATCCTCCTCTGCAAACTTCAAAGAGTCTTTACGCATCTGTCTCTCCAACTTCTCTTTCGCTCGCTCCTCTTTCCGCTTGATTTTATCAGCGGCAGCCCTCTCTCTCTCTTTACCACGCACAATCTTCTTTGCCAACTTCATGGTCTCTTTCTCCACCTTCTCGCGCTCCTTCTGAAGAGCCAACATCTCTTTATCCTCGGCAGATTTTTCAGCCTCCAGTTGTTTCTGTTGTTCCTCCAATTCCTTTTGGCGGTCATAGTACTCCAACAAACGTTTTTCAGACTCTCGTTCCTTTTCCCGACGCTCTTTCATTCGAGCACTCGCCTCTTTTCTGCGTGCGACATCCTGCTCCATTTTCGCACGTTTCTTCTCTTTCGCAGCAGCTGCACGCTCGCGCTCTTGCTCTTTACGTGCAATCTCTTTTTCGCGTTGAGCCTGACGAAGTTCTATCTGTTTTTGCTTTTCAGCCTGACGTTTTTTCTTTAAGCGAGCGGCCAAATCTTTCTCTTTGGTACGTTGCAATTCCAAACGCGCCTGTTCACGCTGTTTCAACTCATTCATATAAGCTCTGCGTTTCTCTTCCGCAATACGCGCCTCTTGCTTACGTTTCAACTCCGCAGCCCGTTTTTGTTCTCGCAACTCTTTCTCTCGCTGACGTTGCTGTTCCATACGAACTTTCTGCTGTTCCCTTCTCGCAGCCTCCCTCTTCATACGCTCAGCTTGAGCCTGTTTTTGCGCCTCCGAGCGTTGAGCCAACGCCTCTCGACGAGCCTGCATAGCCTCTTCACGCTGTTTGACAGCCTCCTGACGTTTAGCCATCTCTGCCTCTCTACGAGCCTGAAGCTCCTGCTGTTTCCTCAAATGCTCCTCCCGTTTTTGCTGAGCCAAGGCAGCCTCCTGTTGCTGACGAAGTTTACGCTCCTCAACCAATTGTTTTTGACGAGCCTCATACTCAGCCTTTTGCCGTTGACGCAAGGCCTCTTGCTCTTTCCGAATTTGATCTTGTTGCTGTTTACGCTCAGCCCACATCTCTTTCTCTTGCTGAGCCTGCTGCAATTCTCGTTGACGTTGAGCCTCACGAGCTTCGCGCTGACGAGCAATCACCGCCTCATACTCTTTCTGACGACGAATATTCTCTTGTTTTTCACGCTCTTTCGCCGCCTCTATTTCTGCCTTCTTTTGCTCCCACAATTCGGTATATTGCTGACGCATTTCTGCCTCCTGACGCAAACGAATTTCCCGAGCTTGTCTCTCCAATTCTACCGCTTTCAGGTACTCCTGCATACGACGTTCCTCTTCCGCCTCTCGCAACTCCTTCTGCTGCTCCAACTCCTGTTTGCGCTGATCCCACATTTGCTTTTGCTTATCACGCAACTCCAACTCTTTCTGCTTCCTTACCTCGCGCTGCAACTTATCACGCTCAGCAGCATCCACATATTGTTGCTGACGCTGTTCACGCAACATATCCTCACGCTTACGAGCAGCATCCAACTCTTTCTGCTTCGCTGCCCAACGCTCTTTATCCAACGCCTTCAACTCCGCCTCACGGCGCAAACGCATCTCTCGAGCTTGTCTCTCTTGCTCAAGAATGTTTTCGTACTCTTTCAATTTTTGGGCTTGAAGTTCTTTACTCTTCTGTTTGTTGGCCTCTATCTCTTTTTTCTTCTGTTGCCACAACTCTTGCTCTTTCTGCTTTTGAGCCGCTTCTCGCTGTTTAACCTCTTCTCTTCTCTGTTTTTCACGTTCCAACGCAGCTTGAGCCTCTTTCTGACGCTGCTCTCTCAACTGCATATCTCGTTCGCGATTAGCCTTTTGTTGCTCCTTTAATCGCTCTGCACGAATACGTTGCTCTTCCCGAATACGTTCCGCATCGGTCTGAGCATTAACCATCGAAATGCCCAAAGCAAAAAAAGAGATCAATATGACTAAAAAACGTTTCAAACTTAAATTTCTACTTAGCGCTCTATATGCCGCTTATTCAAACCTACCATTCGGTTTTTATACGAAGTATAAAGCCAAAATACACGAATTACAAAATTACAAAAAATTATTTACAAAAAATAGCATAATAAGGCGATTGACTCAAAGTAATTCTTAATCACCTATCAATCAATAAAAAAGAGCGGGAATTTTTATTGAAATTTATGAAAAAAGAGTTAAAAATCAGCCCAAAACAGAGAAAAACGAACTGACAATAGAATGTTGCGAGGTGTTTTTTTGAACTTTTAAATGATTTTTCTCAAAATAAGGTCAAAATAAATCTACAAGCTAGATCAGACGACCGGCGAGTATTTTTTGAGTCTTGCTCTTAAATTTTTAGCCTTGCCCTCCGTAAAACTGTCAAGCAGGTCCCAAAACTGAGGTCCATGGTTCATCTCCTTCAAATGACACAACTCATGCAAAAGAACATAATCCACCAATTCAATTGGAAGTTTCATCAAAAAAAGCGACAAATTGATATTCTTTTTCGAGGAGCAACTACCCCACCGCGAAGAGATATTTTTGATTACGCAGGAGTTGTACTTAAAGCCATACTTCTCCGCCCACATTTTTAAACGAGCAGGAAGGAAGATTTTGGCCTCGCACAAGAGGACATTTGTAAGTAGTTTTTTCACGATGGATTGGAACTTTTCTGTACAAACATTAACGCCTTGGGGATAGTAAAAATTGAGCACTCCATCCTTCAAATTGTAGGTATATTTTGAACAATCGTAAGGGATAATTTTCAGACTGAATGTAAGAGATTTCCACTTCGTATTCTCATCGAAAAAGCTCTCCGAATCTATGCGTTTAGATTTTGGAAGCATATTCCGACAAAAGTCACGACTATCATTAAGAAATTGAATCCCCAACTCCCTATCACGTTTGCGAGGAAGAGTCAAAACCACCTTCCCCTTAATACAGCGTAAAATATATTTTCGTGCGCTTGCAACGTAACGAATTTCTACCTCTCCAAATTCGTCATCATGAAAAAATTCACTTGCCATAAAAAAAGTATTTTTATACGAAATTAAGGTAAGTACTACTCGAAACGAATTCAAAATTTCATAAACTGAATTTAAAAACAGTTTAAATTTTATTTCGAGCATATTTGAGAAAGTGAAACTCTAATAATTTTAATAAAATTAAACATCTTCTATAGAGACCACCTTAAATTCAAAGAACCTGTAACAACCAAAACGAAGACCCTGTTTTCAGGAAAATGTTTCTACAAAGATTAGAAAAGTTATAGAAATTTGCAAGAAAATAAAAAAAAAGTCATTTTTTGTTTGGAAGTTAAAAAATAAAGCGTACCTTTGCATCGCAAAACGGGAAGGTGCCATAGCTCAGTTGGTAGAGCAAAGGACTGAAAATCCTTGTGTCCCCGGTTCGATTCCTGGTGGCACCACAGTAAAGAGAGTTACGAAAGTGACTCTCTTTTTTTGTTATTCTCCTAATTTCCAATATCTTATCAATATATAGGATAAGGAGGATCACCGTAAATTTTCGGTGGAGATGTAAAAAAATTAGGCAAAAATAGTTTTTAGTCTAAAGAGGAAGAAAGGTATGTCGCTGACACCTCGGAATTGATTTCTAAATGGGAATAGGGGCGAAGGTGATGCTTATATCCATTTCCCCATAAAAATATAGGGCGAATGCGATTCGCACCAAATAAATTCGCCCAAATCAAATTCAGCACAATCGAATTCAACCCAAATAATTAACGAAGGCAATATTAATGAAAACAATCCGACAAAATGGCAATCCGATGAATTATGTTCCCGTAGGGGCGAATCGCATTCGCCCCAAATAACATTCGCCACAATCGCATTAATCGCAATTAAATTCAACCCAAATAATTAACGAAGGCAATATTAATGAAAACAATCCAACCAAATGACAATCCGATGAATTATATTCCCCGTAGGGGCGAATCGCATTCGCCCCAAATAACATTCGCACCAATTGCATTAATCGCAATCAAATTCAACCCCAATAATTAACGAAGGCAATATTAATGAAAACAATCCAACCAAATGGCAATCCGATGAATTATATTCCCGTAGGGGCGAATCGCATTCGCCCAAACAACATTCGCCACAATAACATTCGCACCAACCCAAATTCGCACCAAATGAATTCGCCCAAATCAAATTCAACACAATCGAATTCAACACAAAAATATTTCCCCAATAAAAACAGGGCGAATGCGATTCGCCCCTACCCAATTCACCCATTCCAATTCGCACGATTCACATTCCCATTCACCATAAAAAAAATGAATTTACCACATAAATATTTCCCTATTGAATATCAATATTGCGGATACGAAACAGGGCGAATGCGATTCGCCCCTACGACACACATTCACACAAAATTCAGCATTGCGCTGTTACGTTAACAGATTCAATTTTTCGGTTATGACATCCTTGAACGTTATCTTCATTTCATCAGGCAAAAACGACCGTTCGATAAACTCAAACCACTTATCTTTTGCCTTTACGAATTTGGCAAAGATGTTATTGATAACTTTCTCCTGCAACCCCGATGCTTGCATTGAGGTTACGAAATCTGTCTTTTTGATTTTGCGTTTCTTGCCGTTGAGGGTTAGTGCCAACTCCTCAATCGGTATGTCATAGATTGGATAAATAGATAGGTGCGTAATGGATATCTGTATTTATAATTTATCGCTTCTGCTCCTTTATAAACACATCTATTTCTCCTAAATAACCAATTTCTTTAGGAAGTAAAAACATATTGTTAGGATTTACATATTTTCTGAAACGGTCTTCAATATCGGATATTTCCAAATCTTCAATGCTCGCATTAGTTTTGAATCCTACAGGTTTGATATGACACACTTTCCAATTCGACAAAGCATAACTACCTAATGGCTTAGTGTATTTAGCTTTTGCTTTAATCTCTTTTGTTGCCATAAAAACCATTGGTAATTCATTGTTTTGTAGCAGTTCTTTTATATCACTCAAGGTAAATACTTTGCCTTTTAGGACATTGCTAAATACCCAAATTGCTACGGTGTTATCTGAAACGATAATTTCTCTTCCACAAGGATGGTTAAACGCCTGACCTCGTTTACTTGTTTCTTTCCGAATGATCAAAGGCATCGTTTCATCTGCAACCCATTCTTCGATTAGATTTTCCCATTTTTTGACTACTTCACTATCTATTAAAGGATTATGAGGAGAGTTACGCCATAATATACCAATCTCTTTTATCTTTTGTCGAATATCGTCTCCGACAATATCATTTTGAGGGATACTTGTCTTGTGTACATTTTTAGGAGTCTGTTTGTTCGTATTATTATCTCCTTGCTTTTGACCAGATATTAAAAACGGTAATGCTCGTTTAGGCGGATATTTACAACTATACAATCTGCCCTTTTGATAACTCTTGGTTTCAATGACATTTAAAAAGACACGATAGAAATCAGCTTTTGTAAACTTAAATGATCCATTCGGCGTATGAACAACAAATACATCATTATCTTTCAAAGGCTCAATCAAATCAGCCTTAAAACATAATCTACTACTTGTATATTCTATCATATGCAATAAAAT
Organism: Bacteroidales bacterium; assembly: GCA_015061185.1. Classification (GTDB taxonomy): domain Bacteria; phylum Bacteroidota; class Bacteroidia; order Bacteroidales; family Paludibacteraceae; genus UBA1181. The sequence goes on from SUWZ01000040.1 coordinate 26,024, forward strand.
TCAATACAACCTCTCTGTTATTGGCACAACACCCACTTCGCTGCCAAAAAGATTCAATATTTGGTTTACTTTATCAAGGCGTAAAGTCTGCTTGCCCTGCTCCAATTCACGAACAAGGCGCAATCCCACTCCCGACTTTTCGGAAAGTTCCACCTGCGTAAGATTATACTGCTTACGCATTGCCTTTACATATTTTGAAAGTGTTGTCTGCTCCATAGATACAATAAATTATACCCCATCGGGTGCAAATATAGTGCAAGCCGAGAGGAGAGCAAAATAAAACCGTTTATTTTCTCTCCCGAGGTGCCGCCTATATTCGCGGTTCTCCGCAAATGTAATGAAAGTTTTTTATTTTACACCTTATCGGGTATAATTTTATTGTTTTGGGATATGTTTTATACCTGATAGGGTATAAAGTCAGAAATTGCCACGACAGCAGTTATGTAGAATTCTTTTTCGTCATCTCCAAACTACCTATCGGTATCCTACCCTCCAAAGTCGGGTGGAAATTCATCTATAAAATGCCATTATAAGGCAGAGTAAATGCATTTTGTTACACTACTTTATATGCCGAAGAGAATATTTTGTTTAACTTTGCGTGCAAAGTTTGCGATTATTGATTGCGATTGTGTCAGTAAAAAGAAACTTTTATTTGCTCATTTGCTAAATTATCGCAAAGTCCTACACCGATAGTTCTATCTCTAATGGAGAAGAAAGGGAGGGTGGGACAAGACATATTAAAAGGCGTTTACTACGCTTTGGTTTTGACGTTCTGAAATCCTAGGAAAATTTCAAGATGTCTGTCAAAAACAAAGCAACGTGAATGCCCCGTGGGTATGTTATACATGCCGCAATATGCCTATAGCCATTGGTGTACTTGTATGCCAATGGCAACATAGGGATTATGCGAATTGTTATAGATACCGGCGTGGGGTTCTGCGTTGCTCGTTCCGACAGACAGGGCCATTCCTAGGAGCCTCAGAACGTGGAGCGAGCGACAGTGCAGGGCTTCACGCTTTATTTTTGTGTCTTTGTAAAACTTAAACTAACAAATAAAGGTTATCAGAAGTCCGATGACTTGACTTTCGCTAAATTAAGTTTTCAAATTCATAATGGAGAAACTGAAAATGCAGAGCCACGATGTGATAGGCTCGAATACACAGAAGATTGCCCAACTGTTCCCTAATTGCGTAACGGAACGCTTGGGTAAAGATGGTAAGCCTGAATTGGCTATTGACTTTGAGAAGTTGCAAGCAGAGTTATCCAACGAAATCATTGCAGAGGGCGAAGAACGCTATCAGTTCACTTGGCCTGATAAGCGTGCTGCTGTCCGCTTGGCAAATACGCCTACAACAATGACACTTCGTCCTTGTCGTAAGGAGAGTGTGGATTTTGATAACACACAGAATCTTTACATTGAGGGCGACAACCTCGACATATTGAAAGTGTTGCGTGAAACATATTTGGGTAAGGTGAAGATGATTTATATTGATCCACCTTACAATACGGGTAATGACTTTGTGTATAATGATGATTTTGCACAAGGCAAAGACGATTTTGAGCAATCAAG
>SUWZ01000041.1 GCA_015061185.1 Bacteroidales bacterium
GGCTATTTTGAGTCTCCCGAATCAAAAAGAGGAGATTGCAAATACTCCATAGAGTGGAAGCGGGCAGAGTTTAAAATTCGTCCCAACACCGGATTATCCACAGCCGATTATGTCATACAAAAGAATGAGAGTAGGGTTAACAAAGTTTTTTCTCGTGCAGACAATGTAACACAATGGTTCTATGCAAGTATTTTCCGAGCCGCTCATTTCTGCTATTATGCAGACTTGCACGGATTAATCAGACCGGAAAGCAGTTTGGAGTTAAGAGCGTCAAACTTTGATAAAGACGGGACTGCTCTTGGAGATTATTCTGCATACGGTTCCACAGAAATTCATATTTATAGATTCAATTATGAAGGAGGAGAAGAAAACTCACTATCTTTGTACAATACAACTATTCATGAATTAGCACATTCTATTCATTGCAATTTGGTTGGTAAAAATTTTTACTATTTTGATGTAGAGAAACCTGTGAAAGAAGGATGGACGGTTGGAGTTTCTAACTATTTTACATACGAAAAATACAATCAATTAGGTTATACATCTTATTCTAAAACTTATAACGGAATTGTTGATGACCTTTTAGATAATGACGTAAAGGGAAATGAACTTAAAGGGAATTATGTATCTGGATATGCTTTGTCTCAAATCCAAGAAGCATTAAAAGGTGCATCAAATTTAGATGAATTTAAAAACAACATTAAAAAAATTAAAAACAATGCAACAGAAAATGATAAAATTAATCAACTTTTTAATTATTGGGTTAATTATTAGTTTGCTAACATCATGTGAGAAAGAAATAACTTATTGGCATGAAGTTAAAGGGTGTATAAATAATCAATCATCTGACTCACTATATATACAATGGTATTGGAATTATTGTGGAAATTTTCGTAGTGATTCTTTATATTTAGAACCATCTGAGTATAAGGAAATAAATGATAATGACGGAACTATTTTTGATATTAGTTTTGATTCTGTAATGTTATCTAATTCTAAGCAAAAGATTGTTTATATTCCACATCCTCGCCTTGATACATTAGATCATTGTGTTCCTCTTAGTTTTATCAATAAATTTGATCCAAATAAAAGTAATGAAAATCTTTATTACTATTCATGTACCATCACCGACAGCACGTTTCAATTCATGGCAGATGAATGCGCCAAGTTGGGACAAGATATTTGGAGGAAGAAGTAGAGAATTGGTTTCAGGTTTCAAGTTTCAGGAAGTGCGCTACTTGAATCCTGAATCCTGAAACTTTAACCCAGAATCGCACACAGTGCATTGAAACCTAAAGTATTTGCACATTTTTGTTAACATTAAAAAGATAAAAAACAATGCAACAGAAAATGAGAAAATTGATAGGCTTTTTAATTATTGGGTTAATTACTATAGGGATTAGTTCTTGTGAAAGTGATGTAGACCCTAAATATTATACAAAAGGATGTATAAATAATAATTCATCTGATTCTTTGGATATTCAATGGTATTGGACAAATTATGAAGAACCACGAAGTTATTCGATGTCGTTAGCTCCGGGCGAATTCCAAGAAATTGATGATGGAGATGATGCTGATGTTATCATATACATTAGTTATGATTCTGTAATGTTATCAAACAGCAAACAAAAGATTGTTTACATCCCTCATCCTCGTACAGATTCTTTGGATCACTGCGTTCCTTTAATTTTTATGGACGGGGCTGCAGATTTAAGCAAGTCTGAAGAGTTTTTACATTACTATACCTACAACATCACCGACAGCACATTTCAATTCATGGCAGATGAATGCGCCAAGTTGGGACAAGATATTTGGAGGAAGAAGTAGAGAATTGGTTTCAGGTTTCAGGAAATGCGCTACTTGAAACCTGAAACCTACGTCAGCACTATGAAACAAATATTTCCCTTTGTAGTCAAAATCCTTTTATTCATCTATGTATCTTTGAACAACATCTATTCTTGCTTGTTTTTCTTAAAATGAGATTTTATTTTTGGACAAGAGAATTTAAGTGGAGTTCTATTTTCAAAAATTCTGAAAATGAATTTTATAGACTCGCTATAGAAGATTAATTATTATAAAATAAAAGATTCAAACGTATGAAAAAGATTATTTTGACAATTATTTCGGGATTGCTTTGCGTCTCTTTAGCAACCTCATGTTGCAATTGCAATGAAAAGAAGTGTGATAACCCTAATTCACCATGCGAGCAAACCGAAATGCGTGGAGGTGATTTTGGGAAGTGTGATCGTAAGGGCGGACCGCGATGCGAAGGTAAAGAGGCTGGTCGTTATTGCAAATTCAAAGATGGTAAACCTTGCGATATGTGGCAAAAATTTGATAGTATGACTGTTGAAGAGAAAAAGGCATTTCTTGCCGAGAAAAAAGCCTTTATTGATGAGCAAGAGGCAAAAATGAAACAAGCAAAAGAGGAGTTTGAAGCTAAGTGGAATAACTTTGAAAATTTGACAATTGAAGAACAAAAAGAGTTGCTGGAGAAGAAATTCCATTTTATGCATAGAGGACCTCGCATGGGTGGTGATAAATGTCCTAAGGGAGGGAAAGCCCCTCACCACAAACATCACGGAGATAGACATCCTAACTCGCAGCAATAATATTTTGCAATTAGCAGAAGAGTTTGTTGAAAGCGATTTTTAAAACACCTTTTGAAGGGGATGCTGATTAAGGTGTCCCCTTTGTAGTTCTTTGAAAAATTTCTGAGGTTGGGTTCTATTAATTCATTTCGTGGAATTTACCTGAATCAAATCTTCACTTATCTTTGTTTTTGTCTATTATTATTGTACTTTTGCAGAGGGAATTTCTATTCTGTTCAGGTGTAGTTTCCATCTATGTCAGTTTATAGAAGCTCCACTAAAGAAATAATAGAGGCAAGAGGTAATATTCTTGTAAGTAATAATCTTATTTTCGGGTGTAGGAACCCATAAAGAGATGGCTGAAAAAGTAGATTACATATCATTATCAGACATAAAGTCGATTTTGTATGAAGAAGGTGAGTTATCGTTTTCGGATTCGGTTCTGGAAAGGGTAAAAAAGAGTTATGATTTTTTGTATAATTTCTCGAAAGATAGAGTCATATACGGAATCAATACTGGATTTGGGCCTATGGCACAATATCGTGTAAGTGATGACGAACGCGAGCAATTGCAATATAATATCATCAGAAGTCATTCGGCAGGTGCCGGAAATCCTTTGCCGGATATTTACGTGAGAGCTGCGATGATTGCTCGCATTGGAACTTTTATTCAAGGTGAGTCCGGTGTTCATCCGGAGTTGGTTGAGCTTTTGTTGGAGTTTATCAATCGAGAGATACATCCCTACATACCGGAGCATGGTAGTGTTGGAGCGAGTGGAGATTTGGTTCAATTGGCTCATTTGGCATTGACTTTGATAGGGGAGGGGAAAGTCTCTTATAAAGGAGTTTTCAGATCAACTGGTGAGGTTTTTGCTGAGTTGGGATTAAAACCTATTGGAGTTCATATCAGAGAAGGTTTGTCTGTGACCAACGGAACCTCTTTTATGACCGGAATTGGTTTGGTAAACTTGTTTGATGCAAAGAATCTTTTGAATTGGGCTTTGATAGCTTCGGTTATGTTGAATGAGATTGCTGCATCGTATGACGACTTTATGTCGGAAAAACTCAATGCCGTTCGTCGGCAAGCCGGTCAGGGCGAGATTGCTTCAAGAATGCGAAAATTGTGTGAGGGTGGAAAGTTAATGCGAAGCAGAGAAGAAGAGTTGTATTCCGGGGAGAATAGTGAGAAGATATTTAAACATAAAGTTCAGCCCTACTATTCGCTAAGATGTGTTCCTCAAATTTTAGGTCCTATCTTGGAGACAATTGATAATGTGGCTCGCATATTAGAGAATGAGGTTAATTCTGCAACAGACAATCCGATAGTGGATGTGGAGAATCAAACGGTTTATCACGGAGGTAACTTCCATGGTGATTATGTGTCGTTTGAGATGGATAAATTGAAAATTGCAGTAACCAAGATGACAATGTTGATGGAGCGACAGATGAATTACTTGTACCACGATCGCATCAATGAGATATTGCCTCCGTTTGTTAACATGGGAGTTTTAGGTTTGAATTACGGAATGCAAGCTTGTCAGTTTACAGCCACTTCTACAACGGCGGAGTGTCAGACTTTGTCAAATCCGATGTATGTACACTCTATCCCAAATAACAATGACAATCAAGACATTGTTAGTATGGGAACCAATTCAGCTTTGTTGACAAAACGAGTAATTGACAATGCATATCAAGTGTTTGCAATCCATTTTATGTCTATTGTTCAGGCAATAGATTGTTTAGGAGTGGCAGGCGATTTGGCTCCAAAGACCAAGCTGGTGTATGATGAAATACGAGCATTTTTCCCTGCGTTTAAAGATGATACAACAAAGTATGAAGATATAGCGCGAGTGCAAGATTATTTAAGAAATAAGTTAGTAGAAAACATTTAAATATAGAAATATGAAAATAGCATTAGTTACAGGAGCTTCAAGAGGAATCGGAAGAGCATGTTCTTTGAAATTGGCAGAAATGGGATATTACATCATCATTAATTTCCAATCCAATGAGGCAGAGGCTTTAAACACCTTAAAGATGGTTAGAGAGAAAGGTTCCGATGGAGAGATTTTGAAATTTGACGTTGCCAATCCAAGTGAAGTAGAGGCAGCCATTGCAGATTGGCAGGAGTCGCACGAGGGCGAATTTATTGAAGTTTTAGTAAACAATGCCGGTGTGCGTCGTGATAACCTATTGCTATGGATGACAAATGAAGATTGGGCAAAAGTTTTGGATACAAGCTTGAATGGTTTTATGTACACTACACGTTCGGTATTGAAACCAATGTTGACAAAGAAAAGAGGAAGAATTATCAATATGGTATCTTTGTCAGGATTGAAAGGATTGCCGGGTCAGACCAACTATTCAGCAGCCAAAGGGGCAGTTATCTCTGCAACTAAGGCATTAGCTCAAGAGGTGGCAAGAAAAGGCGTAACCGTAAATGCGGTGGCACCGGGCTTTGTCAGAACAGACATGACGCAAGATTTGGACGAAGCGACATTGAAGGCTCAAATTCCGATGGGACGATTTGGAGAGCCGGAAGAGGTGGCTGCAACAGTTGCATTCTTGGCATCAGATGCAGCATCTTATATTACAGGACAAACGATTTCTGTTAATGGAGGATTATATACTTAAGATATACTCCACCCGAACAGGAAGTTCCTACAGATATTAACCGTGATCGGATAGAGAAGAGGCGTAGGTAAGACAAAGAGGTGTTATGCTCGGAGTAGTGAAAAGGGCTCTCTATCTGCTCAAAAATAGAAAAGATATGAAAAAGAGTTTTTTAATTTTGGTATCATTTATTTTCTCTGTGTCGCTTATGGCGCAAGAGAAAGCAACACCCGTATCGGATGTAAATGCATTAAAGAGTGAAATGCAACAATCTGCAAGTAAAATCAAGACAATTTCAAGTGATTTTACGCAAGAGAAATTTATGTCAGTAATGGCGAGTAAAATGGTCTCAAAAGGTAAATTCTATTACCAAAAAGAGGATAAAGTGACGTTGCAGTACCTTACGCCTTTCAAACAAAATTTGGTGATGAATGGAACCAAATTGATGATGGAAGCGAATGGTAAGAAGAACGTTTTGGATGCAACATCCAATCCGATGATGGCAGAATTAAAGAAGGTAATATCTGCTTGTATGGGTGGAAATATAGCTTCTATGGGAAGTGACTACAAGTTAGAGTTCTTTCAAACCGGTGGGTTGTATTTAATTAAAATATATCCGCAATCCGCCAACATCAAAAAAGTAGCAGAAATGGTAGATTTATACTTGGATAAGAAAGACTTTTCTGTGGTGAAAATGAAGATGTTGGAGCCATTGAAAAAAGGTCAAAAAACGAATGATTATACTGAGTATATTTTTGAGAATAAGAAATTTAACTCGCCGATTGATGCCTCTGTTTTTTCTATTAAGTAGGAATAATTAAGAAGTTGTTTAAATTTAATTTCGAGCATATTTGAGAGAGATTTTTAAATCTATTTTTAGTCTTCTTTTGCAGAAAATAGTGGACTATTATCAAAAAAGGAGAATAAAAATAGGTTAAAAAGAATCTCAAAGATGCCGAAAATAAGAGAGTGAAACTCTAATTTTTTTTTAATAAAATTTAAACAGCTTCTAAGTTTTTAGCATTGGTAATTGATGAAAAAAATTGTATTTGCATTAATAACGACATTGTTGATAGTAGGATGTACTCCCAAGATTTATCGCAGCATGGGAATGCGTCCGACTATCTCTGTCAGTACTTATAGATCTAATTTAATGCCGGTATTTGATTCGCTCGCAACTCCTTTGTATTTCACGGCAGATGTCACGTTTAAAGAGAATAACTTGTCCGGAATGTTGGCCATGACAGAGGAAGGAAACAGAGCATATCGCATTGTGATGATGACAACTTTTGGAATGCAAATATTTGATTTTTCAATTTCAAGGGATAGTTTTATTGTTCATAGTTGCATGGAGCAACTGAACAAAAAGGTGATATTAAATCTTTTACGAGATGATTTTAGAAGCATATTGATGTTGGATGTTCCGGATCAATTTAAATGCCTTCTATATCAAACACCGGCAAATTCACAGCGTTGGGGCTGTAGTTTAAGAACAAAGAATGGAGAATACAACTATTTGTTGTATCCCAATGGAACGAATTTTATACGCATGGTCGGTCGGGGCTCCGGACTTAAAGGTATGATAGGAGTTTTCGACGAAGATGTGGTTATGATAGAGCATGCTAAGTTAGGATTAAAAATAAATTTAAAACAAATTAAACAAGAATGAGTATGAATGTTAATTTTGGTCAGTTGAGATTTTTTGCCATAATCTCAGCAATTATTTTTTCGGCACCGATTTTCGCACAAACATTGAGTGGAGTAGTTCAAGGGAAAATAGATGTAAAGCAGGTCAGGGTATCAACCAGTTCCTCGCCGCAACTTAAAAAAGTTAGTAAAAGAGGCTATTTTTCATTTAGAAAAGTAGATTTGGAGAAGGATACCTTCTTCTTTTATGAAAATGAGAATGCACTTCCTTACTATTTTACTTTAGGAGGGATGGATGATATTCAAGTAGATGTCAAAGATTCGTTGATTACAGGAACGATGAAGAAACGTCTGCCGGAAATACCTACGGTTTACGGAGGAGTGATAGTAAAACAAGAGGAGCTAAAGGCAACCGGCGAGATGACAGCCTTGGAAGCAGTCAACAGAAAATATCAGTCGCATGGAGCAACAACTTTTCTAGGGTCTTCTCTTCCCATTTATTTTTTGGACGGTGTTGAAACAACAAATGTTACAGGAATTCCGATTATGGAGATCGCGTATGTAGAGGTTGTTCTCTCTTCCAATCCGGCTTGTGCAGCGTTAGGTATGCGAGGTGGTAATGGGATTGTGTTATTCACGACACAAGCCAAGTATGAAGCATCTCTTTCTAAGGAGTATTTAGAACCTGCCAGAGTGATAAATTTGATTCGCAAGGAATAGGAATTACGAGTTAGGTATCATCGGCATAGAAATAAAATTTGATATGAGTAAGTTTGTCTCTTTTTTTCTTTTTTTGTTGCTGTCTGTACTTTCTTTAGGAGCACAGTCTTATCAATCAGCACAAACAACGGCTTATATAGAGCAATTTCACAAAATAGCGATTCGAGAAATGTATCTCTATAAAATTCCTGCAAGTATAACCTTAGCGCAGGGAATTTTGGAGTCGGGAAGTGGAAGAAGTGACTTAGCAGAGAGAGCGAACAACCATTTTGGTATTAAATGTCCGGGAGATTATTCCGGTAAGGGGTATTACAAAGATGATGATAAGAGAAATGAATGTTTCCGAGTTTATAAAAACGCAGAGGAGTCCTTTAGAGATCATTCAATATTTCTTACCAAACCTCGCTATGCTGATTTATTTAAACTGTCAGAAACTGATTACAAAGGGTGGGCGAAGGGACTTAAAAAAGCGGGCTATGCGACCAATACTAAGTATCCTCAGCTATTAATTGATATCATCGAGCAGAATAAGTTGTATGAGTATGATAAAAATCCGGAGCGATATTTAGCAAAAGATGAGTCTCGCAGAACAAAATCATTAAACGTGATTGCTCCTAATCCGGCAAAGGTGTCGAACCCAGAGAGAGTCTCTCCGCCCACTCTTAAACGAAATAAAGTAAATGGCATAAAGTGCTTGCAAGTAAAACAAGGAGATACCTTTTATGGTCTCTCTAAAAAAGCGGGACTTACGATTGCAGAATTGAGGCATCTCAATGATATGTCTGAAGACCATGTTTTGCAAGTTGGAGAGTACCTGTTTTTAGAGCCTAAAAAGAAAAAGAACAAGGAGCATGACGGGCATTATGTGCGAGAGGGAGATACATGGTATTCGATTTCACAATTGTATGGAATTCGCAAGGCTAATTTAATGAAAATGAATTCAAAACACAGATATTTAACAGTAGGGATAACATTGCGATTGAATTAAAAATCAAGATGAAAAAGTTTCTTAAAACCTATGCCTTATTTATTTCGATGTTGATTGGGATTATTTTCCATTCGCTTTTTGTCGATATTTCTTTCGTCACCAAGTACTTTATGGAAGACCCCATAAAAGACATCACTTTCCTAACTAAATATATGCTGTTTGTGATGTTGTTGATAGTCTATTGTAAGGTTTCAATTCGTCAGATACAGTTCAAAAAATGGCATATCTATTTAGGCCTTTTTCAATTTATATCATGTCTGTTTATCTATTTTGTTTTATACAATATTGATGAATCCCTTGCCTCAGGAGCACTAATTTGTTTGATGGCCCCCACTGCAACTTCGGCACCTGTTATTACCGCTTTATTAGGGGGGAATGTAGCCGGATTAATCACCTACAGTATCACCACCAACCTTTTGATAGCCATTATGGCACCGTTGTTCTTAGCTTTGATAGGCGCTCATGGAGTCAGTGGAGAGACACTTACTTTTGCTCATGCATTTTGGGTTATTGCGAAAAAGGTTTTCCCTTTGGTATTAGGACCCTTTGTTTTGTCCATTATTTTAGCAAGATTTTTCCCGAAAGTCCATCTGTTTCTTAAAGAGAAACAAGGAATCTCATTTTGGCTATGGACGATTGCATTGGTATTATTAATGTCACGTACCACTACAGATTTATTGGGCATGGATGTTTCGCATCGGAAGGGAGCAGTGGCGATTGCTGCGATAGCCTTGTTTACTTGTTTGCTACAATTTTTTGTAGGACGTTACATGGGTGCAAAGTATCATAATAAAATAGCGAGTGGACAAGCATTGGGACAAAAAAATACCATTTTGGCGATATGGATGGCACAAACATTTTTCTCGCCCATGGTTGTTGTAGCACCTGCTACATACGTTTTATGGCAAAATTTAGTGAATAGTTATCAACTATCTATGCGAAGTCGTAGGCTGTTAAAATCAGAGGCTCATAAAGAATAAGAGAAAAACTCCGGATCTTTTCTCTCGATGTAGTTATTAGTAAACTTCAAGAGAGTAGCCTTATGGAGAATATTAAAGTATTGGCGAGCTCCCTTAGGGCATTCGATTAAGCATCTTCCGCAAGAAATACAAAGATTTTCATCTGTATAGTAGTGATTTTCGAAAGCCTTAGTCAGCGGTTTTAAGACTGTATTAGAAAGATTTTCATTAGCATTAAAAATATTTCCAACTTTAATAGCCTGTGTAGGACAAAGTTGTGCGCACCTACCACATTTAGAACACAAAATTTTTAGTGTGCTTGGATGAAATGGGATTTGTTTATGTTTGGTATAGGGGTGATTGCCATTAATTTTCAGTTTAGGAAGTTTTGTAACATCCTCTAACTTCGATAGCAATTCATTACAATCTTTTGCAAATTGGGCCATTAATTTGTAGTCCTCCTCATCCGGTCTTCCTGCTGCAATTTGAGGGAATATAGAGTGTTGGGCGATAAAGGTAGCTGCTGCAATCGTTTTAAATCCGTTTTGTTCAACAATATCTTGCAATTCCAGCAATGCATCATCGTAGGCACGATTACCGTAAGTGCAGATGATAATTGCAGGAGTATTATCCCCCTTGAAAAGTTTTAATGCATTAGCAGCTTGTATCGGCACACGTCCGGCATATACTGGTACCCCCACGATAAGTAAATCGTTTTTATTGCAGTATATTGTTTCTGTTGGAGATTGGCATGTAATATCATACTCCTCATGTGTGGGAGAAATAATCCGAGAAATTTCCTTTGAAATTTTGCGAGTTGTGTATGTCGCACTGAAGTATGTTAATATAGAACGATTTGTTTTCATATTGGTGTGGATAACAAGCGGTAGCAAAGGAAATAAAAAGTTTTATAAATTTCAAATTCTTTTAAGTATAATTAAGGTAATTTCTATGGGTACGTTTATAGAATCTGCCTTAAGTAATTGAAAATTCAAGCGATTAATTAGAAAAGAAAACAGCTCCTAAAAAGGAGCTGAATTATTTGAGGTGGAAAACTCCGGACGTTCAAAGTTATTAGGTGAATTTGAAGGAGCCGTTGGGAAAGGATTGTTTTGAGACGAATGTTCAACCGAACCAAAACTTAGGTTCACCTTATCGTCAAGATTTTGGAAGCGAGCCAACTCGCTTCTGAATCTAAGTCGCACATCTCCCAAGCCACCATTACGATGCTTAGCAATAATAATTTCAGCAATACCGGTTAAATCTTCGCCGGTTCTTGGATCTTCGAAAATTTTGTAGTATTCAGGGCGGTGAATAAATAGCACCATATCTGCATCCTGCTCGATAGCACCAGATTCACGGAGGTCAGCCAATCCCGGACGTTTATCTTCTGTTTTTTCCACACCACGGTTCAACTGAGAAAGAGCGATAATAGGAATATCCAATTCCTTAGCCAATTGTTTTAGCGAACGAGAAATCAAACTCACCTCTTGTTCGCGGCTACCAAATTTCATTCCGCTTGCATTCATCAACTGAAGATAGTCGATAACGATACATTTCACGCCATGATCTTTCACTAAGCGTCTCGCCTTTGTATTCAGGTCGATGATATTCAGAGCCGCAGAATCGTCCAAATAGATAGGCATATCTTCTAAGATGCGCGAGCGTTGCATAAGTTGTTTCCACTCATTATCATCCAATCTACCATCACGAATTTTCTTTCCGGAGATTTCGCAAACGTTGGTGAGCAAACGATTCACCAGTTGCACGTTAGACATTTCCAGGTCGAACACAGCCACCGGAGTCCCCTGTTCTGCCATATTCCTTACCATTGATAGTACGAAGGCTGTTTTACCCATGGCAGGACGTGCTGCAATGATAATCAAGTCGGAGCGTTGCCAACCCGAAGTAATTTCGTCCAACTTATGAAAACCACTAGCCACACCACTTAGACCATCAGCCTTATTGGAAGCATCTTCGATACGTTTAATAGCCTCACCCAAAACCGACTTAATCTCTTGGAAGTCGTGACTCATATTTTTATTAGAAATTTCGAAAAGTCGAGATTCTGCCTCCTGCATTAAATCATCAATATCCGTTTTTTCGTCGAAAGCCTTACGTTGAATATCAGATGAGAAAGTGATAAGTTCTCTGGCCAAGGACTTTTGAGCAAGTATTCTGGAGTGATATTCGAGGTGAGCAGTAGAAGTAACGCCGGCAGTAAGTTTAGCGATGTAGTAGGCGCCTCCCACCTCTTCCAATTTACCCTCTTTTTTCAATTCTTCCGGAACCGTAAGCAAGTCCACCGGTTCTTGTTTAGAAGCCAGCGAGACAATCGCTTTAAAGATTGTCTTATGAGCATCTTTGTAGAAACAGCTCTCTTTTAGGATGTCGCTAACGCAACTATATGCATCTTTTTCCAGCATCAAAGCTCCCAAAACAGCCTCTTCTAACTCCAAGGCTTGAGGAGGGAGTTTTGTATATTCGCTAATATTATTTTCGTTTCTTCTTGTATAACTTCTACTTTGTTCTGCCATAATTTGCTAATTTTTATACCTTTTTCTCATTTTCGAGTTGCAAAGGTATCCTTTTTCATTTTTTTATCCCCTTTTTTTGTAGCAAAGTTATTCACGAGAAATTAACAATGAAAAATGTTGGATTGTCTCTTATTTTTTTCTCTATTCGTGCAAGAAGAGATAATTTTCTTTCCTTATAGGTAGTAATTCTCTCAAATTTATTCGTTTTATTGCATAAAAATTGAAGTTTTATTTGTGGAAATCAACGAAATATATAATTTTGCACCCTTGAAGAAATTAATTTTATATTTTTAAATTCTATAAATTGGGTTGAGGTGATTTTGAAGGGTATTTTGTTTAGGTTGGTTCTAAGATAAATAAAATGAATTCAAAAGCCTCTGAAATGTGGTTTGTCATAAAAAATGAAAATCATGATTTATGGAAGTTGTCAAGTATAAATGAAAATCTTGTGGAGGTCTTGAGATGTGTTTTGATGAAGAGTTATACAAAAAAATGTTAATTTTAAAATTATAGAATGTATTCATTTACCATGAAAATCAGGAGCAGTTTCAGACAGAAATTAGGATTGTTACTTATAATTTTCGGTTTCTTGTCTTGCCAAACCCTTGTTGCACAAAATTGTCAATCTACGTCAGATGGATTGGTGGAGAGTTTAATTGGATCCGACTTCAATAGAAAGGATTCTTCTGTCGTCAATCAAAATTTTGCAACGGAGTCTATTTTAACCACGACTCTCTCGGGCGTGCGTATTTTGCCGGATGGTGGACCATTGCCGCCTTCTGCGCAAGGTTATTTAAATTCGTTGACGTATGACGAAACTCTTTCTGCGAACAATACTTACCTCATTACAGATTCGGTTTTTTCCAGATGGGGAGCGAATGAATATGCCGTTTTGCCCACGGGAACTTCGGACGGTAATGCTTTTTATGTGCTTCGTCCTAATAATGCTCAACGTGGGTCGGTTATGTTCTACTTCCCTTGGGAGTTGTATCGCGGTCGTGCCGGTTCGTTGGAATTCCGTTTCTTCATCGGAAACTTGGGTGGTGACCCGATTCAAGATCATGGTGCTTCATACGGTTTGGGATTTGAAAATGGTGCTGGAGGAGCTTCAACTACGGGAATAATTGTTAAGGATCCTGTAGTTACAGAGGCTGGTGATACTCTTTGTGGAGATACTGCTACTGTTCAAATTGGGAATGGAGCAACATTTAATTTAGTATCAGGAAGTGTGGTTCGGCAAGATTTGACGTGCGGTAGCGATAAGTGGAATTATTATGGGTGGTACACTCTTACTATTAAGATTAATGCTTTCCCTAATTATAATGACCCTAACTTTGCTAATTTATTTTATGTCTTCTCTACGAATGTTTATAATCATGACAATCAAGATGTTATCTTCGTGGACTATGTAGGTATGAATACAGAGCATATTTGTATTGATAAAGGACAAGGTTGCCCGGGAGAACAAATTACTCTTTCTGCACACCATTATCAAGAGGGGGCAGAGATAGAGTGGCAAGTGAATTACCCAAAAGCCGGAGTGTCAGATGGTGTTTATAATGCATGGACCCCTTTTGCCACTAAAGTGTTTTCATCGAATGATAATAAAGTGACCTTTAATTATCAGATGGTGAATGGGCTTTATCCGGATACGGTGCAGTTTAGAGCTATTGTTAAAAACAATATGACAGAAAATGTTGGTCAGGATACCTCCTTTGTGGTGGAGTTTGCCAAACGTTTGGATTGCGTGAAATATCCTGATACGCTTGCAGGTCTCTCTGCCCAAGATACGTTGTTGTGTGTCACTAAAGAGACGGGAGCAGCGGCACAGAGAAGATATTTCTTAACTCCGTATGATGAAACCAATTTGGGTAATGGTATGAATGGTTACGTCTGGGCATTCTTGAATGAGAAAGGAGAAGATTTAATTAGTCAAATTGAGGTTGATACCGTTCCTTCCGTTGGGAAAGATTCGCTCTACTTTGATTTGACTTTGCCGAATAATTTGGATGGTGAATATTTATTCCGAGTTATTGCACAAGATCCGGATCCGTCTAAAGCGGATGATCCGAGAGCCAAAGATACTGTCTCTGTTAAGATTTTTGCTTATCAAACTCCTGATGTCGATGTCTTGCTGAAAGATGAAGCAGGACAGCTTTTGGGAGCTTCGGATTCTGTTTGTATCTCTAAATATGGCAAGGTGACAATAGCAGCAGACTCTATAGGATATTTCTATTCGTGGAATAATGCAGCATTTACAGAAAACCCTTTAATTGAGTTGGATAAGCCAGGTTGTGGAACGAAACGAATGCCGGTGTCATTGGATGTGAATAGGGTTATTCGCAATGACTTAACATGTACATTGCACATCGATACCCTATTTAAATTTAAGAACAATAGTGCAAATGATGTAGTATGTACTGAACTCCCATCGGAAATTGAATTGCAGGGAGAAAGTAAAGATACATTGCTGTATCTTCCATTCCCAACGTTCCAATCTTGTGCAGACTCTGCAAAAATTGGTTTACAAGTGAGCAAGATTCTTGCGGAAGGCGATCCCTCTTTGTTATTGGATAGAAGTTGGGATAATTTGTTGGAGAAGTTGCCAACAGATACTTCTGTTCGTTTGGAAAACGGAAATTATAAAATTCGTTTTTCTGTGGAAGAAAGATGTTACACCAAGGTGTGTGATATAAATCTAACCGTGAAAGATATAACAATGCCAAGTTGTGGAAAATATTGGAACGACAAAACATTGTTCTATGCATTTGATAGTTGCAAGGTTGATACATCGTTGGTAGGATTCAATGTGCCGGCTGCCTCTTGGGGAGAATTATCGGAAGCTGAAAAGGAGATTCTAAAAGATAAATTAGGAATTTCAGATAATAGTGGTGAAGCTTTGACATTAACCATGAATCGAACATTTGGCGGAGTGGCTGAGAAGTTAAATGCTCCATTCCCAATAGGAGAGACAATGTTGGAGTGGAAAGTGGTGGATGGTTCCGGTAATTTCTGTATCGCTACTCAGGTAATCACTATTCTTGATAGTGTTCCGTTGGTTTGTCCAAAGATTACGAATGACCATTTCTATGTGCAACCGGATGATTGCTCTTACTCGTTCGCACAATTGGTTGAATTAGGATATAAAGATTCGTTGGTGGCAGATAATTGTCGTGGCGACCAATGGGTTGCTCATGCAATGCGTCAGACCGTAGATGGTACAACAATAGGAAATGATCATATCTTCAATTTAGGTTTAGACTCTATTTATTACACATACAAAATTGAGCGTGACCCATCTAAATTTATTGCAGAGCGTAATTTAGCATGTCATCGGTATGTTACATTGATTGATACTGTTTCTCCTAAGTGTGGAAATTTCTGGGGAAAAACACTTTTCTATGCAGAAACTGATTGTTCGGTAGATACTGCATCGGTTGCTTTAAACTTAGGGGCAGTGACAGCCGCAGGAATTGGGGCAACAGATAATTGTTCATTGGCAGATTCTCTAACGATAAAATTTGCCAGAACTTGCAACGGAGCGTCAGTGGCTTGGGACGAACCTTATCCAATTGGAGAGACACTCATTTCTTGGACGATAACCGATTTGTCCGGAAATAGTTGTACCTCATCACAAATATTGACTGTTCTGGATAGCGTACCACTAACTTGTCCTGAAAAGACCAATGATATTTTCTACGTTGAGCCTGATGGCAATTCATACACCTTTGGAGAGTTAGTAGAATTGGGGTATAAAGATTCTGTTGTAACAGATTTTTGTCGTCAAGTTAAAGTTGCACATGCAGCCAGAGTGGATGATGAGAATGTGGCGATCAATGATGCGTATGAGTTTGGGTTAGGTAAAGACTCTCTTTATTACACCTATAAAATCGATGCGGATTATGGGAAATTTATCGCCTCTCGTAGTTTATCTTGTATGCGTTATGTAACCCTATTAGATACTGTTGTGCCAACTTTTGACAACTCGAATGTTGCTGATGCCGCTATTGCTTGTCATGACGAGATGTTAAAAGAGTGGCCGATTATCAGTGATAATAGTGGAGGAGAGATAGTTGTAACACTTGATAGTGTAAGTACACAAAGTGAAAATACTGCAGATAGCACATATTATAATTATACAGTGACCAAGACATGGTTTGCTACAGATGAAAGTGGAAATATAGACTCTCTGACTCAAGTGATAACAGTGCGCGATACAGAGAGCCCGACATTTAATACCATTCCAAAGGATACACTTTTGCGTTGCGATGGAGAGTATGTTCATAAGTGGCCTATGGTTGAGGATAATTGTGCACCTATAGCGAATATCACATTGACCTTACGAGATAGTGTTAGCACGCAAAGCGAAAATTTAGATAGTTGTGCTCATTATAGTTACACGATTACTAAAACATGGTTAGCAAAAGACCCGACAGGAAACAGCAATACGGTTACTCAGGTTATTACTATTAAAGATACGGTTGCCCCTTCGTTTGTGGTGACTAAAGATACGGTAATGCCAATCTACGAGGGAAGATGTATCTATCGAGTTCCGGATTTAAGTTCGTTGGTTATGAGCGATTTGGCCGATAATTGTGCCAATGTTGAGAACCTAATTTATACACAAACACCTGATACAACAGTGCGTATATCTCAAACGACCACCGTCTATATCCGTTTGGCAGACCCTTGTGGAAATTCAACATTGGATAGCGTGACTATTTTTGTGGAAACGTCAAAGGAGGCTATCATTTCCGTTTCGATGGATGAGATTGCTGCTTGTTCTGCGGATAGTGTTGATCTAACTAAGCAAGTCTCTGTGGAGGGAACCGTTTATCAGACAGATTATTATTTCAAAGAGATAAGTTCAAATCCGATTTATTCGACGGGTGCTTGGCGTTTCGCAGGAGATTCTATATTGAAGAGTAGTTTGGCTACAGGATTATACTATGTGGTGGCAACAGATACTCTGACAGGTTGTAGCGATACAGCAAGTGCGCAAATCACAGTTTATCCGCAGCCGGAATTGCCAACACTTACTGTTGCGCCATTCTGTGCCAACATTGAAAAGAAACCAACTTTGCCCGTTTCGCAAGGGAAAGAATTGGATGAGGTGACTTTTAATTGGTATAAAGATGCAGACTTAAAGGAGAAAATCAATTCAGCGCCGGATTTAAAATCATTGGTAGCTGGTAGTTATAATTTCCATTACACAGTGACGAGTGTATATAATTGCTTGAGTGATAATAAAGGGACTGTTCCTGTGATTGTTTACGCAGTTCCGGAAGTACCTCAAGTGGAGAGTTTCTCTTTCTGCTTGAATGATAAAGAGAATATACCAAGTTTGCCAAAATCAAAAGAGGGCAAATTTGAGAAGGTGACTATTCAGTGGCTTGTTAATCCGGAATCAGATTTGTCAAAATTATCACCGTTGGAGCCTGCGTATGAATATTCGTATAATGTGAAAAGTGACGAAGGTTGTATTTCAAAAAATGCAGGATTCTCTATTTTGGCAATGGATGTTCCAACTGTTTCTGTAGATTATGGAAGAGGAGGGTTTAATATCTGTGCCGGCGACTCTTTGCCTCTATCATCTATCAAAGTATCTGTTTTATCAAGAAATAATGATGTTACAGAAAAAGGGTGGATAATTGGTGATAAAAAATATGAATCGTTGGATGAAATTCCAATGGATTTTGATGGAAGAAGTTTCTACTACTATGCAGAGAATGCATGTGGACGTTCTGATACCATTGGCGAGAATGAACCGGTGAAAGTTGATGTCTATTACCGTCATCAGTCGGGCGATTTTGGTTTGGCAATAGAGGGAAGACCGGACACAACCATGTTCTTCATTGGCGAGGAGGTATCCTTGTTGCTTAGTGCAAAAGAGGAGTTGATATCTGCACCATTGTTCTATCACTGGTACCAA
Organism: Bacteroidales bacterium; assembly: GCA_015061185.1. Lineage (GTDB taxonomy): Bacteria > Bacteroidota > Bacteroidia > Bacteroidales > Paludibacteraceae > UBA1181. The sequence goes on from SUWZ01000041.1 coordinate 17,984, forward strand.
GTAAATGATGATTTTGATGGAGAGAAAGGATATGACCTGTCAGGTGTTCCTCAACTTATTACAACAGCATCAGATAATCGTATTCATGAGATAGATTTAAGCAATGAGTTGCCATCTGCCTATGTTATGCAACCTGAAGATTCTGCTTCTTATTATGTAGTAGTCGGTGATGGTGTTTGTCCTGCTGTAGCTACCAACTTGGTAAAAATTGATGTCATGTCGAAGTTGGCAACCGCTTTCACTCCTTATGTGAAAGACGGGTATAACGACCTATTCTTGGAGAGACACCATGTGGTTATTTTTGACCGATACGGACAAAAGGTATTTGAAGGAGATAATGGTTGGGACGGAACAAAGTCCGGCATTTTGGTTGATCCGGGAGTCTATTTCTATACAGCTCAAATGAAAAATGGAGCAGTGATGAATGGCTCGATTGAAGTTGTTTATAACAAGTAAGAATTGGAAATTTGATTCAAGTTTCAGGTTGCAAGTTTCAGGTACTCTGCCACTTGCAACCTTCAACTTGAAACCTTAAACCTACGTCTGCACATTGCAACCTACAACCATAAACTTTAAATTTGCAACTTGAAACGCACACAGTGCATTGAACCTACCTGAAAAATAAATTTTAATAAAATTCAAAACATCCTCTACATTCTAAATTAGATTTATTAAATTTGCAAATTGGATTAATCAAAGTGAATTTTATAAATTCACCTAAAAAATAAGTAAGTATGAAGATAGCTGTGATTGGTTGTGGCAATATGGGAGGAGCAATCGTTAAAGGTTTGTATGAAAGCGGTTTGTGCTCAGCTTCTGAACTATTTTGCGCAGATGTATTGCCTCAAAATTTAGATGCCATGAAGGCAATTGATGCAGGAATTTATGTTTCTAATGTCAATGCGGAGGTGGTAAAGCAGGCCGATTATGTTATTTTGGCCGTAAAACCATGGTTAATGAATGAGGTCTTGGATTCGATTTTTTCTGTTTTAGACCTAAAAAAACATACCCTTATTTCGATAGCTGCAGGGGTAGAGTTGGCTCAAATCAGAACTAAGTTGGCTGCCAATTTTACTTTGTTTAGGGTTTTGCCCAATACCGCGATTGCGCTTAGACAGAGTATGACGTTTGTCTCTTCTTTGAATGCGTCTGCCGAGCAAGAATCCTCTGTTTTATCCATTTTTTCTCAATTAGGTAAAGCCATTGTTATTCCGGAATCTCAGATGGCAGCCTATACATCTATCTCTTCTTGTGGTATTGCTTATGCATTGCGTTATGTGAGAGCTGCGGTCGAAGGCTCTGTCGAGTTAGGTATTCGTCCGGACATTGCTCAGGAAGTAATTGCCCAAACTATCATGGGTGCTGCTTCGTTGCTTTTGAATAACAAAGAAAATGCAGAGGTTGAAGTAGATAAAGTGACCACCCCAGGAGGATGGACAATCAAGGGGCTGAACAAAATGGAGGAGTATGGTTTTTCCAATGCAGTTATTCAAGGAATTAAAGCAAATACAAATAAGTAACAATTTGTCAATCAGTGAGTTTTCTCTGTAAAAATATATCGTATGGTTAACGAACAAATTAAACAAATTGCTTCTCGTATGAGAGGTTTGAGAGAGGATTTGGAAATGACTCTCGAGCAAATGGCTGATATTTGTGCCGTTTCAACAAATGATTACATCGCTTATGAGAGTGGAGAAAAAGATATACCGGTAAGTATCTTGCATTGTATCTCTCAACATTGTAATGTGGAGATGACAACGCTTTTGTTTGGTGAAGATCCCCACATGAAAACTTATTACCTTACTCGTAAGGGACAAGGAACAGCAATGGAGAGGACTAAAGCCTACAAATACCAATCCCTTGCTGCAGGTTTTATGGATAGAAAAGCCGATCCATTTATTGTAACTGTTGAGCCAAATGACAAGCCGTTGCATTTGAATTCTCATCCGGGACAAGAGTTTAATATGATTCTTGAGGGTACTTTGTTGTTGAGTATCAATGGCAAAGAACTAACCTTGAATGAAGGGGATAGTATCTATTTCGATTCTAATAAATTGCATGGAATGAAAGCATTGAATAATCAGCCGGTAAAGTTCCTTGCCATCATTATTTAAGGTTTAGTTAGAGATGATTTAAGAGTATTTTGTTAAATCAGCTCAAATGAATAATGGAATATTCTAATTTGTTAAATAAATGCGGGGAGTCCCGATTATAGATATGTTAGAAAAATTTTTAGATAAAACAGAGTTTGAATCATACGAAGATTTTAAGACTAATTTCAAACTCAATGTTCCCGAAAATTTCAATTTCGGTTACGATATTGTAGATGCATGGGCAGAAAAAGCTCCGAAGAAAGTAGCTTTGCGCTGGACGAACGACAAAGGTGAAAACATTGACTTTACTTTTGCTGATATGAAGAGAGAAACAGACAAGGCTGCCTCCTATTTCCAGTCGTTAGGTATTGGTAAAGGAGACAAAGTTATGTTGATTTTAAAACGTAGATATGAGTTCTGGATTAGTATTGTTGCCTTACATAAAATTAATGCAGTGGTTATTCCTGCTACTCATTTGTTGACAAAAAAAGATATTGTTTATAGAGCCAATGCTGCTGAAATTAAAGCGATTGTTGCTGTTGGTGATGAGTTGATTTTGCAGCATGTTGCTTCTTCTTTAGAAGATTCTCCTTCAATAAAGTATTGTATTTCTGTAGGACCATCAGTTCCTGAAGGGTGGTGCGACTTCCATAAAGGGTTGGACGAATCAAAACCATTTGTCCGTCCTGAGAAAAATAGCAATGACGATCTGTTTTTGATGTATTTTACCTCTGGAACAACAGGTAATCCTAAAATGGTGGTTCATTCTCATACTTATCCTTTAGGTCATATCGTTACGGCTAAGTATTGGCATAACCTAACAGAGGATAGTTTGCATTTAACTGTGGCAGATACAGGTTGGGGAAAAGCTGTATGGGGAAAATTGTATGGTCAGTGGATTGTAGGTGCTACAGTTTTTGTTTATGACCATGAGAAATTCACCCCGGCTGATATGTTGGCGATGATTCAGAAATACCGTATCACCTCATTTTGTGCACCTCCAACTGTTTTCCGGTTTATGATTCGAGAAGATTTGTCTAAATACGATTTGTCATCTCTCAAGTATTGTACTATTGCAGGTGAACCATTAAATCCGGCTGTTTATGATACTTTTTATAAGGAAACCGGCATTAAGTTGATGGAGGGATTCGGTCAAACAGAGACAACTGTAACAATTGCTACTTTCCCATGGATAGAACCAAAACCCGGTTCGATGGGAGTTCCTAATCCGGCTTATGATATGGATTTAATCTCTGCTGATGGTCGCTCTGTTGAGGATGGAGAGCAAGGTGAGATTGTTATTCGTTTAGACAAGAGAGCTCAAATCGGACTATTTAAAGGATACTACAAAGACGAAGAGAAAACCAATGAGGTAATTTGCGATGGAATATATCACACAGGTGATGTTGCATGGCGCGATGAGGATGGTTACTATTGGTTTGTTGGTAGAACAGATGATGTAATCAAAAGTTCCGGTTATCGTATTGGACCTTTTGAGGTGGAAAGTGCATTGATGACGCACCCGGCGGTGGTAGAGTGTGCTATTACCGGTGTTCCGGATGAGGTTAGAGGACAGGTGGTTAAAGCTACAATTGTCTTGTCTGCAAGTTATAAGAATCGTGCAGGAGAAGAACTTATAAAGGAAATACAAGATCATGTCAAGAAAACTACGGCTCCTTATAAGTATCCTCGTGTGGTGGAATTTGTGGATGAGTTGCCCAAAACCATCAGTGGTAAAATCAAACGAAAAGAGATTCGTAAGGAGTAGTACTTTTGTTAACTTGTTTGTATGGTAAAACGTGTCGCAATAAAAATAGGAAGTAATGTTTTGACTCTCCAAGAGGGAGGCTTAGACTTGAGTCGTATAGAGAAATTGGTGCATCAAGTCTCTACTTTGCACAAAGCAGGAATTGAGGTGATTTTGATCTCCTCGGGGGCAGTTGCAGCCGGTAGGGCTATGCTCCCCGATAATAAGTTGGATGCAGTGTCGGCTCGCCAACTCTTTTCGGCTGTAGGTCAAGCAAAATTAATAAATCACTACTATGAATTCTTTAAAGAGCAAGGTATCTTTTGCGGACAAGTCTTGACCACCAAAGAGAGTTTAGGAACACGTGCACATTATCTAAATCAGCGAAATTGCATGGAGGTGATGTTGCAACACGCTGTTGTTCCGATAGTGAATGAGAATGATACGATTTCTGTTACCGAATTGATGTTTACGGATAACGATGAGTTGTCCGGAATTGTTGCTACGATGATGGGAGCAGAGAAGTTGGTTATTTTGAGTAATATCGATGGTATTTTTGATGGTAATCCATCCGACCCCCAATCATCTGTTATACGTGAAGTTTTGCCAGGTAAGAGAGACTTATCTTCCTATATTCAATCGTCTAAATCCTCTTTTGGTCGCGGTGGTATGCAGACCAAAACGAATATAGCACGCAAAGTGGCTGATGAGGGTTTGGAGGTTATTATTGCTAATGGCAAACGAGATGATATTTTGGTTGATTTGTTATTGAAAGAGGAGGATATTGTTTGCACTCGTTTTGTTCCTTCAGATGAGCCTGCAACAAGTGTAAAAAAGTGGATTGCGCATAGTGAAGGCTTCGCAAGAGGAGAAATTTATTTAAATGAGGGTGCCAGATTGGCTATTGTGGAGGGGGATGAAGCCTCTTCCGTATTGTTGGTGGGCGTGACTCGTGTGGAAGGTGATTTTGAAAAGGATGATATTGTTAAGGTGATGGACGCTGAGGGCAATCAATTAGGAGTTGGAAGAACTCAATACAAAAGTTCTGATGCACGTCTCTATATTGGAAAGAAAGGTAAAAAACCGATAATCCACTACGATTATCTCTATATTTTTTAGGGTGTTAATTAAACTCGATAAAGTATGAATTTGAACAATGTTTTTGCAGCAGTAAAAAAGGCCTCTCGTTCTTTGAATTGCATGACCGATGAGACGATAAATAAAATTTTGTTGGCATTGGCTGATGAGACAGAGGCGCAAGCCGATTTTATATTAGCAGAAAATCAAAAAGATTTGGATAAAATGGATAAGTCGAACCCGATGTATGATCGTCTTTTGCTTACGAATGAACGATTGTCGGGAATCGCATCCGATATTCGCAATGTTGCAAGTTTGCCTTCTCCTTTGGGTAAAGTGCTGAAAGAGAGTGTAAGACCAAATGGTTTGTCGTTGAAACGTATTTCAGTTCCTATTGGTGTTGTTGGAGTGATATATGAGGCTCGTCCCAATGTGAGTTTCGATGTCTTTTCCATCTGTTTAAAGTCGGGGAATGCCTCCATCTTGAAAGGAGGAACAGATGCCCATGCATCTAATACGGCAATTGTTTCGGTAATTCATTCTGTGTTGGACCGATTTGGGGTGGACAAGAATATAGTGGCACTTTTGCCTGCCGGAAGAGAGGCTACCGGAGAGATGTTGGTGGCTGTTGATTATATAGATATGATTATACCAAGAGGTAGTGCAGGTCTTATTAATTTTGTCAGAGATAATGCAAAAGTGCCGGTAATAGAAACAGGTGCAGGAGTTTGTCATCTCTATTTTGATCAAAGTGGAGATTTAAAAATAGGCTCAGATGTAATTTTCAATGGGAAAACCAGACGTGTGAGTGTATGTAATGCATTGGATTGTCTGTTGGTGCATGAAAGTCGTTTGACCGATCTTCCTGCATTGTGCCATCGTTTATCGGAGAAAAATGTTGAACTTTTTGCTGATGAAAAAGCCTATTCCGTTTTGAGGGGAAATTATCCTTCAGGACTATTGAATAAAGCTACTTCGGAAAGTTTTGGGAAGGAGTTTTTAGACTATAAAATGGCCGTTAAGGTTGTAGATAGTGTAGAACAAGCTATTGAGCATATTGCCGAATATAGTTCAAAACATAGTGAGGCTATTGTTAGTGCAGATGAGAATTCTATTGCTATGTTTGATAATCTGGTAGATGCAGCATGTGTTTATACGAATACTACAACAGCGTGGACAGATGGTGCACAATTTGGGTTGGGTGCCGAAATAGGAATCTCTACTCAAAAAATGCATGCTCGCGGTCCAATGGCTTTGGAAGAACTAACCACTTATAAGTGGATTATAAAAGGGAATGGTCAAGTAAGAAGTTAGTTATCATTTAAAAGTTACGATATGAGAACATTTATGACAGCCTCAGATTTAGGCGACTTAAACAAAGCTGTTCAAGAAGCTTTAGAAATCAAGAAAAATCGTTATGCATATAAGCACTTAGGTGAAAATAAAACATTGCTATGCGTCTTCTTTAATAATAGTTTAAGAACACGTTTAAGCACCCAAAAAGCAGGTATGAATTTGGGTATGAACACTATTGTTTTGGATGTGAATCAGGGGGCATGGAAATTGGAAACAGAGCGAGGAGTAATCATGGATGGTGATAAGTCTGAACACCTCTTGGAGGCTATTCCTGTGATGGCTCAATTCTGTGATGTAATCGGAGTTCGTTCTTTTGCTAATTTTGAAAATAAAGAGTTTGATTATCAAGAGACTATCTTGAATCAATTTATAAAATATTCAGGTAAACCTGTGTTCAGTATGGAGTCGGCAACCGTTCATCCATTGCAGGCATTTGCAGATTTAATTACGATAGAAGAGCATAAAAAAGTGGCAAAACCTAAGGTTGTTTTAACTTGGGCACCTCATCCAAAGGCGCTTCCTCAAGCTGTTCCTAATTCTTTTGCTGATTTTATGAATGAAGCGAATGTCGATTTTGTTATCACACATCCTGAAGGGTATGATTTGGATCCAAAGTTTGTGAGGGGAGCTAAGGTTGTATATAATCAAGATGAGGCACTGAAAGATGCTGACTTTGTTTATGCAAAAAATTGGTCGGCATATATGGATCCTAATTACGGAAAGATATTGAGCAAAGATATGAGTTGGACAGTTAGTGCAGAAAAAATGGCATTAACCAATAATGCTTACTTTATGCATTGCCTTCCTGTGCGTAGAAATATGATTGTGACAGATGATGTTATTGAAAGTCCTCAATCATTGGTAATCCCGGAAGCTGCCAACAGAGAGATCTCTTGTCAAACAGTTTTAAAAAGAATTTTAGAGGATAATTTTTAAATCGATTTTTATAAGAGTTGTTAGTATTATATTTCGTGCATCTTTGAGGATAAAAAGAACCTCAAAGATGCCGAAAATAAGAGAGTGAAACTCAGAATAAATTTAAAAATAAAATTTAAACGGCTTCTCTGATGGCTTTATCAAGAAGGTACAGAAAAAGATTAATTTAAGACCAAGAGAAAAATTGAATTTTTCCGCTCCCAAAGATGAGTTCTTTAAACATTTTTTATAATTTTGCACTTGCTAGTTGACTCTACAGACAAGAAATGGAGAAAAAATGCATGGTGGTAAAAATGTTCATTATACAGTTGAATCTACAAAAATTAATCCAGAATGAAAATAGATTATAAAAAAATGTGGTTAACAGTTGTTCAAATTAAAGCATGTAAAGGCTTTGATTTTAATGACTTGATAGACAAGGACGAAGATGATAATAACAAATATATTGGAGCCTGGGTCAATGTATTAGTTAAAGCAAGTACAATTACTGAAGTTGTATACATCCTTAATGAAGGGTTAAAAGAATTACAATTTGAAGTTGTATTTATTGATAAAATTTCTAATATGGCGTCTTTAGTAGAAGAAAATGAAGTGAGTCAAGAAATAATATCAGATGCGGATTCTTTGTTTGGCTCTGATTATAAATATGTCTTTTGCGATGAGCTCTGGCCATATGTTTAAGTGTTGCACAGAAATTGATAATTGTGTTTAATTTCAAAAACTCAGTTGATGTGTTGAATGTCTGTGTATAATTTCTTGATTTATATATGTTTGTAAATTTGGCGATGTTTAATGTTGCATGTGTGGATAATTGTTCATCGATACGATATCTTTTACTACCAATGCAATGTTAATAGAATGGTCAGACATGCATTCTTTGTTTTCCTAGAATTACGAGTTTGATGCCAATGGAAACATGACATCAGTGTCGGTTGCATCGAAGGAACAACAGAATTCGGAAGTTGCAGAGCAAAAGGATGTGTTGAAATCCTTCCTATGGGATGAGGAGAACCGCCTACTTGCCGTGAACAACAACGGAAGCGTGTCATGCTACTTCTACGATGCCGCTGGCGAAAGAACAGTGAAGTTGACGAGCGAGACAGAAATGGTTCATGTCAATGGCAAGAAGGTTGGTGGAAACAATGCAGTGATAAAATTCACAGCCTATGTCAGCCCATACTTCGTGGTGTCGAATGGTGGAGCTTACACAAAGCATATCTATGCGGCAAACCAAAGAATCGCATCCAAACTTGGCAATATAGACGGCTTCGGAGCTGATCCGAGAAGAGTGGAGCAGGCAGGAGGCAAGAAGTATGACGACAAGCAGTCTGAAACTATAAAAGCCAGATTCGAAGCCCTACACATCGATTATAGTAATGGCAACGGCAAGAAGGACGACGAGGAATACGAGCCTACAATGGATTCAGAGGCAGAAGAAAAATTGATTTTCTTCTATCACCCAGATCATCTTGGTTCAACTTCCTACGTGACAGATGCAGACGGCAACATCGCCCAGCACATCGAATACATTCCATATGGAGAGGTATTTGTAGAAGAGCGTAATTCCCAATTCTCAACTAATTTCTTGTTCAATGCCAAAGAGTTGGACAACGAGACTGGTTTGTACTATTATGGCGCGAGGTATTTGAACCCAACAAATGGGACCTATAGGTCAATTTGCAGGCTGCGACATGCCCACATCCCCGATAAACACAGGAAAAGAGAGCATTTCAAATCTT